>NZ_CP035103.1:3339473-3643062 GCF_006094695.1 Kocuria rosea | reverse complement strand
CCCGGGGCGCTGGTGCTCCGCGATCGGGGGGCCGTCCACATGTCACCGACCACGTCACGATCGACCCGGGCGCTGGGCGCGGCCGCCGCGGCCCTGCTCCTCCTGGCCTCCTGCGGCACCCCGTCCGGAGGGGACCCCTCCGCCGAGGGCACGAGCCCGGCCGCGTCGCCGGCCGCCACGGCGGCGGAGTCCCCGACGGCCACGGAACCAGCCACAGAACCAGCCACGGAGAGCCCGTCGCCGACCGCCGAGAACCCGACGGCCGGTCCGACGGAGGCCCCGACCAGCACGCCCACCGCGAGCCCGACGGCGAGTCCGACTGGGGCTCCCGCGGAGCTCGTGACCTACTCCGGCACGGCCGCGGACGCCGCCTTCGCCTTCGAGCTGCCCGCGACGTGGAGCGTGGACGGGGACTTCTCGGACGTCGGCGGCACGGTGACGGTGCTCGGGCCGGACGGTGCTCCCGTCGGCCACCTGTCGGTCCTCATCGCCTGGGGCGCCGAGTGCGGCCCCGACTGCTCGATGCCGCCGGTGGCCCACCTCGGGGACGTCCCGGGGAGCGTGCCGCTGTCCAGCAGCGGGGAGTTCGTGGTGCGCTCCGTGGCCATGGACCTGACGTCCTCGCCGGAGCTGCGCAACGCGTACGGCTGGCCGGACGCCGTGCGGCTCGTGACCTCGCTGACCGATGCGGACGCCTCTCCGCCCACCACGATGCTGCCGCACGTCCTGTACGGCCTGGGACTGGTCGAGACCGGGGTGGTCGCGCCCAACGGCATCACCTACCGGACGGTGATCTTCAGCTCGGTCCACGACTTCCCCACGCTCGAGGCCGCCCGGGAGTACGCCGGATCGGAGCAGCACCGGCAGGTCGAGGCGATGATCGCCTCCTTCCGCGCCTGAGTGCTCGAGAGGCCGTCCCGGGCGCCGTGGACCACGTCGTGCCAGGGGCGAGGCGGCGCGGATGCTGCTACGCGGAGTCGTCGAGGGGGGCGTACCCCATGCGCCGGCTGACCCGCAGGCCGGCCTCCTTGAGGTCCTCGACCAGGTCGGCCATGTGCTGCTCCGTGAACCGGAACGCCGGTCCCGAGACGCTGATCGAGGCGATGACCGTGCCGAGATGGTCCCGCACGGGCACGGCGACGGAGTTCAGCCCGATCTCGAACTCCTCGCACACGGTGGCGTAGCCCCGGGCGACCACGTCGATCAGCTGTCGCTCCAGCTGCTCCCTCGACGTGATCGTGCGCGCGGTGAGGGCCGGCATGCCCTGGTCGCGGAGGACGTGGGCCCTCTCGTCGGACGGCAGCCCCGACAGCAGCACCTTCCCGCTGGCGGTGGCGTGCAGGGGGGTCAGGCTCCCGATCCAGTCGTGGGTCGCGACCGAGGAGGGGCCCATCTCCTGGTCCACGTTGACGGCGTGGCCCTCCCGCAGGACCGCCAGGTTGACCGTCTCGGAGTGGGTCCGGGCCAGGCCGCGGACCTCGTCGCGCGCCTCGGCCACCACGCTCAGCCGGCCGGGGATCGCGTGCGCCAGCCGAAGGATGCCGAACCCGAGCTGATACGGGCTCCCGTCGCTCGGGTGGTGCACCAGGCCCCGGGACTCCAGGGCGCCGAGCAGCCTCGACGCGGTGGACTTGTGCACGCCCAGCTCCGCGGCCACCTCGGTCACCGTCGAACCGCCGGTCCGGGCGAGGACCTCGAGCACCGTGATGGCCCGGTCCACGGACTGCACGCCCCCCGGGGTGACCCCGTCCGTGCCGGGCTGCTCCTTGGCGGCGTCGGGGACGGTCGGGGGTCTGGGGCCGGGGGAGGACATGACTCCATGGTAGTCAATCGTCATTGTCGCGCTCCGTCCGGTCCGTCCGCTCCACCCCGGCCCGCCGGGGTGGAGCGGGCCGGGCGCCCGGTAACGTGCCGTGCGGGCCGGGCGCGTCCCGGACCGTCCCGCGGCGTCATGGGCGGGCCGCCTTCTTCTTCCGGACCTGGCCGTTCTCCTGGCCCTTCACCCGGGCGTAGATCGGCTGACCGGCGGCCGTGGCGTCCACGGCCTGGATCTGGCCCGTGGGCGGATCCGTGCTCTCCTGGGTGACCAGGGTGAACTTCTGGTGCCCGTACTCGTCCACAGCGGTGCGGATGGCGCGGCGCACCACGGAGTCGGACAGCCGCTGGCGCAGCCACATCGGGTCCGCGCGCAGGTCGCGGGTCAGGGCGATGCACAGGACGCACATCACGAGGACGAACGGCAGCGCGGCGACGATGGTGAGCCGCTGCAGACCCCCCAGCGCCTCCGCGGGGGTGTCCCCGCCGGCCAGGAGCATGACGGCCGCGACCGCCCCCATCAGCACGCCCCAGAAGATCACGACGGGCTTCGACGGCTCGAGGCTCCCGCGGGAGCTGAGCGAGCCCATCACGATGGACGCCGAGTCGGCGCCCGTGACGAAGAAGATGGCGGTGAGCACCATGGCCAGCACCGCCAGGCCGATGGTCAGCGCCTGCGGAGTGCCGAGGCTGTTGAACATGTCGTAGATCGCGCCGTCGAAGGAGATGGTGGGGACGCCGTCGACGACCGTGGCGATCCCGTCGCCGGGGTCGGGGGTCGCGTTCGCCGTCCGCTGGATGTGGATGGCGCTGCCGCCGAAGACGGCGAACCACAGCAGGGACACCAGGGAGGGCACCAGCAGCACGCCGGTGACGAACTGGCGGATGGTGCGACCGCGGCTGATGCGAGCGATGAACATGCCCACGAACGGCGTCCAGGAGATCCACCAGGCCCAGTAGAAGATCGTCCAGCTGGACAGCCACGCGCGCATGTCCTCGCCGCCGGAGGCCTCGGTGCGGGCGGCCATCTCCGGCAGCTGCTGGAGGTAGGAGCCGATCGCGTTGGGGATGAGGTTGAGGATGAACAGGGTGGGCCCCACGACGAAGACGATGAGGGCCATGACCACCGCGAGCACCATGTTGGTGTTGGCCAGGAACTGGATGCCGCGCTCGATGCCCGACACCGCCGAGGCCACGAAGCAGAAGGTGAGCACCGCGATGATCAGCACGAGCATCGGGGTGGCCACCTCGCCCACCACGCCGTTGAACTGCAGGCCGCTGCCGATCTGGAGCGCGCCCAGCCCGAGCGAGGCCGCGGAGCCGAAGAGCGTGGCGAAGATGGCCAGGATGTTGATGATCTTGCCGCCGGCGCCGTCGACCGCCCGCCGCCCGAACAGGGACACGAACGCCTCGGAGAGCAGGTTCTTGCGGCCCAGCCGGAAGGTGCCGTAGGCGATGGCGATGCCGAGCACCGCGTACATGGCCCAGGGGTGCAGCGTCCAGTGGAACAGCGACGTGGCCATGGCCGTCTCGACGGCTTCGGCCGTGCCGGCGTCGACCGTGGCCGGCGGCGGGGAGATGTAGTAGTAGAGGGGCTCGGCGACGCCGTAGAACATCAGGCCGATGCCCATGCCGCAGGCGAACATCATGGAGATCCACGAGACGGTCCTGAACTCGGGCCGTTCGCCGTCCTTGCCCAGCGGGATGTTGCCGAACCGGCCCAGGGCCAGCCACAGGACGTAGGCGACGAACAGGGAGGACAGCAGCACGAAGATCCACCCGGTGTTCTCCAGGACCCACCCGAGCGCCGCGGTCGAGACGGTGGACAGGTTCTCCGTGCCGACGAAGCCCCAGACCACGAAGGCGACGACCAGGGCGCCGGTCACACCGAAGATCACCTTGTCCAGGCCCCGGGGCTCTCCCTGGAGCGCGCTGCGCCGTTCCTGGACCCCCTCCCTGAGCTCGCCGAGGATCTGGGTCTCCTCGGCCTCCGCCTCGTGGAGGTGCGTCGTGTCGTCGACGGGACAGGCCGGCGGGGCCTCCGCGTCCGACGACGGAACCAGTGGTGGATTCTCAGTGCTCATCGTGATCCCCTCCCGGGAACAGGTGCTGCGGCCCGGTCCCGGAGGACCGGGGTGGCGCCGTCCCGACGACGTCGCCGACCTTGTCGGTGATCCAGTCGTGGAAGGCGCCGATGTGGTGCTCGGAGGGGACGAGGACCCCGCCCTTGGCGTAGATCTTGGAGTTCATGGCGGGCTGGCAGCGTTCGCAGGCGTCGAAGTCCTGCTGGTTGACGCGGTGGAAGAGCTCCACGGAGGTGGAGACGTCCTTGCCGGAGTCCACGACCGAGGGGAGGTAGAGCCAGTCGCACTCCACGACGGTGTGGTCCGGAGCCAGCGGGAACATGCGGTGGATGATGACGTGGTCGGGGACGAGGTTGACGAACACGGTGGGCTTGACGGTGATGGCGTAGTAGCGGCGGTCGTGGTCGTCGTCGACGCCGGGGAGCTTGTCGAGGCCCTCGGAGCCGTCGATGGTGAAGCCGCGCACGTCGTCGCCGAACTCGGCGCCGTGTCCGACGAAGTACTGGGCGGCGAGGCCGTCGGCGAACTCGGGCAGCACCTCCGTGAGCTCGGGGTGGATGGTGGCGCAGTGGTAGCACTCCATGAAGTTCTCGATGATGAGCTTCCAGTTGGCCTTCACGTCGTAGGTGATCCGCCGGCCCAGGGAGAGATTGGCGATGTCGTAGCCCTCGATGGCCTGGGTGTCCCCGAGGCGCTCCTGGATGTCGCCCATGACGTCCTCCTCGAAGGACGGAGGGGTCTCGGCCAGGCAGACCCAGACGTAGCCGAGGTACTCGCGGACCGGGATGGTGACCAGGCCGTACTCCTGGCGGTCGATGTCGGGCATCTTGGTGAGGTTGGGGGCGGCGATGAGCTTGCCGTCGAAGTCGTAGGTCCAGGCGTGGTACGGGCACTGGAAGGAGCGCGCGGCTTCGCCGGCGTCCTCCATGCACAGCTTCACCCCGCGGTGGCGGCAGATGTTGTAGAACGCCCGGATGCCGTGCTTCCGGTTGCGGGTGATGATGATGGACTCCCGCCCGACCTGGACGGTGCGGAAGGCTCCGGGCTTGTCCAGGTCGGCGGCGCGCACGGCGCAGAACCACATCTGCTCGAAGATGCGCTCCTGCTCGGCGCGGAAGACTGCCTCGTCCACGTAGGTGGAGCCGGGCAGGGTGGAGATCAGGGACTCCGAGACAACGTTGATCGACAACACGAACTCCTGGGTTCGGACAGTGCGCAGAGCGCGGGGTGGGAGAGGGAGGAGGAGTGGCAGGGCTGCGTGGGCGGTCAGGCCGCGAGCGACTGGACCGCGGCGACGGCGAGCTTCTCGAGGGTCTTGCGCCAGCGGCAGAAGAGCCTCGTCTGGTTCCAGGCGAGCACGGCGACCGGCTCGTCCCCGGCGTAGTAGACGGCGAGCAGGGAGTCCTGGCCCGGGCCGCCGTGTTCGTAGGCCACGCGGTCGGCGCGAGAGGCGTCGCCGGCGAACTGCAGGCGGGTGCCGTACTGGTCGGACCAGAAGTAGGGGGGCTTGACGGCGGGCAGCCCGGCCGGGTCGGTGCCCAGCAGGGCGCCCACGGCCACCGCCGGGCGCTCGGCGGCCCCGGTCCAGTGCTCCACCCGGTGGTGGCGGCCGGTGCCCGGCTCCCACCACGCGGCGCAGTCGCCCACGGCGACGACCCCGGGGATGCTGGTGGCCCCGACGGCGTCGCACAGCACGCCGTTGCCCAGCTCGATCCCGGAGCCCTCCAGCCAGGCGGTGTTCGGCGCCGCGCCGATGCCCACGACCACCACGTCGGCGGGCAGCACCCGGCCGCCGGCCAGGCGCACCGCGCTGACCGACCCGCCGGTGAACTCGAACTCCTCGATGTCGACGCCGCAGATCAGCTCCACGCCGGCGCGTTCGTGCAGCCCGGCGACCACCCCGCCCAGCTCGGTGCCCAGCGGGCCGCACAGGGGGGTGGGGGACTTCTCCAGCACCGTGACGTCCAGACCGAGGGCGTGGGCGGTGGAGGCGACCTCCGCGCCGATGAAGCCGGCGCCCACGACCACGAGCCGCCGCCCGGCAGCCAGCAGCCCGCGGAGCCTCTGCGCGTCGGCGACGGTGCGCAGGCTCACCACGTTCGCGCTCCCGGCGAGCTGCGGCAGCGACCGGGGCGAGGCCCCGGTGGCGATCACCAGGCCGTCGGCGCGCACCGACCGCCCGTCCTCCAGGTGCACCAGGCGGGTGGTCGCGTCGAAGGACACCGCCCGGGTCCCGAGGATCCACTCGGCCTCCAGGGCCTCGTCGTCGGTCTCCAGGGCCAGGTCCTCGAGCTCGATCCGGCCGGCGAGGAAGTCCTTGGACAGCGGTGGGCGGTCGTAGGGGCGCTGGGGATCATCACCGATGATCACCAGTCGTCCGGCGAACCCGAGGTTCCGGGCGGCCCGGGCGGCGGACAGGCCCGCCAGCGACGCTCCGACAATGACGAGGGACTCCATGAGGGACCCCTTTCAGATCTTCGTCCTGAATGACCCGGAGCAAGGGCGGGGAGGTCCGAGGTCCGGACGTCCTGTGCGCTTCGTGCAACACGGCTCACAATGTGAGAATCAGCGTGAACCTCGTCCCCGGCCCCGTCAAGGGGTCCGGCGAATTCGACCCGGGGAATTTACATT
This sequence comes from Kocuria rosea, assembly GCF_006094695.1. Taxonomy (NCBI): domain Bacteria; kingdom Bacillati; phylum Actinomycetota; class Actinomycetes; order Micrococcales; family Micrococcaceae; genus Kocuria; species Kocuria rosea. The sequence continues at coordinate 3,636,532 of NZ_CP035103.1, read as the reverse complement.
GCGTCCCCGTGCGGCCCGGCGCGGGTTCCGAGTGGGCCCCGGCTCTTGACAGGGTTCGGTGGAAGTCCTCACGATGTTGCACATTGCAACACTTGTTGCTCATCGTGAGGCAGTGCGGTCGAGGTGGCAACGCTCGGCACAGCAGGCCCGAGCCACCTCAGGAAAGGATCCGCTCCGATGCACCAGGCCTGCCCCCTCAAGGACCTCGCCCCCGGTGACGCCCTGCGCCTCGACACCGTCCCGCCCATCGCCGTCTTCCACACGGAGGAGGGCGAGCTGTTCGCCATCGACGACACCTGCACCCACCAGGACGCCTCGCTCGCCGACGGCTGGGTGGAGGGGTGCGAGGTGGAGTGCCCGCTGCACGCGTCCAAGTTCGACCTGCGCACCGGCGCGGTGGACGCCCCTCCGGCCAAGCTGCCGGTGCGGGCCCACGAGGTGAGCGTCGTGGACGGCATCATCATGGTCGAGGAGTCGTCCGAGGCACCGAACCTGCCGCCCGGTCTCACCGTCATCGGCCACGAGTCCCGGCCGAGCTGAACCCGGCCGAGCCCCCGCACGACATCCGCAGGTCAGGAGAACCGCCCCATGAGCACCACCCCTCGCGTCGTCATCATCGGCGCCGGCATCGTCGGCACGAACCTCGCCGACGAGCTCGTCCAGCGCGGCTGGACGGACGTCACCGTCCTCGAGCAGGGTCCGCTGCCCCTTCCCGGGGGCTCGACGTCGCACGCGCCCGGACTCGTCTACCAGACGAACCCGTCACGGACGATGACCCACTTCGCGCGGTACACCGTCGAGAAGCTCGTCTCCCTGGGCTGCTTCAACCAGGTCGGCGGTCTCGAGGTGGCCACCACGCCGGCGCGGCTGGAGGAGCTCAAGCGCAAGGTGGGCTACGCGGCCTCCTGGGGGATCGAGGGCCGGCTGCTCACCCCCGAGGAGGTGCTCGCGCAGCATCCCCTGGTCAATCCCGAGATGGTGCTGGGCGGCTACCACGTGCCGACGGACGGGCTCGCCCTGGCGGCCAAGGCGGTGCAGGTGCTCATCGAGCGCACCACGCGCGCCGGCGTGACCTACTGCGCCGAGACGATCGTCACCGGCATCGAGCGCTCGAACGGCCGCGTGACCGGCGTGACCACGTCCGACGGAACCGTGCCGGCGGACATCGTCGTCTCCTGCGCCGGATTCTGGGGACCCGCGATCGGCGAGATGGCCGGCATGCCGTGCCCCCTCCAGCCGCTGGCCCACCAGTACGTCTTCACCTCCGCGGTCCTGGAGCTGGTCGGCAAGCACGACGCCCCGAACGGCGCGACCCTGCCGATCCTCCGGCACCAGGACGCGGACCTCTACTACCGGGAGTGGGGGGACCGGATCGGCATCGGCTCCTACGCCCACCGCCCGATCCCGGTGGACCTCGCCGACCTGCCGCACTACGCGCCCCGCGACATCGCCCACGACCGGATGCCCTCCCGCCTGGACTTCACGCCCGAGGACTTCACCGAGCAGTGGGCCGAGAGCCGGCGCTTCCTGCCGAGCCTGCGCGGCAGCGAGGTGGCCGAGGGCTTCAACGGCATCTTCTCCTTCACCCCGGACGGGGGCCCGCTCATCGGCGAATCCCCGGACCTCGCCGGGTTCTGGGTGGCGGAGGCCGTGTGGGTCACGCACTCCTCGGGTGTGGCCAAGGCCATGGCCGAACTGCTGGTGGACGGCGCTCCGGAGACGGACCTGCACGGCTGCGAGGCCACCCGGTTCGACGACGTGCAGCTCTCCCCGGAGTACGTCGAGGAGACGGGCAAGCAGAACTTCGTGGAGATCTACGACGTCCTCCACCCCCTCCAGCCCCGGGACTCGCCGCGCAACCTGCGGGTCAGCCCCTTCTATCCCCGGGAGCTGGAGCTCGGCGCGTTCTTCCTGGAGAGCCACGGGTGGGAGCGCCCGCACTGGTACGAGTCCAACGCCGCGCTCCTGGAGCAGCTGCCCGAGGAGTGGCGCGAGCCGGAGCGCGAGCCGTGGGCGGCCCGGTTCCACTCGCCGATCGCGGCGGTCGAGGCCTGGAAGACCCGCACCGCCGTGGCGATGTACGACATGACCCCGCTCAAGCGCGTGACCGTCGAAGGTCCCGGGGCCGCCGCTCTGCTGCAGCGGCTCACCACCGGCAACGTCCTGCGCAAGCCGGGCGCCGTGACGTACTGCCTCCTGCTGGACGAGAAGGCCGGGATCCGCAGCGACATCACCGTGGCCCGGCTCGGCGAGAACCTGTTCCAGGCCGGCATCAACAGCAGCGTGGACGTGGCGTACCTGTCCGCCGAGGCCACCCGGCAGAGCGCCGCGGACCCCACGGCCTGGGCCCTGGTCCGTGACACCACCGCCGAGACCTGCTGCATCGGGCTGTGGGGGCCGAAGGCCCGGGAGGTCATGGCGAAGGTCTCCCGCGACGACCTGTCCAACGACGGCCTGAAGTACTTCCGCACCAAGCAGATCCGGGTGGGCGGCCTGCGGGTCACCGCGATGCGCCTCTCCTACGTGGGCGAGCTCGGTTGGGAGCTGTACACCACCGCGGACCAGGGACTGCGGCTGTGGGACCTGCTGCACGAGGCGGGCCAGGAGTTCGGCATCGTCCCCGCGGGGCGCGCCGCCTTCAACAGCCTGCGCGTGGAGAAGGGCTACCGGTCCTGGGGCACCGACATGACCACGGAGCACACCGCCCTGGAGGCGGGACTGGACTTCGCCGTCAAGAAGGACAAGGGCGAGTTCGTGGGGTCGGCGGCCGTGGCCTCCGACGGCCAGGTGCGGCGCCGGCTGCGCTGCCTGACGGTCGACGACGGCCGCTCCGTGGTGATGGGCAAGGAGCCCGTGTACGTGGACGGCGCCGCCGCCGGCTACGTCACCAGCGCCGTCTTCGGCCACACCGTGGGCCGCCCGGTCGCCTATGCCTGGCTCCCGCCGGAGCTCTCCGAGGGGGACGGCGTCGAGATCGAGTACCTCGGCGAGCGCGTCCCCGCCACGGTCAGCGCCGAGCCGCTCGTGGACCCCGGCATGGAGCGCATCCGCGGCTGAGGCCCCTGCCGTCGCGGCCGGGGCGTGCGCCGCTCCGGCCGCGGCTCTTCGTCCCGACCTCGGGACTTCCCAGTACGACTTCTGCGATCGAGCACCGTTACCGGTGCCGACGACGACGAAAGGCAGTTCCAGCATGCACAAGGTCAAGGGCGTGGTGTCCAAGGGCAAGAACCAGCCGGTCAGTGTGGAGACCATCCTGGTGCCGGACCCCGGACCGGGAGAGGTACTGGTGGACGTGCTCACCTGCGGGGTGTGCCAGACCGACCACCACTACGTCCAGGGCGGGGTGGGCGACGACTACCCGTTCCTGCTGGGCCACGAGTCCTCGGGCGTGGTGTCGGCGATCGGGGAGGGGGTGACGGAGGTCGCCGTGGGCGACCACGTGATCCTGAACTGGCGGGCGGTGTGCGGCGAGTGCCGGGCCTGCCGCAGGGGCGAGCCCTGGTACTGCTTCGCCACCCACAACGCCACCCAGAGGATGACGCTCGAGGACGGCACCCCGCTGACCCCGGCCCTGGGCATCGGGTCGTTCGCCGAGAAGACCCTCGTCGCCGCCGGGCAGTGCACGAGGATCGAGGCCGACCTCGAACCGCACCAGTACGCGGCCGTCGGGCTGCTCGGGTGCGGCGTGATGGCCGGCATCGGCGCGGTGCTCAACACCGGCGCCGTGAAGCGCGGGGAGTCCGTGGCCGTGATCGGCTGCGGTGGGGTCGGGGCGGCCGCGGTCGCCGGTGCCGCACTGGCCGGGGCCACCACGATCGTGGCCGTGGACCTCGACGACGAGAAGCTGGCCACCGCGGAGCATTTCGGCGCCACCCACGTGGTCAACTCGAAGGAGCAGGACCCCGTGGCGGCGATCCGGGCGCTCACGGGCGGCAACGGCGCCGACCTGGTGATCGACGCCGTGGGCATCGCCCCCACCTTCAAGCAGGCGTTCGAGGCCCGTGACCTGGCCGGCCGGATGGTGCTGGTCGGGGTGCCCGCCCCCGGCACCACGTGGGAGATCCCGCTGGACGAGGTCTTCGGCCGCGGCGGGTCCATCAAGTCCGCCTGGTACGGCGACACCCTCCCCTCCAGGGACTTCCCGATGCTGGTGGACCAGTACCGGCTCGGCCGGCTGGACCTCGACGGGTTCGTCACCGAGCGCATCGGCCTGGACGACGTCGAGGAGGCCTTCGCGAAGATGAAGGCCGGCACCGTCCTGCGCTCCGTCGTGGAGTTGGACCGCTCGGCGACCGGCGCGGAGGAGCGTGGCCTGGAGACCGGCGTGACCGCCCCGGCCGGAGCGGCCCGATGACCGCGCGGCAGGATGTGGGGCAGCGCACGGACGCCACGGGCCGGGTCCGGGTGGAGCACCTGGTGACCTCGGGGACGTTCTCCCTGGACGGGGGCACCTGGGAGGTCGAGAACAACGTGTGGATCGTGGGCGACGACGAGCAGTGCGTGGTCATCGACCCGGCCCACGCCCCGCAGCAGGTCGTGGACGCCGTCGGCGGCCGGGCAGTGGTGGCCATCCTGCTCACCCACGGCCACGACGACCACATCCGCGCCGTCGTCGAGGTCGCCGAGCAGCTGCGGGCACCGGTGCACCTGCACCCGGACGACACGATGCTCTGGGAGCAGGTCCACCCCGCCCGCCGCTTCGACCGCATCATCCGCGACGGTGACGTCTACTCGGTGGGCGGGGTGCGCCTCACCGCGCTGCACACCCCGGGCCACTCGCCGGGCTCGGTGTGCTTCTGGGCGCCGGACCTGGGCGAGGGCGGAGTGCTGTTCTCCGGGGACACCCTCTTCCAGGGCGGTCCCGGCGCCACCGGCCGCTCGTACTCGGACTTCCCCACGATCGTCGACTCCATCCGGGACCGGCTGCTCACGCTGCCGGGGACCACGGAGGTGCTCACCGGCCACGGGGACACCACCACGATCGGCGCGGAGGCCCCCCACCTGCAGGAGTGGATCGACCGCGGCCACTGAGCCGGCAGGAGGCCGGCCCGGGTGACGTTCCGGAGCACGCACGACGTCCCGGAGCACCCACGACGGAGCGCCGCCCCCGGGATCCCCGGGGGCGGCGCTCCGTCGTGCGTGCTCAGCGCAGGACGACCGTGCGGTTGCCGTGCAGGATGACCCGGCCCTCGCAGTGCCACTTCACGGCGTTGGACAGGGCCTTGCACTCGGTGTCCCGCCCCGCGGCCACGAGGTCCTCCGGGCCGTAGGTGTGGTCCACGTCCACGAGCTGCTGCGCGATGATCGGGCCCTCGTCCAGCTCGGCGTTGACGTAGTGCGCCGTGGCGCCCACGGTCTTCACCCCGCGCTCGTAGGCCTGGTGGTACGGCTTGGCGCCCTTGAAGGACGGCAGGAACGAGTGGTGGATGTTGATCACCCGTCCCTCCATCCGGGTGGCCAGCGAGTCGCTGAGCACCTGCATGTAGCGGGCCAGGACCACGAGGTCCACCTCGAAGCGGTCCACGAGCTCCAGCAGCCGGGCCTCGGCCTCGGGCTTGGTGTCCCGGGTGACGGGCACGTGGAAGAACGGGATGCCGTGCCACTCGACGAGGCGCTGGTGGTCGCGGTGGTTGGAGACCACCGCGACGATGTCCACGGGCAGGTCCCCGGTCCGGGCGCGGAAGAGCAGGTCGTTGAGGCAGTGGCCGAACTTGGAGACCATCACCAGCACCCGCCGCTTCGCCCCGTGCTCGCTGAGCTCCCAGCGCATGTCGAACCGCTCGGCCACCGGGGCCAGGTCCGCCCGGAGGGCCTCGGGGTCGAGGCCGTCCTCCGTGGCGGAGGCGACGTGCACGCGCATGAAGAAGTGGCCCAGCCGCCGGTCGTCGAACTGGGTGAGCTCCACGATGTTGCACCCGTGCTCCAGGAGCACCCCGCTGACGGCGTGCACGATCCCCGGTCTCTCCGGGCAGTCGAGGGTCAGCACCAGCTCCGTCGTGGGTGGAGCGGTGGTGACGGCCTGCGGCTGCAGGCGCTGCTCAGCATTCGATGACGTTGACGGCCAGTCCACCACGGGAGGTCTCCTTGTACTTGATCTTCATGTCGTTGCCGGTCTCGCGCATGGTCTTGATGACCTGGTCGAGCGAGACCGTGTGCTCGCCGTCGCCCTGGAGGGCCAGGCGTGCGGCGTTGATGGCCTTGACGGAGGCGATCGCGTTGCGCTCGATGCACGGGATCTGCACGAGCCCGCCCACGGGGTCGCAGGTCAGCCCGAGGTTGTGCTCCATGCCGACCTCGGCGGCGTTCTCGACCTGCTCCGGCGTGCCGCCGAGGACCGCGCACAGGCCCGCGGCGGCCATGGAGCAGGCCGAGCCCACCTCGCCCTGGCAGCCCATCTCCGCGCCGGAGATGGAGGCGTTCTCCTTGATCAGGATGCCGACGGCCGCCGCCGTCAGCAGGAACTCCACCACGCCGTCCTCGTCCGCCCCGGCGACGAACCGGTCGTAGTAGTGCAGCACGGCGGGGATGATGCCCGCCGCCCCGTTGGTCGGGGCGGTGACGATCCGCCCGCCGGAGGCGTTCTCCTCGTTGACCGCCAGGGCGTAGAGGTTGATCCACTCCATGGCCTGCAGCGGATCGGACGCCGGCCGGACGGCGCACGCGTCGGCGGCCGCCTCGGCCTCGCGCAGCCGCGCCCGCAGGCCCGGCGCCCGGCGGCGGACCTTCAGCCCGCCGGGCAGCCGGGCCTCCGTGCGCGTGCACCCGTTCTCCACGCACTCCTGCATGACGGCCCAGAGGCGCAGCAGGCTCGAGCGGAGCTGCTCCTCGCTGCGCCAGGACAGCTCGTTGGCGAGCATGATCCCGGCGATCGAGGTCCCCTCCCGCCGGCAGTGCTCCAGGAGCTGCCGGCCGGTGGTGAACGGGTACGGCACCTCCGTGGTGTCCTGGACGATGCGGTCCGCCCCGGACACGTCCCCGTCCACCACGAACCCGCCGCCCACCGAGTAGTAGGTCCGCTCCCGCACCGGCTCGCCGTCCGCCCCGAAGGCTGCGAACGTCATGCCGTTGGGGTGCGCGGGCAGCGACCTGCGCCGGTGCATGACGACGTCCTCGGCGCGGTCGAAGGGGATCGGCCGGACCCCCGCCAGGCACAGCTGCCCGCGCTCCGTGCTCGTCCGCACCTGGTCGTCCGCCGTGTCGGTGTCCACGGTCTCCGGGTCCTCGCCCTGCAGCCCCAGGATCACGGCCTTGTCCGAGCCGTGCCCGTGACCGGTGGCGCCGAGCGAGCCGAACAGCTCGGCCCGGACCCTGGCGACTCCCTCGAGGAGGCCGGCCCCGGCCAGCCCGTCCGCGAACAGCCGGGCGGCCCGCATGGGGCCCACCGTGTGGGACGAGGAGGGGCCGATGCCGACGGAGAACAGGTCCAGGGCGGACAGCGCCATCAGGGCACCTCGGGAGAGGCGAACTCCGTCATGCCGTCCAGCAGCCACCGGGCGGTGTACTCGGCGAAGGAGGCCCGCGGCATGATCCGCCACGTCAGCTCCTCCGTGCGCCACAGCAGCACCTGCACCGGGCCCAGGGTCGTGGCCACGGCGGTGCCGACCGCGAAGGCCCGCGGGTGGAGGTCCAGGTGGCAGCTCTTCTCGAGCACCGCGCGGGCCGAGGGCCCGGACAGCTCGAGGGTGGTGCGGTTGGCGGACAGGTCCACGGCCTGCCCGGGCTCGGTGCCCAGGGCCCCGGCCAGCCCGGCTGCGGTGCCGGCGTCGTCGGTGCCCGCCGCTCGGAGGTCGCTCCCCGCAGGGCCGATCTCCGCGGGCCCCACGCCCTCGGGGCCGACGAGCAGGAACTCGTCGGGCCCGATCCACAGGATCGCCGTGGCCCCGGCGGTGCCGGTGACCCGGCCGTGGCCGGTCGGCAGGGGCATCCCGGCCGCGGCGGCGACCGCCTCGGCGGCCGGAGTGCCGGGCGCCACCCGGATCCCGACCATGGTCAGGAACGGGATCTCGCGCAGGGCCACGCCCCGCTCGCCCGTCACGGTCTGCTCGTGCATCTGCTGCGCGAGGTGGGCGAGGGGACTGCGGCGCAGGGCGGTGGTGTCGGTCAGGAGCTGCTCAGCCATCACGGCGGTTCCCTTCGGGGTCGTAGAGCACGGGTTCTGCGATGACGACGTCCACGAGCCGCCCGTCGAGCGGGGCCTGGAGCGTCTCACCGATGCGGTTGCGGCCGTTCTCCACCAGGGCGAGCCCGAAGGTCCGGTCCAGGGCGGCGCTGCGGTAGCTGGAGGTGACGTGGCCGACCATGGGCACGGGGGCGACCTCCGGGGTGATGGGCGTGCCGTGGTCCACCAGCTGGGCGCCCTCCGGCAGCCGGAACGTCCGGTCCACCGGCAGGACCGCGACCAGCTGCTTGCGGTCCGGGCTGGTGGCGGACGGGCGGTCGTAGGAGCGCCTGCCGATGAAGTCCTTGGTCTTGGACACCACCCACTCCATCCCCAGGTCCTGCGGGGTGACCGTGCCGTCGGTGTCCTGGCCCACGATGGGGAAGGCCTTCTCCGCGCGCAGCACGTGCATGGTCTCGGTGCCGTAGGGGGTGATGCCGTACTCGGCGCCGGCCTCCGCGACGGACTCCCAGACCGACAGGCCGTACCAGGAGGAGACGTTGATCTCGAAGGCCAGCTCCCCGGAGAAGGAGATCCGGCAGATCCGTGCGGGCACCCCGGAGGCCAGGACGGTCTCGCGGAAGGCCATGAACGGGAACGCCTCGTTGGACAGGTCCAGCTCGGGGGCGAGCTTCTCGACGACGGCCCGGGACTTCGGGCCCACGACGGCGACGGTGGTGTACTGCTCCGTGACCGAGGTGAAGGTGACGTCGAGCTCCGGCCACTCGGTCTGGGACCACTCCTCGAGCCAGTCCAGGACCTTGGCCGCGCCACCGGTGGTGGTGGTCATGAAGTACCGGTCCTCGTCCAGGCGCAGGGTCACGCCGTCGTCGAAGACCATCCCGTCGGGGGTGCACATGACCCCGTACCGGCCCATGCCGGGCTTGAGCTTCTTGAAGGCGTTGGTGTAGACGCGGTTGAGGAACTCCCCGGCGTCCTTGCCCCGGATCTCGATCTTGCCCAGGGTGGTGGCGTCCATGAACCCCACGGACCCGCGCACGGCCGCGCACTCGCGCAGCACCGCCGTGTCCATGTCCTCCCCGGCCTGCGGGTAGTACCAGGGCCGCTTCCACTGCCCGACGTCCTCGAACAGGGCCCCGTGGGCCACGTGCCAGGGGTGGACCGAGGTCAGCCGCGCCGGGTCGAACAGGTGGCCGAGCCGTCGTCCGGCCAGGGCCGTGAAGGCCACCGGGGTGTAGGGGGCGCGGTAGGTGGTGGTGCCGATCCCGCCGACGTCGGTGCTGTTCAGCGCCGCGGCGATGACGCCGATGGCGTTGACCCCGGAGGTCTTGCCCTGGTCGTTGGCGGTCGAGATGGAGGTGTAGCGCTTGACGTGCTCCACGGACCGCATGCCGGCGCCGGTGGAGCGCAGCACGTCCGCGACCGTCTGGTCGCGCTGGAAGTCGACGAAGTGGCGGCTCCAGCCGGCGGACGCGCCCTCGGGCCCGGGCACCAGCCACAGCGGGCGGACGGGCGAGGACTCGACGCTCTCCGCGTGCGGGGTCTCGGGCTGGGTCTCGAAGCCGGCCCGGCCGGCGGCCTCGGCCCCGGCGAGGGCCCCCTCGGTGAGGCACCACGCCAGGTCGGTGGTGCCGTTGACCGAGCCCGCGGTGTGCTGGTCCCGCACGGGGGCGCCCGGCACGAACGCCGCGAGGCGCTCGTCCCAGGTCAGCTTGCCCTGCCGCTGGCTGTGCAGGTGGACCACCGGGGTCCACCCGCCCGAGACGGCGAGCAGATCCGTGTCCACGGTGGTGGTGGGGCCGGTCAGCGCGCCGGAGCCGTCGATCCCGCCGATCGTCGCGGCGCTGATCCGCCCGTGCTCGCCGTCGCCGGCGGTGTCCACCACGGCGCTGCCGGTGATCAGGCGAACCCCGGTGGCGGCGGCGATGTCGGCGGCCCGGCCGTGGAGCTCCGGGCGGGAGTCGACCACGGCCGCGACACGGACCCCGGCGGCGGCGAGGTCGGCCACGAGGTCGTAGGCGGAGTCGTTCGTGGTGGCCACGACCACCGACGTGCCGGCGGCGACGGCGTAGCGGTTGAGGTAGGTGCGCACCGATCCGGCGAGCATGATGCCGGGGCGGTCGTTGTTGGCGAAGACGACCGGCCGCTCGTGCGCGCCGGTGGCGAGCACGATCTGCTGCGCCCGCACGTGCCAGATCCGCTCCCGCGACACGCCGGGACCCGGGGCCTCGGCGAGGTGGCCGGTGCGCCGCTGGACGGCGACGACGTAGTTGGCGTCGTAGTTGCCGAACGCCGTGGTGCGGTGCAGGACAGTGACCTCGGGCTCGGCCTCCAGGGCGGTGAGGGTGCGGGCGACCCAGTCGCGGGCGGGCAGGCCGTCGACGACGTCGTCGCGGCCCGACAGCAGGGAGCCTCCGGCCTCCGGCTGCTCGTCCATGAGGATGACCCGGGCCCCTGACTTCGCGGCCTCCCGGGCCGCGGCCAGCCCGGCGGGGCCGGCGCCGACGACGAGGACGTCGGTGTGCACGTGCTTGTGGTCGTAGACGGCCTCGTCCTTGCGGGGGTCGAGCTGTCCGAGACCGCGCAGGTAGGACGCCTGCAGACCGTCGGTCAGCTCGACCGTGGTGGCCGGGAGCATGGACTCGTCGACGTCGGCCTCCGTGCGCGCGGCGACCTTGACCAGCGCGTTGGGCTCCTCCACCCCGGCGGACACGATCCCGCGCGGACGGCCCAGGTACATCGAGTCGCCGCAGTGGATGCGCCCGGCGGCGAGCAGGGCCGAGGCCAGGGTGTCGCCGGCGTACCCGGTGTGCTCCTGCCCGTCGACGGTGAAGCGCACCGGCGTGGTGCGGTCGATGCTGCCGGGCGCACTCTGCTGCGCCGGCAGGCGGTGGGTCTGCGCGCTCACTTGACGCCTCCGATCTCGGGCTTGGGCTCGTCGATCCTGTAGACGGCCTTGATGTCGTAGGTCACGGTGTCGCGGACGACGTTGAACCAGCGGCGGCAGCCGACGGCGTGGGCCCACCGTTCCGCGATCAGACCCTTGGGGTTGTTGCGGTAGAAGAGGTACTCCGCCCACTCCTTGTCGGAGAGCCGGCTGGGGTCCTCGGGGTAGGGCACGTGCGCCTCCCCGCCGTACTGGTACTCGGTCTCGTCGCGCGGCCCGCAGTTGGGGCACTCGATCAGCAGCATGGTGTTCCGGCCTCCTAGTGGGCCACGGCGGCGGCGCCGTGCTCGTCGATGAGGACCCCGGTCTCGAACCGCTCCAGGGCGAAGGGCTCGTTGAGGGGGTGGGGCTCGTCGTGGGCGATGGTGTGGGCGAAGGAGTAGCCGGCGCCGGGGGTTCCCTTGAACCCGCCGGTCCCCCAGCCGCAGTTGACGTACATCTGGTCCACGGGCGTCTTGGAGACGATCGGGGAGGCGTCCAGGGTGACGTCGACGATGCCGCCCCACGTGCGCAGGACATGGGCGCGGGCGAAGATCGGGAAGAGCTCCACCGCTGCCGCCATCTGCTCCTCGATGACGTGGAAGGCGCCGCGCTGGCCGTAGCCGTTGTAGGCGTCCACGCCGGCGCCCATGACCAGCTCGCCCTTGTGGGCCTGGGAGACGTAGACGTGCACGTGGTTGGACATCACCACGGTCGGGTGCACGGGCTCGTGCAGCTCCGAGACCAGGGCCTGCAGCGGGTGGGACTGGATCGGCAGCCGGAACCCGGCGAGCTCCGCCAGGACCGAGGAGTGCCCGGCCCCGCAGAGTCCGACCTTGCCGGCGTTGATCCGCCCGCGGGACGTCTCCACGGCCACCACCCGGTCGCCGTCCTTGACGAAGCCGGTGACCTCGCAGTTCTGGATGATGTCCACGCCCATCTCGTCGCACTTGCGGGCGAAGGCCCAGGCCACGTGGTCGTGCTTGGCGATGCCCGCGCGCGGCTGGTAGGTCGCCCCCATCACCGGGTAGCGGATGTCGTCCCCGATGTTGATGATCGGGCACAGCTCCTTGACCTGCTCCGGGCTGATCCACTCCGCGTCGATGCCGTTGAGCTTGTTCGCGTTGACCCGGCGCACCGACTCGCGGACGTCCCCCAGGGTGTGCGCCAGGTTCATCACGCCGCGCTGGGAGAACAGGAAGTCGTACTCCAGCTCCTCGGGCAGGATCTCCCAGAGCTTCAGGGAGTGCTCGTACATCGCCGCGGACTCGTCCCACAGGTAGTTGGAGCGGATGATCGTGGTGTTGCGGGCCATGTTCCCGCCGGCCAGCCAGCCCCGCTCCAGCACGGCGATGTTGGTCATGCCGTGGTTCTTGGCCAGGTAGTAGGCGGTCGCCAGCCCGTGTCCGCCGCCGCCGACGATCACGGCGTCGTAGGAGGACTTCGGGTCCGGGTTGCGCCACAGGAAGTCCGGGTGCTCCGGCAGCAGGTCGGCCATCAGAAGGCTCCGTTCAGGGCGGGGGCGGACAGGTTCGGGTAGAGCGGGAACCGCTCGGCCAGGGCGGTCACACGATCGCGCAGCTGCTCGACGAGCTCGTCGGTCAGCTCCTGGATCAGCGCCTGGGCGATGATGTCGGCCACCTCCGTGAACTCCTCGACCCCGAAGCCGCGGGTGGCCAGGGCCGGGGTGCCGATCCGCAGACCGGAGGAGACCATCGGCGGGCGGGGGTCGAAGGGCACGGCGTTGCGGTTGACCGTGATCCCGATGCGGTGCAGCCGGTCCTCGCCCTGCTGTCCGTCGAGCTCGGAGTTCCGCAGGTCCACCAGCACCAGGTGCACGTCGGTGCCGCCGCTGACCAGGTTGATCCCGGTGGCCATGACGTCCGGGGACAGCAGCCGGGTGGCCAGGATCTTCGCGCCCTCCAGGGTGCGCACCTGGCGGTCGGTGAACTCCTCGGCCGCGGCGTGCTTGAAGGCCACGGCCTTGGCGGCGATCACGTGCTCCAAGGGGCCGCCCTGCTGACCGGGGAAGACCGCGGAGTTGATCTTCTTCGCGTGCTCCTGCTTGCACAGGATCACCCCGCCGCGCGGGCCGCCGAGCGTCTTGTGCGTCGTGGAGGTCACCACGTCGGCGTGGGGCACCGGGTTGGGGTGCAGCCCGGCGGCGACGAGCCCGGCGAAGTGCGCCATGTCGACCATCAGGTACGCCCCGACCTCGTCGGCGATCGCGCGGAACGCGGCGAAGTCCAGCTGCCTCGTGTAGGCGGACCAGCCGGCGATGATGAGCTGCGGGCGGTGCTCGCGGGCGAGCCGGGCGACCTCGTCCATGTCGACCCGGTGGTCGTCCTCGGAGACCCCGTAGGCGGCGACCTGGTAGAGCTTGCCGGAGAAGTTGAGCTTCATCCCGTGCGTCAGGTGCCCGCCGTGGGCGAGGTCCAGACCCAGGATGGTGTCGCCGGGCTGGAGCAGCGCGGACATGGCCGCGGCGTTGGCCTGCGCCCCGGAGTGCGGCTGGACGTTGGCGTGCTCGGCGCCGAACAGGGCCTTGAGGCGGTCGATCGCCAGCTGCTCGATCACGTCCACGTGCTCGCAGCCGCCGTAGTAGCGCCGGCCGGGGTAGCCCTCGGCGTACTTGTTCGTGAGCACCGAGCCCTGGGCCTCCATGACCGCCGCGGGCGCGAAGTTCTCGGAGGCGATCATCTCCAGCGTGGACTGCTGGCGCCGCAGCTCGGCGTCGACGGCCGCGGCGACCTCGGGGTCGCTCTCGGCCAGCGGCTGGTACAGGGAGTGGTCCTCGTGCACGGTCATGTGCCCTCCTGGGAAGTCTTCTGTGTGCAACTGATATATCAGTTGTTCAGGCCTAGTATGTGACGAGGGGCACGGCGGGTCAAGCATGACTTCCCGTCCCGTCGTCATCCGGCGCTCGGGCCCCGTCACACACGCCGCAGGAAGGGCCCGCATGCTGCAGCACACCGACGAGACCGCGGCGGGCGGCCGGTCCCTGGCCGACCAGGCCTTCCTCCGGCTGCAGGACCGGTTGATCCTGCTCGACATCCCGCCCGGCAGCCCGCTCAACGAGGCCCGCCTGAGCGAGGACCTGGGCGTGGGGCGCACTCCGCTGCGCGAGGCGCTCAAACGGCTGGAGTCCGAGCACCTCGTGGTGACCTATCCGCGCCGGGGGACGTTCGCGACCACGGTGGACATCACGGCCCTGTCCGAGATCTCCCAGGTGCGCGAGGTGCTGGAGCCGCTGGCGGCCCGTCTGGCCGCCGCGCGGCGCGGGGGTGCCGCCCGCGAACGGCTGGAGCGGCTGCGGGAGCAGCTCGAGGAGCCGGCCGCCGAGGACCGCGAGGACACCCTGCGCTGGGACGTGGCCATCCACCGGGCCGTGTACGCCGCCGCCGGCAACGCGCACCTGGAGACGACCCTGACGCGCTATGGCAACCTGGCCACCCGCATCTGGTGCGTGGCCGCCGACCGGATCCCGCAGCTGCAGGAGCACATCTCCGTGCATGCGGCCCTGCTCACCGCGGTGCTGGAGGGCAGGGGTGACGAGGCCGCCACGATCATGCTCGAGCACATCCGCGACTTCGAGGAGCAGGTGCGGCGGGTCCTCTGAGCGGCCAATTGTTGCGCTGATCACAACTTCGATGCGTCGCCGCCGCACCACGGGCGGCTGAATGTCTCTCTGTGTGACCGGGTCTAACCTCGCAGTAACGCGAATTAACGTCACGGCCATTGACGGTGAGCTGGATCACTCCCTACATTGAGGCAACGCTGTTGCATTGACAGCAACGCACTTGCGCCAAGAGGCGCTCCTCTTCCCCGGCTCCCAGGCCGTTCGGCACGGATCCGCTCCGTGCCACCAGGAGCACCCACGAAAGGACGACCATGACCACCTCGCCCATCACCGCCCCCGCTGCCTCCGTCGCCGAGCTCGAGCGTTTGAAGACCCTGCACAACGGGCAGAAGGAGCAGCTGACCTTCTCCGACGCCGAGTTCGAGCGCCGGCTGGACGGCCTGCGGCGGATCATGGCGGAGCAGCAGCTCGACGCCGTCATCCTCACCAGCTACCACGGCATCAAGTACTACTCGGACTTCCTCTACACCACGTTCGGGCGCAACTACGCCCTCGTCGTCACCGCCGACGACTCCGTCACGGTCACCGCCAACATCGACGCCGGCATGCCGTGGCGCACCAGCTACGGCGACAACATCGTCTACACCGACTGGCGGCGCGACAACTTCTACTACGGCCTCCAGGAGGCCCTGCGCCGGCGCGGTGTGCAGGCCCGGCGGATCGGCGTCGAGGACGACGCCCTGCCGCTTCTGACCCGCCGGCGCATCCAGGCCGCGTTCGAGGGCGCGGAGCTCACCGATGTCTCCCAGGACGCCATGCGCCAGCGCATGATCAAGTCCGCCGAGGAGATCGAGGTCATCAAGCACGGCGCGCGCATCGGCGACCTCGGCGGCGAGGCCATCCGCGCGGCGATCCGCGAGGGCATCACCGAGTACGAGGTCGCACTGGCCGGCACCGAGGCGATGGTCCACGAGATCGCCCGCACCTTCCCGCACCGCGAGGTCCGCGACACGTGGGTGTGGTTCCAGTCCGGGATCAACACCGACGGCGCCCACAACTGGGCCACTACCCGCAAGCTGCAGCGCGGAGACATCCTGTCCCTGAACTGCTTCCCGATGACGTCGGGCTACTACACCGCCCTGGAGCGCACCCTGTTCCTCGGCGAGCCGGACGCCCGCTCGCGCGAGCTGTGGGAGATCAACGTCGAGGTCCACGAGCGCGGCCTCGAGCTGATCAAGCCGGGCGCGGTGTGCAAGGACATCGCCGCGGAGCTCAACGAGATCTTCATCTCCCACGGCCTGCTCGCCAACCGCACCTTCGGCTACGGCCACTCCTTCGGCGTGCTCAGCCACTACTACGGCCGCGAGGCCGGCCTGGAGCTGCGCGAGGACATCGACACCGTGCTGGAGCCGGGCATGGTCGTGTCCATGGAGCCGATGATCACGGTCCCGGAAGGCGAGCCGGGCGCCGGGGGCTACCGCGAGCACGACATCCTCGTCGTCGGCGAGGACGGCGCGGAGAACATCACCAAGTTCCCGTACGGCCCCGAGCACAACATCATCTCCGCCTAGGCACGGAACGACGACGGCGGCGGCGCCCCGGTGCGCCGCCGCCGTCCTCCCCGGCAGCTCCTCTGCCGCAGCCGCACCCCGCGGCACCGCCACATCCACTGCACGGAAGGACCACGGTGGTCACCACCCGTTCGCTCGAAGACCTCGACGCCCACAGCTACCAGGAGTACGTGGCCACCGGTCAGGGGCTGGTGCTCATCCCCACCGGGGCCACGGAGCAGCACGGGCCGCACATGCCGCTGGGCGTGGACGCCATGCTCTCCCGCGCCATCTCCCTGGCTGCGGCGGAGGACCTCGACGCCCTGGTGGCGCCGGCCTTCTGCTACGGCTACAAGTCCCAGCCCCGCTCCGGGGGCGGCAACCACCGCGCCGGCACCACCAGTCTCTCGGCCCAGGCCCTCATCGCACAGACGAAGGACGTGGTCCTGGAGTTCTTCCGCCACGGCGTCCGCCGGATCGCGGTGGTCAACGGCCACTTCGAGAACTACCAGTTCCTCTACGAAGGACTCGACCTCGCGGTGCGCGAGGCCCGGGCCGGCGGCCTCGACGACAGCCGGGCCCTGCTGCTCTCGTACTGGGACTTCGTCGACGAGCAGACCCTGGCGGTCGTCTTCCCCGACGGCTTCCTCGGCTGGGACATCGAGCACGGAGGCGTCCTCGAGACCTCGCTGATGCTCCACCTGCACCCCGAGAAGGTCGACATGTCCCGGGCCCCCGACCATCCCCCCGCTGACCTGGCCCCCTACGACGTTTTCCCCGAGGACCCCGCTCGCACCCCGAGTTCCGGGTGCCTCTCCTCTCCAGCAGGCGCGACCGCCCAGCGCGGCGAGCTGCTGCTCTCCACCGTCCGCACCGGCATCGTCCGGGCGGTCACCAGCGAGTTCGGGAAGTGAGAAACACATGAAGAAGTCACACGCCTCCGCGGCGGCCGCCACCGAGGCCGTGACCGTGCCGCGGTTCCGGGGGCGGCACCTGCCGGCCCTGGACCGGCTCGTCATCACGGTCCTCCCGCCCCTGCTGATCATCGCCGTGCTGGTGGTGGTGACCATGGACCCGGGCGGCGCCGCCGAGGCCATCTCCACGGCGCGCACCTTCGTGACCGGGAACTTCACGTGGCTGTTCATCCTGTACTCGCTCGTGGCGGTCGCCGTGTGCGTGTGGCTGGTCGTCAGCCGCGTCGGCTCGATCCGCCTCGGCGGCCCGGACGCCCGCCCGGAGCACGGCAAGTTCGCCTGGTACTCGATGCTCTTCGCCTGCGGACAGGGCATCGGCCTCATCTTCTGGTCGGTCGCCGAGCCCATCCTGCTCCGGGACGACAACCCCGTCGTGCCCGCGGGACAGGACGGCGCGGCCGAGGGCGCCATGGTGTGGTCCTACTTCCACTGGGGCCTGACGGCCTGGGCCATGTACTGCGTGGTGGCCGTCTGCCTCGCCTACTCCCACCACAACCTCGGCAAGACCCTCACCTTCCGCGAGGCCACGGTCGACATCCTGCCGAAGTGGTCGCAGCGCGGGGCCGGCGTGGTCGTGGAGCTGCTGGCCATCATCGCCACCGTCCTGGGCCTGGCCACGTCCTTCGGCTTCGCCGCCATGCAGTTCAGCTCGGGACTCGCGTCCTTCACGGGGCTCTCGCCGAGCTCGGGCGTCTGGCTGCTGGTGATCCTGGGCCTGGGCGGGCTCACCGCCGTCTCCGCGTTCTTCGGCATCAACAAGGGCATGAAGCGGATCAGCGAGCTCAACTCGGTGCTGAGCATCGTGCTGCTCGTGGCCGTGTTCGTCTTCGGCCCCACGATCTTCCTCATCTCCAACATCACGCAGACCTTCGGCTCCTTTTTCACCAACTTCCTGCCGATGAGCTTCTGGACCGACGCGGGGACCGCGGGTCAGGACATCGGCACCTGGCAGGACAGCTGGAACGGCTGGTGGACCGTTTTCATCTGGTGCTGGGTCATCGCCTTCAGCCCGTTCGTCGCCGGCTTCATCGCCCGCATCTCCCGGGGGCGCACCATCCGTGAGTTCGTCATCGGTGTCACGGTGGTCCCCTCCCTGATCGTGATGGCGTGGATCGGCGTGATCGGCTCGGCGGCGCTGCACTACGACGACCGCAGCGACCGCGGCATCTCCGCGGCGGTCGCGGCGGACACGTCCAGCGGACTGTTCGTCATGCTGGAGTCCGTGCCCGTCGTCGGCTCGCTGCTGCTCGTGGTCGCCACCGTGCTCGTCGCCACCTACTACGTCACCTCCCTGGACTCCGGCGCCCACGCCCTGGCCGAGTTCGTCTCCGCGCCGCGGAGGGCCGGGCCCCTCTTCCGCGTGGTGCTCGTGGCCAGCATCGCCGCCGTGGCGGTCACGCTGCTCACGCTCGGCGGCACCGCGGTGGTGGACACGGTGCAGACCGGCACCATCATCGGGGCCTTCCCGTTCTCCTTCGTCATCCTGTTGATGATCGCGAACCTGGTCCGGCGGCTGCTCACCCGCACCCCGGAGACCGAGCGCCTGGAGCGCGAGGTCAACGACCCCTCGCCGGACGCGCCCGGCGGCGGGGACGCCACGGTGGTGGAGCGGGCGGTGCCGCGGCCCCCGGCCCGGCCGGCCGCGGTGCCCGCCGGACGGGAGCCGGTCCCGGACGCGCTCGCGCGGCCGTGATCCCCGCCCGCGGGACGGTGGCCCTGACCGCGGTCGCGGCGTGCCCACCGTCCCGCGGTGCGAGCGCCGGCGCACGGCCTCCGGGCGGCGGGGCCGCGACACACGGCCCCGCCGCCGGGACGGCCGTGCACGGCGGACCCGCCCCCGTGCAGGAGAATGGAGAGTCCTATGACTGAATCACCGGCCAGCGCCTCCTCGAGCGAAGCCCGCGCGGCGTCCGTCGTCTCCCACGCCCTGCGGGTGCTGCGGTGCTTCTCCGCGGCCGAGCCCACGCTCGGGGTGACCGAGATCGCGGCGCGCGTGGGCCTGCACAAGAGCACCGTCTCCCGGCTCCTGACCACCCTGGAGCGGGAGGACGTGGTGGAGCGGGACCCGCAGACGCGGCGCTACCGCCTGGGGCTCGGCCTGATCTCCGTGGCCGGCCCGCTGCTCGCGGAACTGGACGAGCGGCGGGTGGCGTACCCCGTGCTGCTCGAGCTGACCGAGCAGACCCAGGAGACCAGCGCGCTGCTGGTCTGGAACGGCGACCAGGCCGTGTGCGTGGAGCAGATCCCCAGCCCGCGGCAGATCAAGCACACCACCCCGCTGGGCACCCGGTACGACACGGCCCTGAGCGCCTCGGTGCAGATCTTCCTCGCCGAGCAGCCGCCGGAGCGGGTCCGGGCGCTGCTGCTGTCCGGGATCGTCGAGCTGCCCGATCCCACCGAGGCGGGCATCGAGCTCTACCTGGAGTCCCTGCGGCAGGTCGCCGAGGACGGGGTGGCCCTCAACTACGGCAAGACCTCCGTGGAGGAGGTCGGGGTCGCCGCCGCCGTCCGCGACCACCGGGACCAGCTGGTGGCGGCCGTCATGGTCGCCGCGCCCCGCTACCGGGTCACGCCGGAACAGGCCGAGCTGCTCGCGGCCGCCACCGTGGCGGCGGCCCGGGAGGTGTCCCAGCGGCTCGGCGCGGCACCGGCGGCCCGCCGGGCCGGGCGGGCGTCCCTGGAGGTGCGCTGACCGGGGCGCTCCTCACGCCTCGTCGGCCACGGCCCGCCCGATGGTCTCCCGCAGGATCTCGCTGGTGCCCCCGAAGATCGTCAGCAGCCGGGACGCGAGATAGGCCTGCGCCACCGGGTAGTCGAGGATGTACCCGTAGCCGCCGTGCAGCTGGAGGCACCGGTCGGTGACGGAGCGCGCCCGCTCGCCGGCCCAGTACTTGGCCTTGGACGCCCCCACCACGTCGAGGGTCCCCGCGTTGAACGCGTGCACCGCCCGCTGCACGTAGGCCTCGACGACCTCCACCTCGACCGTCAGCTCCGCGAGCTCGAACCGGGTGTGCTGGAAGTCCAGCACCCGGGAGCCGAAGGCCGTGCGCTCGCCGGTGTACCGGAGGGTGTCCGCCAGGGTCGAGCGGGCGACGGCGCTCGCGGCCACGGCCACCGCCAGCCGCCCCTGCGGCAGCACCTGCTGGATCTGCCGCAGCCCGCCGCCCTCGGCGCCGACGAGGTTCACCGCCGGGACCCGGACGTCCTCGAAGAACAGCTCGGCGGTGTCCGAGGCCCTGACCCCCATCTTGTCGAGCTGCTTGCCCGTCCCGTAGCCGGGGGAGTCCGCCTTGTGCACCAGGAACAGGCTGAGGGCGTCCTCCCCGGCGCGCCCGGTCTCCCCGTCCGTGCGCGCCAGGACGAGGGCGGCGTCCCCGCTGATCCCGTTGCCGATGAACGTCTTCTGACCGGTGAGCACCCACTCCTCGCCGTCGCGCACGGCCCGGGTGCGCACCCCGCGCAGGTCGGAGCCCGCGCCCGGCTCGGTCCAGGCCACGGAGGTGACGAGCTCCCCCGTGAGCATGCGCGGCAGCCACCGCCGCTTCTGCTCGTCGGTGCCGTGGGCGAGCAGGTGGGGCAGCACCCAGTCGTCGTGCAGGTGCAGGGCCAGGGCCACGCCGAGGGCGCCCTGGCGGACCAGCTCCTCGTCGAGCACGGCGCGGAACCGGTAGTCCGTCAGGCCCATGCCGCCGAACTCCTCGGGCACGGCGAGGCCGAGCAGGCCGGCCCCGCCGGCGGCCGTCCACAGGCTGCGGGGCATCATGTGCTGGGCGTCCCACGCGGCGTAGTGCGGGGCCACCTCGCGGGTCGTGAACTCGCGGGCCACCTCGCGGAACTCCTCGTGCTCCTCCTCGTAGAACGCCGGGGTCTCGGTCACGGGGTGCCTCCTGTGCTGGTGGGGGTCGGGGCGAACGCGGTGCGCAGCGCGGCCCAGGTCATCTCCTCGAGGGCGGCCCGGGCCGCGTCGAGCCGCCCCGCGTCCTGCGGGGCGCGCAGCCGGTGGGCCGTCCGCAGGGAGTGGGGGGTCGAGTTGATGAGCCCGAAGGCGGCCTGGGCGCGCAGGGTGAGCTCCGCGACGTCGCGCGCCGGGGCCAGCTCCTGCAGGGCGTCCACCCACAGCGTCACGTAGCCGCGCTGCAGGACGCGGACCGCGCGGCGGTCCTCCTCGGTCAGGTTCGGCAGCTCCCGGTCCTGCACCACGATCACGGCGGGACGGTGCAGCGCGAACTCCACCTGGAAGGAGATCAGCGCCCGCAGCCGCCGGGCCGGATCGGGGGAGCGGGCCACCACCTCGCGGCCCCGGTCGAGCAGGTCGTGGCTGACCTCGAGCAGGATCGCGCCCAGGACCGCCTGCTTGCGCGGGAAGTGCCGGTAGACCGCGGGCCCGCTGACCCCCGCGGCGGCGCCGATGTCGTCGATCGAGACGCCGGCGAAGCCGCGCTCGGCGAAGAGCGTGGCGGAGGCGGCCAGGAGGTCCTGGCGCCGCCGGGCCTTGGCCTGCCCGCGCACGGTGGTGGGCGGGCCGGGGCCGCGCTGGGTCTGGGTCACGGGTCCTGCTCTCGGGGTCGGATTCCTGGACATTCTAGTGAGCCACCACTAACCTGAACCCCAAGTTAGTCGTGATTAACCGAAATGGCATCCCCGGACGGCCGGCCCGGAGCGGAGGGAACCCATGCGCGTGCTGAGCACCCAGGTCGATCCGGGCGGCGCGGAGTTCGCCGCCAACGCGGCCGCCCAGCAGGGGCTCGCCGAGGAGCTGACCCGGCGCCTGGAGCGGGCGGCGCAGGGCGGGCCCGAGGCCTCCCGGCGGCGGCACGTGGCGCGCGGCAAGCTGCTGCCGCGCGAGCGGGTGGATCATCTGCTGGACGAGGGCAGCCCGTTCCTGGAGCTCGGCGCCCTGGCCGCGGAGGGGATGTACGACGACGAGTGCCCGGGGGCCGGCCTGATCGCCGGGATCGGCCTGGTCCACGGCCGGCAGGTGATGGTCGTGTGCAACGACGCCACGGTCAAGGGCGGCACCTACTACCCCGTGACGGTCAAGAAGCACCTGCGCGCCCAGGAGATCGCCCTGGAGAACCGGCTGCCCTGCGTCTACCTCGTCGACTCGGGCGGGGCGTACCTGCCGCTGCAGGACGAGGTCTTCCCGGACCGGGAGCACTTCGGGCGGATCTTCTTCAACCAGGCCCACCTCTCGGCGGCGGGCATCGCGCAGATCGCGGCCGTGCTCGGCTCCTGCACCGCTGGCGGGGCCTACGTCCCGGCGATGAGCGACGAGACCGTCATCGTGCGCGGGCAGGGCACGATCTTCCTGGGCGGCCCGCCGCTGGTGAAGGCCGCCACCGGCGAGGAGGTCACCGCCGAGGAGCTCGGCGGCGGAGAGCTGCACGCCCGGACGTCCGGGGTGGTCGACCACCTCGCCGAGAACGACGCCCACGCCCTGCAGATCGTCCGGGACATCGTGGCGACCCTGCCGCCGCCGGGCCCGCGGGCCTGGCCGGTGAGGGAGCCCGCGCCCCCGGCCGTGGCCGAGGACGAGCTCCCCGGGGCGGTGCCGGTCGACCCCAACTCCGGCTACGACGTGCACGAGGTCATCGCCCGGCTCGTGGACGGCAGCCGCTTCGCCGAGTTCAAGGCCGAGTACGGCACCACGCTGGTCACCGGCTTCGCCCACGTCCACGGCCACCCGGTGGGCATCGTGGCCAACAACGGGGTGCTCTTCGCGGAGTCGGCGCTGAAGGGCGCCCACTTCGTCGAGCTGTGCGACCAGCGCGGGATCCCCCTGCTGTTCCTGCAGAACATCACCGGCTTCATGGTGGGCCGCGACTACGAGGCCGGCGGCATCGCCAAGCACGGCGCCAAGATGGTCACGGCCGTGGCCACCACCCGGGTGCCCAAGCTCACCGTGGTGATCGGCGGCTCCTTCGGGGCCGGCAACTACTCCATGTGCGGGCGGGCCTACTCCCCGCGCTTCCTGTTCCTCTGGCCCCAGGCGCGGATCTCGGTGATGGGCGGGGCCCAGGCCGCCTCGGTGCTGGCCACCGTGAAGGCCGACCAGCTGGCCGCCCGCGGACAGGAGTGGGACCCGGCCGAGCGCGAGGCGTTCATGGCGCCCGTCCGGGCCCGGTACGAGGCCCAGGGCAGCCCCTGGTACTCCACCGCCCGGCTCTGGGACGACGGCGTGATCGCCCCCACCGACACCCGGGAGGTGCTCGGGCTGGCCCTCGAGGTCTGCTCCCGGACCCCGCTGCCCGAGCCGGCCTTCGGCCTCTTCAGGATGTGATCCCCGTGACCGCCGGCACGCCGCCGCGCCGCTTCGACGTCGTCCTCGTGGCCAACCGCGGGGAGATCGCCCGCCGGGTCCTGCGCACGCTCCGGGCGCTGGGGATCCGCTCGGTCGCGGTCTACAGCGAGGCCGACCGGGACGCGGTGCACGTGCGGGAGGCCGACACGGCCGTGTGCGTGGGCCCGGCGGCCCCGGCCGAGAGCTATCTGCGCATCGACGCCGTGATCGGGGCGGCGCGGGCCACCGGCGCGCAGGCGATCCACCCCGGCTACGGGTTCCTGTCCGAGAACGCCGCCTTCGCCCGGGCGTGCGCGGACGCGGGGATCGTGTTCATCGGCCCCGGCGTGGAGGCCCTCGAGACGATGGGCGACAAGATCCGCGCCAAGCGGCACGTGTCCGCCGCCGGGGTGCCCACGGTCCCCGGGGTCTCCGAGCCCGGTCTCGACGACGACGCCCTGGCGGCCGCGGCCGCCGGGATGACGTACCCGATCCTGATCAAGCCCTCTGCCGGGGGCGGCGGCAAGGGCATGCACGTGGTGGCGGCCCCGGGCGAGCTGCCGGAGGCCCTGGCCACGGCCCGCCGGGTGGCCGCGGCGGCCTTCGGCGACGACACCCTGCTCCTCGAGCAGCTCGTCGAGTCCCCCCGGCACATCGAGGTGCAGGTCCTCGCCGACGCCCACGGGGCCGTGGTCCACCTCGGGGAGCGGGAGTGCTCCCTGCAGCGGCGGCACCAGAAGGTCATCGAGGAGGCGCCCTCGCCGCTGCTGGACCCCGCCACCCGGGAGCGGATCGGGCAGGCCGCCTGCCGGGTGGCCCGCTCCGTGGGCTACACCGGTGCGGGCACCGTGGAGTTCCTGGTGCCCGCCGCGCAGCCCGGCACCTTCTACTTCATGGAGATGAACACCCGCCTGCAGGTGGAGCACCCCGTCACCGAGCTGGTCACCGGCACGGACCTCGTGGCGCAGCAGATCCGCGTCGCCGCGGGGGAGCCGCTGGACCTGGTGCAGGAGGACGTGGTGCTCACCGGCCACGCGGTCGAGGCCCGGCTCTACGCCGAGGACCCCGCCCGCGGCTTCCTGCCCACCGCCGGCACCGTGCTGGCCCTGGAGGAGGCCTCCGGCCCGGGGATCCGCGTGGACTCCGCGCTGGCACCGGGGCTGACCGTGGGCTCGGACTACGACCCGCTGCTCGCCAAGGTCGTCGCCTGGGGCGCCGACCGGGCCCAGGCCCTCGACCGGCTCGACCTGGCCCTGGCGGACACCGTGGTGCTCGGGGTGGGCACCAACACCGAGTACCTGCGCGCCCTGCTGGCCGATCCCGGGGTGCGCGCCGGGGTCATGGACACGACCCTCATCGAGCGGCGCCTGCCGGAGCTGGAGTTCACGGCACCCGACGAGAGCCACTTCGCCGCCGCGGCCGCCCACCTCGCCCGGCACCGGCCCGCCGACCCGCGCCCCGCCGGGGACACGGGCCCCTGGTCCCGCCCGGACGGCTGGCGGGCCGCCGGCCGCGCCCGGCCCACGGTGGTGCTGGCCCACGGGCTCGAGGAGCCCCGGCGGACCGCCGTGGACCCCGCCGTGCGCCTGACCCCGCTGCCGGGCCGCCCGGCCGCGCACCTGCTCGAGAGCGGCGGGACGGCCCGGGTGGTCCACGTGGCCGCGGGCGCGGACAGCGTCTGGGTGGGCGAGGGCGGCTGCGCCTACGAGCTCCGGGTGCTGACCCGCGAGGCCCGGCTCGAGCGGTCGCTGGCCGCCCTCGAGCGCACGGCCGGGCCCGCCGCCCCGGAGCTGCACTCGCCCATGCCCGGCACCGTGGTCGCCGTCCCGGCCGCCACCGGGGACCGGGTCGCCGAGGGGCAGACCGTGGTGGTGGTCGAGGCCATGAAGATGGAGCACCGCCTGACCGCCCCCACCGCCGGCACCGCCGAGCTCTCCGTGCGGGCCGGTGACCGCGTGGTACTGCACCAGCTGCTCGCCCGCGTGGTCCCCGACGTCGTCCCCGAGGGCGTGCCCGCACCGGTCCCCGGGGACGCCCGCGACGACGTGCCGGACGGCGCTCCCGCCGGGACGCCCGGCGGCGCCCCGGAGGACCCCGGCACCCGCCCACAGACCGACCCCCGTCCGACCGACCAGGAGCGCACCCCATGAACTTCGAGCTCGACGAGGAGTACCAGGACCTCTCCGACACCGTCCGCGACTTCGCCGACGAGGTGATCGCCCCGGTCTCCGCGCGGTACGACGCCGCGCACGAGTTCCCCTACGACATCGTGGCGCAGATGGGGGAGATGGGCCTGTTCGGCCTGCCCTTCCCCGAGGAGTACGGGGGGATGGGCGGGGACTACTTCGCCCTGTGCCTGGCGCTGGAGCAGATCGCCCGCGTCGACCAGTCCGTGGCCATCACCCTCGAGGCCGGGGTGTCGCTGGGCGCCATGCCCATCCACCGCTTCGGCACCGAGGAGCAGAAGCAGCGGTGGCTCCCCGACCTCGCCGCGGGCCGGGCGCTCGCCGGGTTCGGGCTCACCGAGCCGGAGGCCGGCTCGGACGCCGGCGGGACCCGCACCACTGCGAAGCGGGAGGACGGGCAGTGGGTGATCGACGGCGCCAAGGAGTTCATCACCAACTCCGGCACGGCGATCACCCGCCTGGTGAACGTCACCGCGGTCACCGGCACCACGGAGCTGCCGGACGGGCGGGTGCGCAAGGAGATCTCCACGATCATCGTCCCCACGGACACCCCCGGCTTCCGCGCCGAGCAGGCCTACGACAAGGTCGGCTGGAACGCCTCGGACACCCACCCGCTGTCCCTCCAGGACGTCCGCGTCCCCGAGGAGAACCTGCTGGGGGAGGAGGGCCGCGGCTACGCCAACTTCCTGTCCATCCTCGACGAGGGCCGCATCGCCATCGCGGCCCTGGCCACGGGCGCGGCCCAGGGCTGCGTCGAGGAGTCCGTGCGCTACGCGCGCGAGCGGCAGTCCTTCGGCCGCCCCATCGGGGACAACCAGGCCGTCTCCTTCAAGATCGCCCGGATGCAGGCCCGCGCCCACACCGCCCGGCTGGCCTACTACGACGCCGCGTCCCGGATGCTCGCCGGGCGGCCGTTCAAGACGCAGGCCGCGATCGCCAAGCTCGTGGCCGGGGAGGCCGCGATGGACAACGCCCGGGACGCCACCCAGGTCTTCGGCGGCTACGGGTTCATCAACGAGTTCCGGGTGGCCCGCCACTACCGGGACGCCAAGATCCTCGAGGTCGGCGAGGGCACCACCGAGGTGCAGCTCATGCTCATCGCCCGCGAGCTCGGACTCTGAGGGGGCCGCCGTGACCGAGGAGCGCCGGGTGGTCCGCCAGCGCGGGCTGTGGTTCGAGGAGTTCGAGGTCGGCACCGTCTACGAGCACGCCCCGGGCCGGACCGTGACCGAGGCGGACAACGTGCTGTTCACGACCCTCACCATGAACACCCAGTCCCTGCACCTGGACGCCGCGTGGTCCGGGCGCCAGCCCTTCGGCCGGCGGCTCGTGAACTCCATGTTCACCCTCTCGACCATCGTGGGGGCGTCCGTGGCCCAGCTGACCCAGGGCACCATCGTGGCGAACCTGGGCTTCGAGGAGGTCGCCTTCCCGCAGCCGCTCTTCCACGGGGACACCCTGTACTCGTCCTCCGAGGTCCTCGGCGCCCGCCCCTCGGCCTCCCGGCCCGGGCAGGGCATCGTCCGCGTGAAGCACGTGGGCCGCAACCAGGAGGGGGTCGTGGTGGCCGAGTGCACCCGCTCGGTGCTCGTGTGGTCCCGCGATGCCGGCCCGCAGTGACAGCGCACCGTGATGCCCCACCGCGACACTCCGCCGCGACCCCCGGCCAAGGAGCCCCGATGACCGACCCGTTCACCCTCGGACCCGCCCTGCTGTTCTGCCCGGCCGACCGCCCCGAGCGCTACGCCAAGGCGGCCGAGCGCGCTGACGCCGTGATCCTGGACCTCGAGGACGCCGTGGCGCCCTCCGCCAAGCCCGCCGCCCGGGACGCCCTCGTGGCCACGCCCCTGGACCCCGCCCGCACGATCGTGCGGATCAACGCCGAGGACACCGAGGACTTCGCCCACGACCTCGTCGCCCTGCGGCACACCGGGTACACCACCGTGATGCTGCCCAAGACCGCCTCCGCGGAGCGGCTCGCCGTCGCCGCCGAGCTGGGCCTGCACCGCGTCGTCGCGCTGTGCGAGACCGCGGAGGGCGTGGTCAACGCGGCCGAGATCGCCCGGTCCCCCAACGTGGTCGCGCTGATGTGGGGCGCCGAGGACCTCGTGGCCTCGCTCGGCGGCAGCTCGTCCCGGCGCCGGGACGGCGCCTACCGGGACGTGGCCCGCCACGCCCGCTCCGCCGTCCTGCTCGCGGCCGGCGCCGCCGGCCGGCCCGCGATCGACGCGGTGCACGTCGACCTCGCCGACCACGACGGGCTGCGCGAGGAGGCCCTCGACGCGGCGGCCTCCGGCTTCGCGGCCACCGCCTGCCTCCACCCCGGGCAGGTCGAGACCGTCCGCGCCGCCTACCGGCCCGGTGCCGAGGAGGTCGCTGCCGCCCGGGAGCTGCTCGCCGCCGCCCGCCGCACCCCCGGCGTCTTCGCGTTCCGCGGGCGGATGGTCGACGCACCCCTGATCCGCCACGCCGAGCGCCTCGTGCGCCGCGCGGACGCCTGAGACCCCGTCCGTCCGCGCGGACCGCCCGTCACCACCCCGTCACCGCCCCGTCCCGTCCATCCCCGTCCCGCCCGGAGGAGACCATGAGCCAGCCCCTGACGATCGTCGTCCCCGTCAAGCACGTCCCCGACGCCGCGGGGGACCGCGTCCTCGCCGGGAGCCCGCCCCTGCTCGAGCGCGCGTCCGGGATCCTCTCCGAGCTCGACGAGTACGCCCTCGAGGCCGCCGTGCAGATCGTGGAGACGCACGGGGGCGCGGCGGCCGGGCACCGCGTGCTCGCCCTCACCCTGGGACCCGCGGGTGCGACGGGCGCGCTCAAGCGCGCCCTCCAGCTGGGCGCCGACGCCGGGTTCCACGTGCTCGACGACGCCCTCGCCGGCTCCGACGCCTGGGTCACCGCCCGGGTGCTCGCCGCGGCGGTGCAGCGGATCGCCGCGGCGGAGGACCGGGCCGTGGACCTCGTGCTCACCGGCATGGCCTCCACCGACGGCGAGACGTCCCTGGTCCCCGGTCAGCTCGCCGAGCGGCTCGGCCTCGCCCACGTCGGCTTCGCGAGCTCCCTGGCGCTGGCCGAGGACGGCGCCTCGCTCACGGCCGTCCGGCACACCGAGACCGAGGCCCTCCGGGTCGCCGCGGACCTGCCGGCGCTCGTGGCCGTGACGGACCAGGTCAACACCCCGCGCTACCCCACCTTCAAGGCGATCATGGCGGCCAAGAAGAAGCCCGTGCAGACGTGGTCCGTCGCCGACCTCGGCCTGGACACCGGGGACGTGGGCCTCGCCGGCTCGCTCACCGAGGTGCTCGACGCCGTGCCGCGCCCGCCCCGGACCGCCGGGGAGGTCGTGGCCGACGACGGCGAGGGCGGCATCCGCCTCGCCGAGTTCCTCGTGGCCCGGAGGCTCGTCTGAGCACCCGGCCGCACCCCGCCGGACCCCCATCGCACGCGCCCGCCCGCCGGGCAGGAGGAGGACGACCATGACCACGACCACGACCGTCGCACTGGTGGTGCTGGCCACCACGGACCGGCTGCGCCGCGCCGACCGGGAGCTGCTCGTGCTCGCCGGCACGCTGGGCGAGACGCACGTCGTCGTGCCGGACGCGCCCGGCGACGCCCTGCTCGGCGAGCTCGCCGCCCACGGGGTGGGCACCGTGCACGCCGCGGAGGGCGGGCCCGGCGACCGGCTCACCACGCCGGCGGTCGCGCTCGCGGAGGCCGCCGCCCGGGAGACCGGCGCCACGGCGCTGCTGCTCGCCGCCACCCCCGAGGCCAAGGACGTCGCCGCGCGCCTGGGCGTGCGGCTCGGGGCCGGGGTGGTCACCGACGTGGTCGCCCTCGACGCCGACCTCGTCGCCACCAAGTCCGTCCTCGCCGGCGGGTGGACCACCCGGTGCCGGGCCACGAGCCCGGTGCTGATCGCGACCGTCCGCCCCAACTCGGTCGAGCTCCCCGCCGACCCCGCGGCCCACGCCGCCGCGGGCGCCCCCGGCGCGGGGTCTGCCGGGGTGCAGCGCCCGCGGGTGCGCACGCACGCGCTCGAGGACGCCGTGCCCGCGGCCCGGGTGGTGGGCCGGTCCGCGCTGCCGGCCTCCGGGCGCCCGGCGCTGGGCGAGGCGCGCGTGGTCGTGGCCGGCGGCCGTGGCACGGGCGGGGACTTCGGGCCGCTCGAGGCGCTCGCCGACGTCCTCGGCGGCGCGATCGGGGCCTCCCGCGCGGCGGTGGACGCCGGGTGGATCGGCCCCGAGGCGCAGGTGGGCCAGACCGGGCGCACCGTCTCCCCGCAGCTCTACGTCTCGTGCGGGATCTCCGGGGCCGTCCAGCAGCGCGCCGGGATGCAGACGGCGGGCACGATCGTGGCCGTGAACAAGGACGAGCAGGCGCCGGTCTTCGAGATCGCCGACCTCGGCATCGTGGGCGACCTGCAGAAGGTGCTGCCCCAGGCGGTCGAGCACCTCAGGGCGCTGCGCGGATAGGGACCGGGCGGCGGAGCGGCCGGCAGGGCCGTGGGCTCAGCGCGCCACGGTCCGGTGGCCGGCGTCCAGCCGCCGGGTCCAGCCGCGGGCGTCGAGGTGCTCGAGCAGCGGGATCGCGACGCGCCGGGAGGTGCCGAGCGCCTGGCGGGCCTGGCTCGTGGTGAAGGGCTGCGGCAGCCGGGCGAGCTCGCGCATCGCCAGGGCGGGGGCGGTGGGGAGCAGCACGACGCCGTCCCCCAGCCGGAGCAGCCGGCCGGTGCGCTCGGCCGCGGCGAGCTCGCGGGCGCCGAGCCGCAGCGCCATCAGCTCGTCGGCCTCCGGGCTCCGGAAGGGCTCGGCCCCGAGCCGCCGCTCCAGCTCGAGCACCGCGGTCTCGTGGGCGCCGAGGCCGCCGCGGTGGTGCGGGGACCGGATGTGCCCGCCGTCCTGCTCCAGGCCGGCGCCGCGGACCACGGGGTCGACCAGCGCGGCGTCGGGCAGCGCGAGCAGGTCGCGGGCGGCGCCCCGCGAGAGCCCCGCGGCCAGGGGATCCCGGGCGTGCAGCTCCTCCACGGCGGTGCGCAGCCGCTGCGTCCAGGACTCGAGCACGGGGGCGTGCACCCACCAGCCCCCGAGCGCGCGCACGTCGCCGGGCGGGGCGGCGTCCGCGGTGGGCAGCAGCCCGAGGCGGTGCAGGTGCTGCGCCTGGACCGCGCCGCGGCGGGCCACCTCCGCGCCGACGTCTCCGCGCAGGTCCGTGCCGGCGAGCCGGACGGCGCGGCGCGCCCGGTCGCCGCGCCGCCGCAGCGCGGGCGGGTCGGCGTCGAGGACCTGGGCGCCGCCGAGCACCGAGCGGCTGCCTGGGTCGCGGAGCACCAGGCGGTCCCCGAGGACCAGGGGCAGGGGCCGGTCCAGGACCAGCCGGGCGTGGTCGTCGTCGAACGGGCTCAGCCGGGCGGGCACGGCCGCGGTGCCGGCGTGGACCACGAGGTGCTCGGCCGTGTCCGTGAGGGCGGGGCCGGTGGCCCGGCGGACGTCGAGGACGTCGGTGAGCGGCCACGTGCCGGGGGTGACCAGGGCGTCGCCGCGGTGCACGTCGGAGGCGGAGACCCCCCGCAGGTTGAGCGCCACGCGGGTGCACGGCTCCAGCGCGGTGTGGGCCACGTTCCGGCTGTGCATGCCCCGGACCACGACCGGCACGGCTCCGCCGTGGCCGAGCAGGTGCAGCCGGTCGCCCTGCCGGAGCGATCCCGCGGCCAGCGTGCCGGTCACCACCGTCCCGGAGCCGGTGATCGTGAAGGACCGGTCCACCCACAGCCGCAGCCGCCCCTGGGCGGGGGCGGGCGCCCGCGCCAGGACGTCGTCGAGGACGGCGCGCAGCTCGTCGAGGCCCGTGCCCTCGAGGGCCGAGACGGTGACCACCGGCGCGTCGTGCAGACCGGTCCCGGCCAGCTCCGCGCGCACCTGGGCGAGCACCTCGCCGGTGCGCCCGGGGGCCCGGTCGGCGCGGGTGAGCACCACCACGCCGTGCTCGATGCCGAGGGCCGCGACGGCGTCGCGGTGGTCGCCGGACTGGGCCTGCCAGCCCTCGTCGACGGCGACCACGAAGCAGACCACGGGAGCCGGGCCGAGACCGGCGAGCATGTTGCCGAGGAAGCGCTCGTGGCCCGGGACGTCCACGAAGGCCACGTCGCGCCCGGACGGCAGCGCGGTCCAGGCGTAGCCCAGGTCGATGGTCAGCCCGCGGCGGCGCTCCTCCTCCCACCGGTCGGGCTCCATCCCGGTGAGGGCCCGCACCAGGGTGCTCTTGCCGTGGTCGACGTGCCCGGCCGTGGCGACGACGTGCACGCTCACCGGGTCCCTCCCGGGCCGCCGTCCGCCCCGGTCAGGGCGGTCAGGGCCGCCTGCACCGCCGCGCGCAGGCGCTCGTCCTCGGACTCGGGCACGCAGCGCAGATCGACCAGGCACGCGCGGTCGTGGACCCGGGGGAGCACGGCCGGGCGGCCGGTGCGCAGCAGCGGGGCCGCCGCCTCGGGCAGCCGCACCGCCCACCCCGGCAGGGGCATGCCGGGCGCGCCGCCGCCGCCGACACGGCCGTCGTGGGCGACCACGGGTGCGCCGACGGCCGCGCCGAGCCGTTCGGCCCGGTCGCGGAGCCGGTCCGGGTCCGCGTGCAGCGCGGTCGTGACCGGGGCGGGCCCCCCGATGAGCGTGGCCTCCAGGGCCGCGAGCGCGAGCTTGTCGGCGCGGACCGCCCGGGCGAGGGGGTGGGCGGCCAGCCGGGCGACGGCTTCCGAGCCGCCGAGCAGCAGCCCGGCCTGCGGGCCGCCGAGCAGCTTGTCGCCGCTCGCGATGACGAGGTCGGCACCGCCCTCGAGGGCCGAGGCGGCGTCGGGCTCGGACGGCAGCTGCGGGTCCGGGACGAGGAGCCCGCTGCCGAGGTCCGCCACGAGGGGCAGGCCGTGGGCCCGGGCCAGCGGCCGCAGCTCGTCGACCTCGACGGCCGAGGTGAACCCCTCCAGCCGGAAGTTGCTCGGGTGCACCTTGAGCAGGCAGCCGGTCTCCGGGCCGATCGCCTCGGCGTAGTCGCGCAGGTGGGTCCGGTTGGTCGTGCCCACCTCGCGCAGCCGGGCGCCGGTCGACTCGATCAGCTCCGGCAGCCGGAAGCCGGCCCCGATCTCGACGAGCTCGCCGCGGCTGATCACCACCTCGCGGCCGGCGGCCAGGGCCGTGGTGGCCAGCACGAGGGCGGCCGCGCCGTTGTTGACGACCAGGGCGTCCTCGGCGGGTGGGCAGGCGGCGAGCAGGGCCGCCCGGGCGGCGGCGCCGCGGCGGGAGCGGGTGCCGCTCACCAGGTCGAGCTCCACGTCGACGTACCCGCCGGCCGTGACCAGCGCGTCGAGCGCCGCCGCGGACAGCGGGGCGCGGCCGAGGTTGGTGTGCACCACCACGCCGGTGGCGTTGAGCACCGGCGTCAGGCTCGAGGCGGAGCGGGCCCCGAGCGCGGCGAGCACCGCCGGCTCGACCTCGCCGGGGGCGATCTCGCCGCGCCGCGCCCGGTCCTGGGTCTCGCGCACCAGCGCGCGGACGACGTCCTCGCTCAGCCGCTCGAGCGCCCGGCGGACGGGCGGCAGGGCCAGGAGCTGGTCGGTGCGCGGGATCAGGCGGCGCGGGTCGTCCAGGGCCACAGTCCCTCCTCGTCGGGCGGCACGCGGTGCGGGTGGTCGGTGCGCGGGTGGGCGGCGCAAAGAGTTGGCGGAGGCGGACGGGAATCGAACCCGCCAGGCCGAGGTGCTCGGCCTCACCGGTTTTGAAGACCGGGGGGCCCACCAGGACCCGGACGCCTCCGTCACCCAACCTAGCACCGCCGTCACCAGTAGGCTGACGACATGGAACAGACCCGGACGCCGACCCCGCCCCTGCCAGCGCCCGGGACGGTCCGCCTGACCGGCTTCGCCCACGGCGGCGGATGCGCGTGCAAGATCCCGCCCGGCGAGCTCGAGGACGCGGTCCGGGGCCTCACCGGCCAGGCGGGGGACGGCGTGCTGGTCGGTCTCGACGACGGCGACGACGCCGCGGCCGTCCTGGTGCGCGAGGACCTCGCGGTGCTGTCCACCGCCGACTTCTTCACCCCGGTGGTCGACGACGCCTACGACTGGGGCCGGATCGCCGCCGCGAACGCGCTCTCGGACGTCTATGCCATGGGCGGGCGCCCGGTCATGGCCATCAACCTCGTGGGCTGGCCCCGCGACGTGCTGCCCATGGAGCTGATGACCGAGGTGCTCCGCGGCGGCCTGGCGGTCGCCTCCGAGGCAGGGTGCCCGGTGATCGGGGGGCACTCCATCGACGACCCGGAGCCGAAGTACGGCATGGCCGTGACCGGCGTTGCCCACCCGGACCGGCTGCTGCGCAACGACGCCGCCGCACCGGGGCTGCCCCTGACCCTCACCAAGCCCATCGGCGTGGGACTGCTCAACAACCGGCACAAGGCGACCGGCGAGGTCTTCGCCGAGGCGCTCGCCACGATGACACGGCTCAACCGGGACGCGGCCGAGGCGGCGCTGGCGGCCGGGGCCCGGGCGGCCACGGACGTCACCGGCTTCGGCCTGCTCGGGCACCTGCACAAGATGTGCCGTGCCTCCGGGGTGGGCGCGGTGCTCGACCGGAGCGCCGTGCCCCTCGTGGAGGGCGCGGCCGAGGCGCTGCGGGACGGCTACGTCTCCGGCGGGACCCGCCGCAACCTGGACTGGGTGCGCCCGCACCTGCGGGCGGGGACCGGTGTCACCGAGGACGACCTGCTCCTGCTGGCCGACGCGCAGACCTCGGGCGGCCTGCTCGTGGTCGGCGAGGTGCCGGGCTACCCCGTGGTGGGCCACACCGTGGCCGGGTCCGGACTCCACGTGCGCTGAGCCCCGCCGGGGCACGGCGCCGGGCGCTCAGCCGACGGTCGTGATCGAGTCGTCGGTGATCCCTGCGGCGCGCCGGGCGGCCAGCCGGGCCTTCTGCGGCTCGATCGTGTAGCGGGGGTCCACGGCCGAGTGCAGACCGGCCTCCATCACGCCGAACCGGGTGAGCGCCGAGGACGCCAGCAGCGCCAGCCCCGAGACCGCGGCGACGGCCCGGTGCCGCCCGCCCAGCAGCGTGCCGAGACCGCCGGCGACCGCCAGCCGCTCGCTCCACGCCAGCATGGTCCCGGCCTGGCCGTGGTGCAGCGGCTCGGCCGCCACCGGGTCCATCCGGCGCTCCATCAGCTTCGTGGCGATCAGCTCACCGGCCACGCCCAGCAGGGCCAGCCGCCTGGCGGGGCCGGCCTCGCCGACCGAGGTCGTGACCATGGCCAGGCCGCCCGAGGCGAGGCTCGCCGAGCTCACGAAGACGAACGCCAGGTCCTCGCGGGCGGCGTTCCAGGTGGGCGTCGCCGTGTCGGAGAGCAGCGCCGCGGTGTACGCGGCGAGCGGGCCCGCGAAGACCGCGGCCTCGACGCCGGCCGGGCCCTCCACGGCGCGCAGCACCGGGCGCAGCGGGCCCAGCGGAAGGCGGGAGCCGGTCATCCGATCCACCTCGGACGCGACCGCGGTCCCCATGCCGGCCCCGAACGCGCTGAGGATCCACGTGCCCATGCTCATCGGCGAGGTCGGCTTGAACGTGCGCAGCATGTGCAGGAAGCGCTCCGGGCGGCCGAGGTCCGCGACCAGCGCCGCGCCGCCGAGACCGAGCGCGGTCACCGAGCCCAGCCGGGCGTTGCGGCGCAGCTCGGCCCGGCCCGTGAGCTGACCGCCGAGCGCCAGCAGCGCGGAGCCGCCGGCCACGCCGCCGAGGAACAGGTACGCGGCGACCTCGTGGCCCCAGGGCGCCGGCTTGACCACCGGGCGGCCGTAGTAGGAGCCGAACTCCGGCTCCGGGACCATCGGCATCTCCCGGGAGCCGTCGCCGCCGCCCTGCCCGGCGCCCCGGCGGCGCGGGCCGTCCCGCCGCCGGCGGCGCGGCGGCTCGGGCGGACGGTAGCCGTCGAACTCGGACAGGCTCACGAGCGGCCCCCCGCGAAGGCCAGGGCGGCGGCGGCGAGCATGCCCGCCGCGGCCAGTCCGGCCCGCTGGTACATCCGGGGCAGGTCCGCGGTCGGCACCCGCGGGTCGGGCGGGAGCCCGTAGACCTCCGGCTCGTCGAGCAGCAGGAACACCGAGCCGGTGCCGCCCACGCCGTCCAGCTCGTTCGCGCCGTAGAGCCGCGCCTCGGTGCGCCCCTGGGCGTGCAGCTCGGCGACCCGGTGCCGGGCCGTCTCGACCATGTCGTCGTGCTCGCCGTACTTGATGGACGTGGTGGGGCACGTCTGCGCGCACGCGGGCGTCTGGTCGTCCACCATGCGGTCGTAGCACAGGGTGCACTTCTGGGCGACGCCCACGTTCTTCACCGCAGGCTTGTCCGGCTTGCCCGGCTGCCCGTCCCGCTCCGTGCGCGGGGCGGCCGTGCCGTCGGTGCGCCGCTCGATCACGCCGAACGGGCAGCCGGCCACGCAGGTGCCGCACCCGTTGCACACGTCGTCCTGGACCACCACGGTGCCGTGCTCGGTGCGGAACAGCGCCCCGGTGGGGCACACGTCGAGGCACCCGGCGTGCGTGCAGTGCTTGCAGACGTCCGAGGACATCAGCCAGCGGAACTCCTCGGTGTTCGGCGGGGTGGTGTCCCCGGCGGCCGGCTGCGGGCGCGCCTCGGGCGGGCCGACGCGCGGCATGCCCAGGCTCACGAGCTTGCGCCCGGACTCGCGGGCCTCCTCGATCCGCTCGCTGTCCTGCTCGACGAACGCCACGTGCCGCCAGGTGCTGGCACCCAGGGCGCCGGTGTTGTCGTAGGAGGACTCGAGCAGCTCGAGGTCCCCGTCCTGGGGGTTCTGGTTCCACTCCTTGCAGGCCACCTCGCAGGCCTTGCACCCGATGCAGATCGAGGTGTCCGTGAAGAAGCCCTTCCGCGCGTGCGCGTGCTCCCAGTGCGCGTCGGCCGTGGGATCGGTCGGTCCGGCCAGCTGGCCCATCAGTGCTCCCTCATCGGGTCGGTGGTCGGGTCGGTGCCCGGATCGGTGCTCCGGTCGGTGCCGGGGACGTCGATCCGGGTGTTGCCGGTCTCCACGGTGGCGCCCGCGCGCTGCTGGTACTCCAGGACCAGGTCGAGCAGCTCGGGACCCCGCGGCCGGCGGCCCGGGCGGATGTGGCACGAGCCCACCTTGGAGTCCTGGATCTGCACGTTGGGCTCGAGGGTCAGGCCCAGCAGGTCGTTGGCGGAGTCGCCGCTGACCACGGCGTCGTCGCCCACGCCCCAGTGGTACGGGAGGCCGATCTGGTGCACGGTGTGCCCGCGCACCACGAGCGGGGTCATCCGCTCGGTGACGAGCACCCGCACCTCGATCGCCGCCCGGGGCGAGACGATCGTGGCCCAGCCGTACGGCTCCAGCCCGCACTCGGCGGCGAGCTCGGGGGAGACCTCGCAGAACATCTCCGGCTGCAGCTCCGAGAGGTACGGCAGCCACCGGCTCATGCCGCCGGCGGTGTGGTGCTCGGTGAGCCGGTACGTGGTGAACACGTAGGGGTACACGTCCGCCCCCGGCTCCCCGGCGCTCGGGGCGGTGAGGTTGTCCTGGCGGGCGAACAGCACCCGGGAGGGGTTGCGCTGCTGGGTGTACAGGGCGTTGGCGACCGGCGACTCCTGCGGCTCGTAGTGCGTGGGCAGCGGCCCGTCCAGCACGCCCTTGGGCGCGTACAGCCAGCCCTTGCCGTCGGCCTGCATGATGAACGGGTCGTCGCCGGCGAGCGCGGCCGCGCCCCCGGAGTCGGGGTCGGGGCGGGTGCCCGGGGCGAGGTGGAGCGGGAAGTCGGGCACGTCGTCCCCGACCCACTGGTCCTGCTCCTCGTCCCACCACACGAGCTTTTTGCGCTCGCTCCAGGGCCGGCCCTCCGGG
Source organism: Kocuria rosea (assembly GCF_006094695.1). Taxonomy (NCBI): domain Bacteria; kingdom Bacillati; phylum Actinomycetota; class Actinomycetes; order Micrococcales; family Micrococcaceae; genus Kocuria; species Kocuria rosea. The sequence continues at coordinate 3,599,016 of NZ_CP035103.1, read as the reverse complement.
TCCGCCGAGGCGCGGTTGTAGAGCAGCCGACGGTTGGCCGGCCACGCCCAGCCCCACTCGAGCGCGGCGGGGCCCTGTTCCCCGCCGGGTCTGCGGGCGGCGGCACGGTTGACGCCGTCGGCGTAGACCCCGGTGTAGATCCAGCAGCCGCCGGAGGTCGAGCCGTCCGCCCGCATCTCGGTGTACGAGGACAGCGGCTTCCCGGCGTCCGGGCCGGTGAGGTGCCGGCCGTTGATCTCGGCGAGCACCGCCTCGGGGTCCGGCTCGCCGTGCTCGTCGACGGGGTAGTCCCAGGTGAGGTCGAGCAGCGGGCGGTCGCGCTCGTCCCCGGACCCGGCCAGCCGCTCCCGGATCCGCCGGCCCAGCTCGAAGAAGAACTGCAGCTCGCTCTGGCACTCGCCCGGCGGGGCCACGGCCTGGTGGCGCCACTGCAGCAGCCGCTGGGTCTGGGTGAAGGTGCCCGACTTCTCCACGTGCGTGGCCGCGGGCAGGAAGAACACCTCGGTCTCGATGTCCTCGGTGCGGAGCTCGCCCGAGGCGATCTCCGGGCCGTCCTTCCACCAGGTCGCCGACTCGATGAGGTTGAGGTCCCGCACCACCAGCCACTTGAGGTGGGACATGGCCATCCGCTGCATCCGGCCGTTGGAGGAGCCCACCGCGGGGTTCTGGCCGAGCAGGAAGTAGCCCTCCACCTCGTCGTCGAGCATCTTCGTCAGCGTCTGGAAGGTGCCGTGCGCGCCGGTGAGGCGCGGGAGGTAGTCGTAGGCCCAGTCGTTGTCCGCGGTGGCGGCGTCCCCCCACCAGGCCTTGAGCAGGCTCGTCGTGTAGGCGTCGGCCTCGGCCCAGTAGCCCTTCTGCTTCTTCGACGCGATCGCGGCCAGGTAGTCGTCGAACGTGTCGTGGGTGCCGGCCACCGGCATGGGCAGGTAGCCGGGCAGCAGGTTGAACAGCGTGGGGATGTCGGTCGAGCCCTGGATGCTGGCGTGCCCGCGCAGGGCCATGATCCCGCCGCCGGGGCGGCCCATGTTGCCCAGCAGCAGCTGCAGGATGGACGCGGTGCGGATGTACTGCGCGCCCAGGCTGTGCTGGGTCCAGCCCACGGCGTAGGCGAAGCACGTGGTCCGCTCCCGCCCGGAGTTCTCCGTGATGGAGCGGGCCAGGTACGCGAAGTCCTCGGGGGAGACGCCGCACACCTCCTGCACCATCTCGGGGGTGTAGCGCGCGTAGTGCCGCTTGAGGATCTGGAACACCGTCCGGGGGTCCTGCAGGGTCTCGTCGCGCTGCATGCGGGCGTGCTCCATCGGGGCGCCGCCGCTGCCGAGCTGCTGGCCGGCGGCCTCGTCCACGGCCTCCGCCCCCTCCTCGGCGCCGTGGTCGGGGTCGCCCGCGGGTGCGTCCACCCGGCCGTCGTGGTCCCCGGCGCCGCCCTCGTTCTCGGCGTAGGCCCAGGTGGACATGTCGTACTGGCCGGTCTCCGGGTCGAACCCGGAGAACAGCCCGTCGAGGTCCTCGGCGTCGCGGTAGTCCTCGTTCACCAGCGTGGCGGCGTTGGTGTAGGCGCGCACGTACTCCTCGAACCACAGGTCGTGGGTGAGCACGTGGTTGACCAGGGCGCCGAGCAGGACGATGTCCGAGCCGGCCCGGATCGGGACGTGCTTGTCAGCGACCGCCGAGGTGCGGGTGAAGCGCGGGTCGACGTGGATGACCCGGGCGCCGCGCGCCTTGGCCTCCGTCACCCACTGGTAGCCCACGGGGTGGCACTCGGCCATGTTGGAGCCCTGGATGACGATGCAGTCGGCGTTGGCCATGTCCTGCAGGGACTGCGTGGCACCGCCACGTCCGAACGAGGCTCCCAGACCGGGAACCGTGGCGGAGTGTCAAATACGGGCCTGGTTCTCGATCTGGATCGCTCCCGCGGCGGTGAAGAGCTTCTTGATGAGGTAGTTCTCCTCGTTGTCCAGCGTGGCGCCGCCCAGGGCGGCGAAGCCCATCGTGCGGCGCAGCGGACGGCCCTGCTCGTCGGCGTCCTGCCAGCCGTTGCGGCGGGCCTCGAGGACGCGGTCGGCCACCATCTCGAGGGCGGTGCCGAGGTCCAGCCGCTGCCACTCGGTGGCCCGGGGCGCACGGTAGAGCACCTCGGTCTGCCGGCCGGGGGCGTTGACCAGCTGCTCGCTGGCCGCGCCCTTGGGGCACAGGCGTCCGCGGGAGATCGGCGAGTCCGGGTCGCCCTCGATCTGGACGACCTTCTCGTCCTTGACGTACACCCGCTGGCCGCAGCCGACCGCGCAGTACGGGCAGACGCTCTGCACGACCCGGTCCGCGGTGGTCGTGCGCGGGCTCGTCGTCCGGGTGCGCTCCGAGGTCACCGCCGGTCCGCGACCGAGCAGGTCGCCCGAACGGATCTGCCGGAGGACCGGCCACTCCAGGGGACTGAATCGTGACATGTCAGGAGCATAGCCCGCCGGTGTGTCAGGAGCCACACCGGCGGGCGGCGCGGACGCAGGCGCCGCCGGCGCGCGGAACCCGCTGGTCCCGTGGGGACTCCGCTAGGCCCGCGGGGACTCCGCCGTCCGGGAAGGGGTGCCCAGGACCAGGCGGCGGGTGCCCCGGACGGCGGCCGCGATCACCCGCTCGAGCGGTCCCTGACCGAACGTCGCCTGCCAGAGCACGGCGAAGCCGGCGGCCACGGCCACGTGCACGGCGAACCAGAGCACGCGGTCCTCGTAGTGGAGCGTCGTGGCCAGGGCGAGCAGGTGGGCCGAGTACAGGGTCAGGGTGCGGGCCCCCATGGCGCCCAGGGTGGTCCACAGCCGGTTCGGGCGCGCGACGAGCAGGAAGAGCCCCAGCACGGCCAGGCCGGTGCCCAGGTCCATGAGCAGCGTCACCGGGGTGTTGCTGTGCGGTCCGGGGGTGAGCAGCCACCACCACGTGGAGGTGGGCAGGTCCGGGCTCGGGCCCCAGACGAGGATCTCGTCGACCTGGTCCTCGCTCAGCCACGGGGTGTGCCGCAGCAGCTGGTCGTAGCCGCCGGCCTGCAGGACCAGCACCCAGTAGACGAACCAGGCCCCGAGCGCCAGGACCACGCCGGCCACGGCGATCCGGACCCGCACCACGACCTCGTGCAGGTCGGTCCGGCCGAGGAGCAGACCGGCGCAGAGGTACGTCAGGTAGGGCACGGCCGGGTAGGTCCCGGTCAGCAGCACCTGGGCCAGGGTGGCGCCCGGGTCCGCGAGCGCGCTGCCGAGGGTGGGGTTGACCGCCTCGGCCTGGGGCAGGGCGGGGCCGAGGACGTGCACGAGCACGGGGCCCAGGACTGCGGCGAGCGCCGCGACGGCGGCCAGCGTGCGGCGCCGCAGGCCCAGCAGCGGGACGGCGAGCAGGAAGAACGCGCCGTAGTAGACGAGGATGCCCAGCGCGGGCGCCGGGGACGGCATGACCTGGTTGATCGCCAGCCCGGCGGCGGCGATGAGCAGGGCCCGCACCACCAGGCCGGCGCGGGTGGCCGTCAGCGCGCGGCCCCGGTGCGGGGCGCGCCCGCCCGAGGAGAACGCCAGGCTCAGCCCGGCCAGCAGGGCGAACAGCGCCGCGGCGCGCCCGCCGAACAGGGTCCACTGGAGGGTGGGCTCGAAGGTATCGGGGTCGTGGGCGGGCAGGATGTGGACCGCGATCATGCCGATCAGCGCCAGGCCGCGGGCAGCGTCCACGGCGATGAGGCGGGGTCTGCGGGCGGGGGGCGCAACGGTCGTGCTGATGGTGCCGGTCGTGGGGGCTTCGGACGTTCGGCTCATGGGATCTCCGGGGGGCGGGGGCGCGCAGGGGATCGTGACCGCTGCCGGCGGGGACCGGTGCGGCCCGTGCGCGGGGGTGCGCAGGGGTGCGCGCGGACGGGGCGGCTCGCGGGGATCCGGGCGGCCGGCCGGTGGGACGTCCGGCCGGCCTCCGGGGGAGGGGCCGGTGCGGACGTCGGTGCGCCCGGGCGGGGGCCCGGTGCGGCGGCGGTCCCGAATCCCCCTCGGGCCGCCTCCGACCCTAGGAGCCGGATCCTCTCCTGTCCACTTGGCGCGTTTGCATTGTCCCAGGTCACAAGGCGTTTGCGACGTGTTCACCGACGCCCCTCTGGAAGTCCGCCGGGGTCGCTGGTTCCATGGGAGCAGGCCTCTCCGACCCGCGCCGGGCGCCGGGTGGAGGGCGCGGTCGCAGGTCCTGAGGAAGGTTCGATGATGAGCAGTGCACTGTCCCCCCGGCCGGCGTTCCGGTCGGTCGACCCCGTCCACGTCCCGCTGCTCCCGGAGCACCCCGACGACGCTGCCCCCGACCGCCAGGACGACGGCCTCGGTCTGCACCCCGCCGGGCTCCTCCAGCGGGTCTTCACCGCGGCGGGAGAGGTGGAGGCCGCGGAGTGGGCGCTCGACCACGTCCTCGACGCCGTGGCCTCCGGCGAGGAGGTGGGCATCGGTCTCGACGTCGCCCCCCTCGACGGCGCCCTCGAGTCGGCGCGCTGGGCACTGGACCGGGCGGTGGGCGCCCTGCGCGCCGAGATCCGCTGGGCGGCGCGGCACGGCGTCCCGCTCTGCCTCCTCGCCGAGGCCTCCGCGACGGAGCTGGACGAGGTGCGCTCCGTGCTGCGCTCCGCCGCTCTCGGGGCGGGGACAGGGGGACTGGCCGTCGCCGGCTGAGCCGACCTCCGCCCCGCGGGGGCTCGGAGCCCGGCCTTGTTGTTACGAATGGGTAACTGATACCGGCGGTTCCTGTTTCTCCTGGCGTGTCTGCTGTCGTCCCCCGAACGGACCACATAGACTTCTTCTGGGTGCGGCGGACGGTGATCTCCGTCACGTCGGACCCGGAGCCCCGTGCTCCACGACGCGAGCCCCGTGCTCGCCCCGGCGTGGCCCCGTCCCCCTCGGACTGCGAACCCAGCACTCCTGGCGGGCCCGTATCGACCCATGGAGGAAACGATGAGAACGAAGCGGATCGCGGGCACGTCAGTGGCGCTCTCCGGAGCCCTGCTGCTCACCGCGTGCGGCGGGGGAGACGGCGGGGGCACCGCCGCCGAGGGCGGCGGCGACGGCACCTTCAGCGTGTACATCGGGGAGCCCGAGAACCCGCTGCTGCCCGGCAACACCGGCGAGACGGAGGGCGGTCAGGTCGTCGACGCCCTCTGGACCGGCCTGGTCGAGTACGACCGGGAGTCCAACGAGGCCGTCTACACCGGCGTCGCGGAGTCGATCGAGTCCGAGGACCAGACGACGTGGACGGTCAGCCTCAAGGACGGCTGGACCTTCCACGACGGGTCCCCGGTGACCGCCCAGAGCTACGTGGACTCGTGGAACTACGTGGCCAACAGCGAGAACGCGCAGGGCAACTCCTACTTCTTCTCCAACGTCGAGGGCTACGACGCCCTCCAGGGCGAGGAGGGCGCGAGCCCCACCGCCACCGAGATGTCCGGCCTGCGCGTCGTCGACGAGCAGACCTTCGAGGTCACCCTCAGCGAGCCCTACGCGCAGTGGCCGACCACCGTCGGCTACACCGCGTTCTTCCCGATGCCGGAGGCGTTCTTCGAGGACCCCGAGGGCTTCGGCGAGCAGCCGATCGGCAACGGCCCGTTCAAGGCGGACGAGGCCTTCCAGGAGGGCCAGGGCATCACGCTCACCCGCTACGACGAGTTCGGCGGCGACGAGCCGGCCAAGGCCGCCGCCGTGGAGTTCCGCGTCTACACCGAGATCAACACCGCCTACAACGACCTCCAGGCCGGCTCGCTCGACGTGGTCGACCAGATCCCGCCGGACGCCATCGCCTCCGCCGAGGACCAGTTCGGCGAGCGGTTCAAGACCACCCCGCGCGGCGACATCACCGCGCTCGGCTTCCCGACCTACGACGAGCGCTTCGCCGACCCGGAGGTCCGCCGCGCCTTCTCCATGGCCATCGACCGGCAGGCGATCACCGACGCGATCTTCCAGGGCTCCCGCACCCCGGCCGCGTCCTTCGTCTCGCCCGTGATCGACGGCCACCGCGAGGACGCCTGCGACGCGTGCGAGCTGAACGTCGAGGAGGCCAACCGGATGCTCGACGAGGCGGGCTTCGACAAGTCCGAGCCCGTGGACCTGTGGTTCAACGCCGGCGCCGGCCACGAGGAGTGGATGCAGGCCGTCGGCAACCAGCTCCGCGAGAACCTGGGCGTCGAGTACCAGCTGCGCGGCGACCTCCAGTTCGCGGAGTACCTGCCCAAGCAGGACGAGAAGGGCATGACCGGCCCGTTCCGCTCCGGCTGGATCATGGACTACCCGGTCATGGAGAACATGCTCGGCCCGACGTACTCCACGGCGGCCCTGCCGCCGGCCGGCTCGAACGTGACGTTCTACTCGAACGAGGAGTTCGACGCCAAGCTGCAGGAGGGCAACGCCGCCGACTCGATCGACGCGGCGATCCAGGCCTACCAGGAGGCCGAGGACCTGCTCGTGGCCGACATGCCGGCCACGCCGCTGTTCTTCGGGCTCGTGCAGTACGCACACTCGGAGAACGTGGAGGAGGTCTACGTCAACAGCTTCGGCCGCGTCGAGGTCGAGGACGTCGTCGTCACCTCGGAGTGATCCGACCCTGACCCGGGGCGCCCCGCACGGGGCGCCCCGGGCCCACCTGTCCGCGCAACACCTCCGCACACACAAGGAGACCCATGGGGCGGTACGTCCTCCGCCGTCTGCTGCTGACCGTCCCGGTGCTGCTGGGCGCGTCCCTGCTCATCTTCTCGATGGTCTACGCGCTGCCCGGCGATCCCATCCGGGCGCTGGCCGGCGACCGGCCGCTGTCCGAGGCCGTGCAGGCGCAGCTGCGCACCGAGTACAACCTCGACGACCCGCTGCTGATCCAGTACGCCAAGTACCTGGGCGGCCTGGTGCAGGGCGACTTCGGCACCGACTTCTCGGGCCGTCCCGTCCTCGACACGATCGTGGACCGGCTGCCGGTGACGGCCCGGCTGGCCCTCGTGGCCGTGGCCTTCGAGATCCTCATCGGCATCCTCGCCGGCGTGCTGGCTGGCCTGCGGCGCGGATCCTTCTTCGACAACCTCGTGCTGGTCTCCACCACGGTGGTCGTGTCCATCCCCGTCTTCGTCCTCGGCTTCCTCGCCCAGTACGTCTTCGGCGTACGGCTCGGCTGGTTCCCCATCGCCGGCATCTCGGACGGCTGGTACAGCTACGTCCTGCCCGGCTTCGTGCTCGCGGCGCTCTCGCTCGCCTACGTGGCCCGGCTGACCCGCACGAGCCTCGCGGAGAACCTGCAGAGCGACTACGTGCGCACGGCGCGCGCCAAGGGCCTCAGCGAGGTGTCGGTGGTCGGCAAGCACACCCTGCGCAACAGCCTCATCCCGGTGGTCACCTTCATCGGCGCCGACCTCGGCGCCCTCATGGGCGGGGCCATCGTCACCGAGTCGGTGTTCAACATCCCCGGTCTCGGCCGGGCGGTCTACGACGCGGTGCTGCGGCAGGAGGGCGCCGTCGTCGTCGGGATCGTCACCCTGTTCGTCTTCTTCTACATCTTCTTCAACCTGGTGGTCGATGTCCTCTACGCCGCCCTCGACCCGAGGATCCGCTATGAATGAGCCGCGTCCGGAGAGCGTCCGCGAGGAGCGGGACGCCCACCACGAGACCTTCTCCGACCGCGTGGACGACCGCGCCGACGAGATCGCCTCGGCGGCGGTCGCGGGGGACATCGAGCAGGTCAGCCTGTGGCGGGACGCCTGGAAGGGCCTGCTCCGCAACCCCTTCTTCCTGGTGGGGGCCCTGCTCTTCGTCGTGTTCGCGGTGATGGCCCTCGCCCCGCAGGTGTTCACCTCGGTGGACCCGCGGGCCTGCAGCCTCGGCCGCTCGGGGGAGGGCCCGCAGCCCGGGGCGCCGTTCGGCTACGACGTCCAGGGCTGCGACTACTACTCGAACGTGGTGCACGGCGCGCGCATCTCCCTGGCCATCGGCTTCCTCGCCGTCCTGGGCACCCTGGCCATCGGCGTGGTGGTGGGCGCGCTCGCCGGCTACTACGGCGGCTGGCTCGACTCGCTGCTCGCCCGGATCACCGACATCTTCTACGGCCTGCCGCTCATCCTGGGCGCCATCATCCTGCTCTCCGTGCTGCCCGAGCGCGGGGTGCTCGAGGTCTCCCTCGCGCTGATCGCGTTCGGCTGGATGACGGCCATGCGCCTGGTCCGCTCCAACGTGATCGGGGTCAAGGAGGCCGACTACGTCCAGGCGGCCCGGGCGCTGGGCGCGCGGACCGGCCGGATCCTCACCAAGCACATCCTGCCCAACGCCGTGGCGCCCGTCCTGGTCTACTCCACCATCGCGGTCGGCACGATCATCGCCTCCGAGGCGACGCTCACCTTCCTGGGCGTGGGCCTGCAGCTGCCCGAGATCTCCTGGGGTCTGCAGATCAACGCGGCGCAGAACAGGCTGCGCGACGCCCCGCACCTGATCCTCTTCCCGTCGCTGTTCCTGTCCCTGACCGTGCTCTCGTTCATCCTCATGGGCGACGCGCTGCGCGACGCCCTCGACCCGAAGTTGCGCCGATGACACCCTCCTCCGTCCCCGCTCCCACCCCCGCCCCCGTGCCCGCGCCGCCGGGCGGCGCGGCGGGCCCCGTGCTCGAGGTCGACGACCTCGCGGTGGAGTTCCGCTCCCGCCGGCGCACCGTCCGGGCCGTCAACGGGATCAGCTACACCGTCCGGGCCGGCGAGACCCTCGCGATCGTCGGGGAGTCCGGCTCCGGCAAGAGCGTCAGCGCCCAGGCCGTCATGGGCATCCTCGACATCCCGCCCGCCCGCATCACGCACGGCGAGATCCGCTTCCACGGCGAGGACCTGCTGGGCATGAGCCGCCGGGACCAGCGGGCGGTGCGGGGGCCGGGCATCGCCATGGTCTTCCAGGACGCCCTCTCCGCGCTGAACCCGGTCTTCTCCGTGGGCCACCAGATCGGCGAGCTGTTCCGCGCCCACCGGGGCGCCTCCCGGCAGGAGGCGAAGGCCCGGGCGATCGAGCTCATGGAGCGCGTGGGGATCCCCGCGGCCCGGGAGCGCGTGGGCGACTTCCCGCACCAGTTCTCCGGCGGCATGCGCCAGCGCGTGATGATCGCGATGGCCATCGCCCTGGACCCGGACATCCTGATCGCCGACGAGCCGACCACCGCGCTCGACGTCACCGTCCAGGCCCAGATCATGGACCTGCTCACCGAGCTCCGCACGCAGACCGGGATGGGCGTCATCCTCATCACCCACGACCTGGGGGTGGTCAACGAGGTCGCCGACCGGGTGGCGGTGATGTACGCGGGCAGCATCGTGGAGAACGGCACGGTCGACGAGGTGCTCTCGGCGCCCCTGCACCCCTACACCCGGGGGCTGATGTCCTCGATGCCCAGCCTCGAGTCCCAGGGCGAGCGGCTCCTGCCCATCGCCGGGACCCCGCCGGACCTCCCCGCCGGCTGCGCGTTCCACCCGCGCTGCCCCATGGCCCGGTTCGGGCGGACGGCGGCACCGGGCAAGGACTGCGCCGCGGACGTCCCGGTGCTGCGCGAGGTCGTGCCGGGCCGGACGGCCGCGTGCCACTACAGCGAGGAGCTCGAGCATGAGTGACACCCTGCCGACGACGACGGCGGACGCGCCCCTCCTGGAGCTGCGCGGGCTCACCAAGCACTTCCCCCTCACCCAGGGGGTGCTGCTGCGGCGGACCGTGGGCCAGGTCCAGGCGGTGGACGGCGTGAGCATGACCCTCGGCCCGGGGGAGACCCTGGGGCTCGTGGGCGAGTCCGGCTCCGGCAAGTCCACCGTGGCGAAGCTCATCATGGCGCTGCAGCAGCCCACCGCGGGCCAGGTCCTGTACAAGGGCCGGGACGTGGCCGCGATGTCCTCGCGGCAGCTGCGGGAGTACCGCCGCAACGTGCAGATCATCTTCCAGGACCCCTACTCGTCCCTCAACCCGCGGATGACGGTGGGGGACATCGTGGCCGAGGCCTGGGACGTGCACCCCAACGCCGTGGCGCGGCAGGACCGCGCGGCCACGGTCCGGGAGCTGCTGGAGCGGGTGGGGTTGCGGCCCGACTACGCCAACCGGTACCCGCACCAGTTCTCCGGGGGCCAGCGGCAGCGCATCGGGATCGCACGGGCCCTGGCCCTGCGCCCCGAGGTGATCATCTGCGACGAGCCGGTCTCGGCCCTGGACGTCTCCGTCCAGGCGCAGGTCATCAATCTGCTGCAGGACCTGCAGAACGAGTTCGGCCTGTCCTTCCTCTTCATCGCCCACGACCTCTCGGTGGTGCGCCACCTCAGCGACCGGGTCGCGGTGATGTACCTGGGCAAGGTGGTGGAGACGGGCGACCGGGACGCGATCTACCACCGGGCCGCCCACCCGTACACGCAGGCCCTGCTCTCCGCGGTGCCGGTCCACGAGCCCGCCCTGCGCGGGGGGCGCGAGCGGATCATGCTCAGCGGCGACCTGCCCAGTCCCGCGAACCCGCCCTCCGGGTGCCGGTTCCGGACGCGGTGCTGGAAGGCGCAGGACGTGTGCGCCGAGCAGGAGCCGGAGCTCGTGGACCGCGGCCAGGGCCACCCGGCGGCCTGCCACTTCGCCGAGAGCCGGGACCTCGTGCCCGGCTCGGCCTAGCAGCCGGCCCGCGCGGCAGACCCGCGCCGCCGGCCGGGCTCAGCGGGCCCCGGACCCTCCGGACCCTCCGGGGCCGGGTCCGCCGGGCGCTGCGCGGTCCCCGCCGGCGGGCAGGGCGGCCGAGTCCGGGAACGCCGCGCGGGCCCACAGCCGCATCACGGCGTAGCTGCGCCAGGGGCTCCAGGCGGACGCGGTCGCCGCGGCGGCGGCCGCCCCGGCCGCCCCGAGCGCGCGCCGCAGGACCAGGTCCTGGGGCAGGAAGACGTCGGGGTCGCCCAGGACGCGCAGCGAGATCGACCCGGCCGTCCACGGGCCGATGCCGGGCAGGGCCAGCAGGCGCTCGCGCAGCACGGCGGCGTCCTCCCCGGCCGGCACGCCGGCACGTCCCGGCGGGGCGTCGAGGACGAGTCCGTCGCGGACCGCCACGGCGAGCGCGTGCACGGTCGCGGCCCGGCGGGTGGTGACGCCCACGTCCCGCTGCAGCCGGGCCGGGTCCGTCCCGGCGATCCGGCGGGCCGTCGGGAAGGCGGTGGCGCCGCCGGTCACGGGCGTGCCGTGGTGGCGGACCAGGCGCCCGGCGAAGGTGCGGGCCGCGGCGAGGGAGACCTGCTGCCCCAGTACGGTCAGGACCGCCGTCTCGAAGCCGTCCGGTGCACCGGGCAGCCGGATCAGGGGCCAGGCGCGCACGTCCGCGGCGAGCACGGGGTCGGCCGCCAGGGCGCGGTCCGCCGCGGGGGACTCCGTGCCCTCGCCGAGCCAGCGGCGCACCCGCTCCAGCACGGGCTCCAGGGTCTCCGCCGCCCCGGGCCCCACGCGCACCGGCAGACCGGCCGGAGTGAGGCCCCTCCAGTCGACCGTCACCGTGCGGACCGCTCCGTCCGCCACGACGGGGCGCCGGTGGGCGCCGCCCGCGAGGTCGTCGCACCCGGGCACGGCCTGGGAGGCCAGGAAGTCCCGGAGGAACCCGGGGGACGCCGGCGCCGGGAGCAGGACGTCCACGGCACCCGCGGACCCGTCGTCGTGCATGCGCTGCTCCCGGTCGTCGATGGGCGGGGATCCGGACCCAGCCTGTCCCGGGGGCCACTGCGTGTCCAGGCGGAGAAGCGGCGGAGGCCCTGTTCAGATTGTTCAACAATCACTACACTGGCACGAGAGTGACCGCGGCCACGTCCAGGGTGGCCGGCGCCGTGCCCCGGCGCAGGTCGCCCCCGTCCCGAGGAGGCCGCATGTCCAGCTCCGCCCCCCGTCCCGCCCGTCCCGGAGGGCCGCGGCGCCGTCAGCAGCCCCGCGGCGATGCGGGCCGTGAACCGCTCCGCCCTGCTCGGCGCCCTCTTCCTGATGGCCACCAGCGCCATCGGCCCCGGGTTCATCACCCAGACCGCGAACTTCACCGTGCAGCTGGGCGCCGCCTTCGCGTTCGCCATCGTCATCTCCATCGTCGTCGACATCGCGGTGCAGCTGAACGTGTGGCGGATCATCGGCGTCTCCGGGCTCAAGGCGCACGAGCTCGGCAACCGCGTGCTGCCGGGCCTCGGCTGGTTCATCGCCGCGCTCGTGGCCACCGGCGGGCTCGTCTTCAACATCGGCAACACCGCCGGCGGCGGGCTCGGCCTCGACGCGCTGCTCGGCCTCGACCCCACCTGGGGAGGCATCATCACGGCGCTGATCGCGGTGGGCGTGTTCGTCAGCAAGCGCGCGGGCGTGGCCCTGGACCGGATCGTGGTGGTCCTCGGCGTGCTCATGATCCTCGTGACGAGCTACGTCGCGTTCGTCTCGCGGCCCCCGGTGGGGGAGGCGCTGCGCAACGTGGTGCTGCCCGAGAACGTGGACTTCCTGATCATCACGACCCTCATCGGCGGGACCGTGGGCGGGTACATCACCTACGCGGGCGCCCACCGCATCGTCGACGCCGGGATCACCGGCGTGGAGAGCGTCAAGCAGATCTCCCGCAGCTCCGTGGTGAGCATCGTGCTCACCGGGGTCATGCGCTTCCTGCTGTTCCTGGCGATCCTCGGGGTGGTCGCCGGCGGCGCCCAGCTCACGGGCGAGAACCTCGCCGCCCAGGCGTTCCGCTCCGCCGCCGGGGAGGTCGGCCTGCGCCTGTTCGGGGTCATCCTGTGGGCCGCGTCCATCTCCTCGGTCATCGGCGCCGCCTACACCTCGGTGTCCTTCCTCACCACCTCCCGGACGAAGCCGCGCACCCGGAACCTGATGACCATCGCCTTCATCCTGGTCTCGGCCACCGTGTTCGCCCTGCTCGGCCAGGCGCCGTCCACGCTGCTCATCGTGGCGGGCGCCGTCAACGGGCTCATCCTGCCGCTGGGCTTCGCGGTGCTGCTGTGGGTGGCCTGGCGCCGGCGGGACCTGCTGGGCGGCTACGAGTACCCCAAGTGGCTCGCGCTGATCGGCACCGTGGTGTGGCTGCTCACCATCTTCCTGGGCTACCAGTCCCTCAGCGGCATCGCCGCGCTGTGGGCGTGATCGCCGTGGGACCGGACAGCACGCAGGCCCGGCGGGACCGGGCCGCCCTGGCCCCGGGCGCCGCCCGGGCGATGTTCCGCAGCGGCCTGGTCACGCCCACGTCGGGCTGGTGCGACGGCTTCGCGCAGGCCAACCTGATCGTCGTCCCCGCGGACTGGGCCTTCGACGTCCTGCTCTTCGCCCAGCGCAACCCCAAGCCGTGCCCGGTGCTCGGCGTGCTCGAGGCCGGCGAGGTGACCGGGCCGCTGCTGGGCGGCGGCGACGTCCGCACCGACGTCCCCCTCTACACCGTCTACCGGGACGGAGAGGCGGCGGGCACCCGCACCGACCTGCTGGACGTGTGGCGCGAGGACCTCGTGACCTTCGCCCTCGGCTGCAGCTTCACCTTCGAGGCGGCCCTGCAGGAGGCCGGGATCCCGATCGCCCACATCGACCAGGGCGTCAACGTCCCGATGTACCGCACGAACGTCCCGTGCGCGCCCGCCGGGCGGCTGTCCGGCCCGCTGGTCGTGTCCATGCGGGCGATCCCCGCCTCCCGGGTGGCCGACGCGGTGCGCATCACCTCCCGCTATCCCGCCGTGCACGGCGCCCCGGTGCACGTCGGCGCCCCGCAGGAGCTGGGCATCCGGGACCTCGGGGCCCCCGACTACGGGGACGCGGTGCAGATCCCGGACGGCCACGTCCCCGTGTTCTGGGCCTGCGGGGTGACGCCCCAGGCGGCGGTGCTCGAGTCCGGGGTGCCGTTCGCCCTCGGCCACGCCCCGGGCCACATGCTGGTCACCGACCTGCCCGACTGGCAGTACCAGGTCCCCTGAGCGCGGCCGGCGCGGGGCCCTCCAGGACGTCCAGCAGCTGCTGCCGGGAGGCCTCCAGGTAGTCGTGCATCTGCACGGCGGCCTCCTCGCGCCGGCCCTGCTCGAAGAGCTCGAGGATCCGGGCGTTGCGCTCGATCCAGGGCGCGTGGAAGGACGGGTCCTGGCGCATGGAGTAGAACACCAGTCGCATCTCCGCGAGGGTCCGGGACATCAGCTCATCCTGGCGCGGCGAGCCGGCCAGCTCCACCACGCCGCGGTGGAACTGCTGGTTCGCGTCGGCCATGCCGGTGACGTCCCGGCGGTCGCGGGCGGCGCGGCCGTCCTCGACGGCGGCGTGCAGGCCCGGCTGCGGGACCGGGTCCGACCAGCGCAGCGCCGAGGTCTCCAGCGCGAGCCGCACCCGGTGGATCTCCCGCACGTCGTCCGCGCCGGGCCGGGCCACCGAGACGCCGCGGTTGGGCACCCGCACCAGCAGGTTCTCCCCGACCAGGATCGTGAACGCCTCGCGCAGGGTGTTGCGGGAGACCCGCAGCGCCTCGCTGACCCGGGCCTCCGAGAGCCGGGTCCCGGGCGGCAGCCGGCCGGCCACGACGCCCTGGCGCAGCACGTCCACCGCCCACGGGATGGCCTCGCCCTGCGGGGCAGGCCCGGCCTGGGCGACGGCCGTCGTCAGGAACTCGTTCTGCACGGTGTTCATCGATCCCCATCCTGACATCCCGGGGGCGCCCGGCCGTGCGGCGGCACCCTGGTGGCGGACCAGGCCGTCCTCTACGCTGTCAGGACGTCCGACCCACTCCCTGGAGGCTTCGATGCAGAAGACCGGTGCAGCACTCGCCACGGCGGCCGTCCTGACGGTGACCGCGTGCGGGGGAGGGGAGTCCGGCGGCGGAGCGGCCGGGGACGGCGAGCTGACCAGGGTCGGCGTGGGCGTCATCGCGAGCACCGACGTGGCACCCCTCTACCTCGGGATCGAGCAGGGCTTCTTCGAGGAGGAGGGCCTGGAGCTCGACATCACCCAGGCCCAGGGCGGTGCGGCCATCGTCCCGTCCGTGGTCAGCGGGGAGATGGACTTCGGCTTCAGCAACGTGACGTCGCTGATCGTCGCCCGGTCCCAGGGGCTGCCGCTGCAGATCATCGCCAACGCCAACAACTCCACCGGGGTCCAGGGCGAGGACTTCGCCGACGTCCTGGTGCGCGAGGACAGCGACATCCAGGACGCCGCGGACCTGCAGGGCAGGACCGTCGGGGTGAACACCCTGAACAACATCAGCGACACCACCATCCGCGCGGCCATCGAGGCGCAGGGCGGGGACCCCGGGGACGTCGAGTTCGTCGAGGTCCCGCTCCCCGACATGCCGGCGGCCCTGGAGCGGGGCGAGGTGGACGCGATCGGCTCGATCGAGCCGTTCCGGACCATCGCCATGCAGGACGGGGCGCGCTCGGCGGTCTCCAACTACGCGTTCCCGATCGAGGACCTGACGGTGGCCGTGTACTTCACCACCGAGGACGTGCTGGCCCAGGAGCCCGAGACCGTCGAGGCGTTCCGGGCCGCCATCGAGAAGTCGCTGCAGTTCGCGCAGGACAACCCCGACGAGGTCCGGGCCGTGCTGCCCAGCTACACGCAGCTCGACGAGGAGCTGATCGACCAGCTCGTCCTGCCCGCCTACCCCACCGAGGTGAACCGGCAGTCCGTGCAGGAGCTCGCGGACCTCGCCGTCCAGCACGGACTCATCGAGGAGGCCCCGCCCCTCGAGGAGCTGCTCCCCGAGTGAGCCCCCGGGGAGGTCCGGGCACCCCGGGGACGGAGCCCGGTCAGGAGAGGCGGGCCAGCACCTGGTCGGCGGTCACCGCGTCCCCCGGTCCCACCGCGAGCTCCCGGACCGTGCCGGCCCGCGGCGCGGACACCCGGGTCTCGGTCTTCATGGCCTCCAGCACGGCGACGTCCTGGCCCGCCTCGACGTCGTCCTGCTCGGCCACCAGCCACGAGACGAGCGTGCCCGCGAAGGGCGCGGTGACGGCGCCGTCGTCGGCGGGCTGCGCCCCCGCGGGGGCGGCCTCCGACGCCGCGGGGGCGGAGCCCAGGGCCGCGGCGAGGGCGTCGGGGATCCCGATGCTCACGCGCCGCCCGTCCACGTCCACCGTGAAGCGGGTGCGGCCCGGCTCGTCCGCGCGGGCGTACTCGGCGTCCGGGGCGAGCCGGCCGGCGAACTCGTCCTCGATCCACGTGGTCCACACCCCGAGCCCCTCGCCCCCGGCGAAGGCGGGGGCGTCCAGCACGGCGCGGTGGAACGGGACCGTGGTGGCCACGCCGTGCACCCGCAGCTCGCGCAGGGCGGTGCGGGCCCGCACGAGCGCCTGCTCGCGGGTGGGTGCGCTGACGACGAGCTTGAGCAGCAGCGAGTCGAAGGTCGTGGCCACCCGGGTGCCGCGGTGCACCCCGGAGTCCACGCGCACGCCCGGGCCGGTCGGGGTGTCGACGGCCTCGACCGTGCCCCCGGAGGGCAGGAAGCCGCGGCCGGGGTCCTCGGCGTTGATCCGGAACTCGAACGCGTGCCCGCGCGGGACCGGGGTCTCGAGCACGGGCAGCGGGTCCCCGGCGGCCACGGTCAGCTGGGCGCGGACCAGGTCCACGCCGTAGACCTCCTCGGTGATCGGGTGCTCCACCTGGAGCCGGGTGTTGACCTCCAGGAAGGAGATCAGCCCGTCCGGGGCCACGAGGAACTCGGCGGTGCCCACCCCCACGTACCCGGCCTCCCGGAAGATGCCCTCGGCGGCGGCCGCGATCCGCTCGCGCTGGTCGTCCGAGAGGAACGGCGCGGGGGCCTCCTCGACGAGCTTCTGGTGGCGGCGCTGCAGGGAGCAGTCCCGGGTCCCGAGCACGACGACGTGGCCGTGGGAGTCGGCCACGACCTGCGCCTCCACGTGCCGCGGGCGGTCCAGGAAACGCTCCACGAAGCACTCGCCGCGGCCGAACGCGCTCTGCGCCTCGCGGGCGGCCGAGCGGAAGGCGTCCTCGACCTCGTCGAGCTCCCGGACCACGCGCATGCCGCGGCCCCCGCCGCCGTGGGCGGCCTTCACGATCACCGGCAGGCCGTGCTCCTGCGCGAAGGCCCGGGCGTCCTCCGGCGACTCGACCGGGCCGTCGCTGCCCGGCACGAGCGGGGCGCCCGCGCGCCGGGCGATCTCGCGGGCGGCGACCTTGTCCCCCAGCAGCACGATCGTCTCGGGGGAGGGGCCGATCCAGGTGAGGCCGGCCTCGATCACCGCCCGGGCGAACCCGGCGTTCTCGGAGAGGAACCCGTAGCCCGGGTGCACGGCGTCGGCGCCGCACCGGCGCGCGATCGCGAGCACCTCGTCCCCGTCCAGGTAGGTCTCGGCGGCCGAGGTGCCCTCCAGGGCGTACGCCTCGTCGGCCAGGAGGACGTGCGGGGCGTCGGCGTCGGGGTCGGCGTAGACGGCCACGGACTCGAGGCCGGCCTCGGCGCAGGCGTGGACGACGCGGACGGCGATCTCCCCGCGGTTGGCGATCAGGATCTTGCGCACGGTGCTACTCCCGGGAGGTGTCGGTGGACATGTCGGTGGACATGTCGGTGGACGTGCTGGTGGCGGTGCTGTCGGGTTCGGCCTGCGCGGTGGCGGGCCCGGGGTCCTCCGCGGGCGGCGGGCCGAGATCGGGCGCCGGCAGCCGGACGAAGCGCAGGCGCCCGCCGGGGCGCAGCTGGGCGAGCACGGCGAGGTCCTCCGGGTGCACCACCCCGAGCACGGGGTAGCCGCCGGTGGTGGGTGCGTCCTGCAGCAGGACGACCGGCAGGCCCGCGGGCGGGACCTGGACGCAGCCGGGCACGGTCCCCTCGCTGGGCAGCTCGTCCGTGCGCACCCGCTCCAGCGGCTCGCCGGAGAGCCGGGCGCCCACGCGGTCGGAGGACGCGGTCAGCTCCCACTCCTGCGCGAAGAAGGAGGCCACGGCGGCGGGGGTGAACCAGTCGTCGCGGGGGCCCGGGACCACGCGGACCGCGGGCACCGCGGCCGGGGCGGGCGCCGGCTCGGGAGGCCGGACGGCGGTGCCCGGCTCCGGTCCGACCGGCAGGGCGTCGCCGGCGGCCAGGGGGGCCGGGCCCAGCCCCGCGAGCGTGTCCGCGGAGCGGCTGCCCAGCACCGGCGGGACCGTGATCCCGCCGCGGACGCCCACGTAGACCCGCGCCCCGGCCGTCACGGTGCCGACGGCCAGCCGTTCGCCGTCGCGCAGGGCGAAGGGGGTGCCGGGCGGGGGCCGCCACGGGGCCGGGCCCGTGACCGTCAGCGCCGCCCGCGCGCCGGTGACCGCCAGGACGTGCTCCCCGTGGGCGGTCAGCTCGAGCCCGCCGAGCAGGTGCTCCAGCACCGCCGCCCCCGCGCCGTTGCCCACGAGCCGGTTGGCCGATCCGGCGGCGGTGGCGTCGAGCGCGCCCGAGGGGGACACGCCCAGCGCGGCGGAGCCCGCCCGGCCGCCGTCCTGGACGAGGGTCTGCAGCCCGGGGGCGCCGACCGTCAGGTGGGGCCCCCGCACCGGGGCGGTCCGGGCTGCGGTCGCGGCGACCTCCACGAGCTCGCGCACGGGCCGGTAGCGCACCCGGTCCCCGGGGCGCAGCAGCGCGGGGTCCTCGCGGTCGAGGTCGAACATCCGGGCCGCGGAGCGGCCGATGAGCTGCCAGCCGCCGGGGGAGCTGCGGGGATAGACGGCGGAGAACCGGCCGGCCAGGGCCACCGAGCCGGCGGGGACGGCGGTGCGCGGCGTGCTCCGGCGCGGGACGTCGGGACCGTCCTCGCCCACGCAGTAGAAGAAGCCGGGCGCGAAGCCGGCGAAGGCGGCCGTCCACGCCTGCCCGGTGTGGAACCGGACCACCCCGTCCGCGCCGAGGCCCGTGAGCTCGCCGACCGCCTCGAGGTCCTCGCCGTCGTAGACGACGTCGATGGTCACGGTGCGGGCCCCGCCGGCCCCGGCGCTCCCGCGGGGGACGGCGCGGGCGGCGCGGACGACTCCCCGCAGCGCATCGGTGGTGCTCGCGCGCACCACCACGGTCTCCGCGCCGGCCACGCAGTCCACGAGCCCGGGCAGGTCCGCGGCGGCGAGCCGGGCGTGCACCGCCACGGCGTCGTGCAGGTCGGCGCACTCGACCAGCGCCGCCCGCGGGCCGAGCGGCCGGACCCGGCGGGGCCCCGCGGGGGCCGGCCCGCTCACAGGAAGCTCCCGACCCGCAGACCGGCCTCCTCGAGGGCGCGGCGCACGCGCTCGGCGATGGCCAGCGCCCCGGGGGTGTCCCCGTGCACGCAGATGCTCTGGGCGTCCACCGCCACGAGGGAGCCGTCGACGGCCTCGACCACGCCCTCGACGGCCATCCGCACCACGCGGGCGGCGATCTCGTCGGCGTCGTGCAGGACGGCGCCGGCCTCGGTGCGGGGCACGAGCGTGGCCTGCGGCGTGTAGCCGCGGTCGGCGAAGGCCTCGCGGACCGTGCGCAGCCCGGCCGCCCGCGCCTGGCGCTCGATCTCGGAGCCGGGCAGCACCAGCAGGGGCAGGGCGTCGTCGACGTCGCGCACGGCGTCCACCACCGCTCCTGCGTGCTCCTCGTGGTGGACGATCGCGTTGTACAGGGCGCCGTGCGGCTTGACGTAGCTCACCCCGGTGCCCGAGGCGCGGGCCAGGGCCTGGAGGGCGCCGATCTGGTACACCAGCTGGTCGGTCAGCTCCGCCCGGGGCACGGCGATGAAGCGGCGGCCGAAGCCCTTGAGGTCGTCGTAGGAGACCTGCGCGCCCACGGCCACGCCCTGCTCGGCGGCCACGGTGCAGGTCCGGCGGGCGACCGTCGGGTCCCCCGCGTGGAAGCCGCAGGCCACGTTGGCGCTGGTGACCACGTGCAGGACGGCCTCGTCGCCGGCCATGGCCCAGGCGCTGAGCGACTCGCCGCAGTCCGCGTTGAGGTCGATGTCGGAGGGGGGCATGCTGTGCTCCTTGTCACGTCGGTCCCTCCAGCATGCCCTGTCCCCCAGGATTGTTCAACAATATTTGCCGTCGGGATCGGAATCCGCGCGGATCGGTGGACGCCGGGGCCCGGCCGCCGTAGGTTGGCCCGCACGAGGGCGCAGCGGTGCCGCGGGCAGCGCGGTGGGACCGCGCCGCCCGTCCACCTCCACCGATGGGACAGCACATGAGCGACAGGACCTCCCGCGCCGAGGACGACTCCCCGGGGCGCTCCGGCTCCGTCCTGGACCACCTGAGCGAGTCGACCGTGCTCCTGGACGTCCGCGGGGCGGACCGGGACGGCGTCATCCGGCAGCTCGCCGAGCTCGGCGCGCACACGGGGCGGGCGTACGACGCCGACAGCACCGTCGCGGCGGCCCTGGCCCGGGAGGAGGAGGGGTCCACCGGGGTGGGCAACGGCGTGGCCCTGCCGCACGCCAAGTCCGCCGGTGCCGAGCGGCCGATGATCGCGTTCGCCCGCAGCCGGGACGGCGTGGAGTGGAACGCGCTGGACGGCGAACCGGTCCACCTGGTCTTCCTGATCTCCCTCCCGGAGGAGCGCTCCGGGGAGGAGCACCTGGAGCTGCTGGCCGAGCTCTCCGAGGCCCTGGCCGGGGAGTCCTGCCGGCGGGCCCTCCTCGACGCCGGGAGCGCGTCCGAGGTGCTGGCCGCGCTGGAGGAGGCGCTGGGCTGACCGGTCCGGCCGGGCAGGTGCGGGGCCCGGACCGCGGCGCCGAGGTCGAGCGCCCGCGGGCTCAGACCGACCGGGGCGGCCGGGGTGCGGACGGTGGTCTCCCGCCCGTCGGGCGGCGCCCCGCCGGACCGCGGGCCGGTCTCACCGCTGGGGGTGGGCGCCGGCCGGGGGCCGGGACCAGCCGGCGGTCCGATCGCGCAGCGTGCGGTAGGCCTCCAGGACCCCGGGCGTCGGCTCCGCCTCGTACTGCCGGGCGCCGGCGAGCGCCCAGGCCGGGGGCTCGTCCTCGCCCGAGAGGGCCCAGGCGGCCTGCCGGGCGGCACCGAGGGCCACGTACTCCGCCGGGGCGGGGACGAGCACGGGACGGCCGAGCACGGCCGGGGCGAGCCGGCGCACCGCCTCGGACTGCGCGCCGCCGCCGATCAGGAGGATCCGCTCCGCAGCGGTGCCGGTGGCCCGCTCGAGCGCGGCCACGCCGTCGGCGAGGGAGCAGAGCAGGCCCTCCACGCAGGCCCGGGCGATGTCCTCCCGGCCGGTGCGCGAGGACATCCCGTGCAGGGTGGCGCGGGCCTCGGGCCGGTCGGGCGTGCGCTCCCCGTCGAGGTAGGGGAGCAGGGTGACGCCGCCCGCCCCGGGATGGCCCGCGAGGGCGAGCTCGGCGAGGCCCGCGTGGTCGACGCCCAGCACCCGGGCCCCGAACTCCAGGATCCGGGCGGCGTTGAGGGTCGTGGCCATGGGCAGGTAGCGGCCGGTGGCGTCGGCGAAGCCGGTCACCAGCCCGCTGGGGTCCGCGGTGCGGGTCTCCGAGACCATGGCCGCGACCCCGGAGGTGCCGATCGACAGGGACACGTCGCCGGGGCCGAGCGTGACGCCCAGCGCGGCGGCCATGTTGTCGCCCGTGCCGGCCGCGAGCACCGCCCCCGCGGCCGTGCGGCCCATGACCGCGTTCGGGGCGGCGGCCACCTGCGGGAGCTCGAGGTCGTGGCCGAGCGCCTGCTCCACGAGGGCGTGGTCCCAGGCGCCGGTGCGCGTGGAGAAGTAGCCGGTCCCGGAGGCGTCGCCGCGGTCGGTGAAGAAGGACGACCGGCCGGCGTCGAGGTGGTGGGACAGGTAGTCGTGGGGCAGCAGCACCCGGTGGGTGCGGGCGGCGTGCTCCGGCTCGTGCTCCGCCATCCAGCGCAGCTTGGTGGACGTCATGGACGCGACCAGCACGCTGCCGAGCTCCTCGGCGCAGGCGGCCGCACCGCCCATCTCCTCGACGAGCCGGCGGGCCTGCGGCGCCGAGCGGGTGTCGTTCCACAGCAGGGCGTCGCGCACCACGGCGTCGTGCTCGTCGAGGGCGACCATCCCGTGCTGCTGGCCCCCGACGGAGACCGCGGCGGCCTCCGCGAGGAAGGGCCCGGCGGCGTCGTCGAGCGCGGCGAGCCAGGCCCGGGGGTCCACCTCGGTCCCGTCCGGGTGGGGGGCGCGGCGCTGCGCGAGGACCTCGCCGGTGCCGGCGTCGACGAGGAGCGCCTTGGTGGACTGGGTGGAGGAGTCGATGCCCAGGACGGTGGTGCGTGCCATGAAGAACCTCGGTGCGGGGTCGGGACGGAGCGGCGAGGGCGCCGCGGGACGGGACGCGCAGTGCCCGGCCCGGCGCAGGGGGGGATGTGCGCCGGACCGGGCCGGGACGGGGCCGGCACCCCGGAGGGGGTGGGTGCCGGCCCCGGGTGTCTCAGCCCCGGGCGCCCATGAGGTGCTCGACGGCGAGCTGGTGCAGGCGCACGAAGCCGTAGTTGCGCTCCGACGGGCCCGTCAGGTCGAGGTCCTCGTAGGCGCTGCGGTCGGCGAGGAACGCCTCGAGGTCCTCGCCCTCGGCGAGGGTCGGCTCGCCGAGCTCGAGGATGCCGGACTGCTCCATGGCCTCCTGGACGTCGGGGTCCTGGCGGAAGGCCACCGCCCGCTCCTTCAGCAGCAGGTACATCCGCATGTTCGCCGCGGCCGAGTCCCAGACGCCGTCGAGGTGCTCGGTGCGGGAGGGCTTGTAGTCGAAGTGCCGGGCCCCCTGGTAGGCGCCCGGCAGGGACGGGAACCCGTTCTCCAGCAGGTCCACCGTGAAGAAGGCGCTGATCAGGTTGCCGTGGCCGAACACCAGGTCCTGGTCGTACATCGGGCCGTTCTGCCCGTTGAGGTCGATGTGGAACAGCTTCTCGCACCACAGCGCCTCGGCGAGGCCGTGCGTGTAGTTCAGCGTGGCCATCTGCTCGTGCCCGGTCTCCGGGTTCACGCCCACGACGTCCCCGTTCTCGAGCCGGTCGATGAACGCGAGGGCGTGCCCGATGGTCGGCAGGAAGATGTTGCCGCGGGGCTCGTTGGGCTTCGGCTCGAGGCCGATGCGCATGTCGTAGCCCTGGGACTTGATGTACCCGGCCACGGTGTCGATGCCCTCGGCGTAGCGGTCCAGGGCGGCGTAGAGGTCCTTGGAGGAGTCGTACTCGGTGCCCTCGCGCCCGCCCCACATCACGAAGGTCGTGGCGCCGAGCTCGGCGGCGAGGTCCACGTTGCGGAGCACCTTGCGCAGGCCGTAGCGCCGGACCCGCCGGTCGTTGGACGTGAACGCGCCGTCCTTGAAGATCGGCTCCGCGAAGGTGTCCGTGGTGACCATCTCGCAGACCATGCCGGTCTCGTCCATGGTCTGCTTCAGCTGCCCGATCAGCTTCTCGCGCTGGGCCTCGGTGGCGTCGAAGGGGATCAGGTCGTTGTCGTGGAAGGTGAAGCCCCAGGCGCCGAGCTCCTTGAGCTTGCGCACGGACTCGAGGGGGTCGAGCTCGGGCCGGGAGGCGGTGCCGAACTGGTCGCGGGCGGCCCAGCCCACGGTCCACAGGCCGAAGGAGAACTTGTCCGCGGGGGACGGGGTGAGTGACGGGGCGAGGGAGGTCGCGGGGGAGGAGGTGGGCATCGGAGGTCCTTTCCCAGTTGGTTAGTTTCCGTTACTTACTATAGGAGCTGGGATACCGTGGGGGAAGACCGCCGGCGGATTTTCTGCCGTCCGGTCGGCCGGGATCCGCGCCGGACCCGGTCCTCTCGGCACCAGAGGAGAGTCGTCCGTGCAGTCGAGCCACCTGCGGGAGCACAACCTCTCCACCGTGCTGCGCGCCGTCGCCGGGGCGGACGCGCCGGTCTCGCGCGCCGCGCTCGCCAAGCTCACCGGGCTCACGAAGCCCACCGTGTCCAAACTGGTGCAGGAGCTGCTCGAGGCGGGTCTGCTCGTCGAGGGCCGGCAGGCGGCCGCGCGGGTGTCCGGGCGGCCGACGATCCCCCTGACCGTGGCCCGGGGGACCGTGCTGGGCGTGGGCCTGGAGATCGCCGCCGACCACCTCGCGTGCCTCGTCACGGATCTCGGCGGCCGCGTCCTGCACGAGGAGTCCCGTTTCGGGGCCTTCGCCGGGGCGTCCGTGGACGAGGTCGCCTCCGTGCTGGCCGGTCTGCTGGACACCGCCCTGGCGCCCCGCCGGGACGTGCCCGTGGCCGGGATCTGCGTCTCGGTCCCCGGCCGGCTCTCCACGGACCGCGCCACCGTGCTCTCCGCCCCCAACCTCGCCTGGCAGGACGTCCCGCTGGTCGAGCGGCTCCGGGAGCACCCGGCGTTCCGGGGCCCGGGGCTCACCGCCGGCAACGACAGCATGCTCGCCGCGCGCACCGAGGTCCTGCGCCGGCCGGGCGCGTCCTTCCTCTTCCTGCACGGCCAGACCGGCATCGGCGGCGCCGTGGTCCTGGAGGGGCGCATCCTCCGCGGTGAGCACGGCTGGGCGGGGGAACTGGGCCACGTCACGATCACCCCCGGCGGGGAGCTGTGCCGGTGCGGGCGGCGCGGCTGCCTCGAGGCCTACGCCAGCTACCACGCGCTGCGGGGCCGGACCGGCCTGCCGGAGGACGTCCGGATCGAGGACCTCGTGGCGGCCACGGCGGAGCGGCTGCAGAGCCGGGAGGCGGTCATGGAGATGATCGGGCGGCCCCTCGGCGTGGTGCTCGCGAACTCGATGAACGTCCTGGACCTGTCGACGGTCGTGCTCTCCGGGTACTTCGCCCCGATCGCCCCGGAGCTGGAGCCCGTGCTGCGCGAGGTCCTGGAGGCGCACGCGCTCACGGCGGAGGTGGGGCCCGTCGAGATCCAGCGCTCCGCCGCGGAGGCCCATCCCGCCCTGACCGGCGCGGCCGCCACGGCCCTCGAGGCCATTTACGACTCGCCGGCCCGCTGGATCGACCGGCGCTGACCCGCTCCCGTCCGGGGACGACGACGGGGCCCGCTCGCACGAGCGGGCCCCGTCGCGCTCCGGCCGGGGCCGGGCGATCGGCTCAGCGGAACGCGGGGTGGTGCTCCCACTTCGCGTCGCCGCCGGGCTGCGAGCGGACCAGGGCCTCCTGGAGGGCGTCGTAGGCCGGCTTGCGCTCGTAGTCGCCCTCCATGGTCAGGGCGTCCCCGTAGCCGGGGAAGGTGTTCGGCACCCAGGAGTGCTCGTCGAGCACGCCCCACACGGTGAAGGAGTTGCAGTCCTCCACGGCCAGGCACGCCTCGAGGGCCGTGCGGTACCAGTCGGCCTGCTTCCGGCGCAGCTCGTCGGTCATCCGGTCGTCGCCGTCGACCGGTCCGCGGACGTCGATCTCCGTGACGGCCGTCTCCAGCCCCAGGTTGTCGAAGCGCTGGAGGTTCTGCTGCATGCGCCCGTCGAAGCCGTACTGGAGGCCGAGGTGGGTCTGCATCCCGAAGCCGTGGACCGGCACGCCCTGCGCGAGCAGGTCCTGGATCAGCGCGTAGTAGGCGTCGGACTTCGCGTTGATGCCCTCCACGTTGTAGTCGTTGAAGAACAGCTGGGCGTTCGGGTCGGCCTCGTGGGCCCAGCGGAAGATGTCGGCGATGATCTCCGGGCCCAGCTCCCGCAGCCAGATGTTCTCCTGCAGGCGCAGGTTCCCGCTGTCGTCGAAGATCTCGTTGGCGACCTCCCACTGCTGGATGCGGCCCTCGTAGTGGCCGACCACCGTGTGGATGTGCTCCTTGAGGATGGCGCGCAGCTCGTCGGGGGTGTAGTCGCCTTCCTCGAGCCAGTCGGGGTTCTGGCTGTGCCAGAACAGGGTGTGGCCGCGCACGACCTGCCCGTTGGCCTCGGCGAAGTCGACGATGTCGTCCGCGGGGCCGAACTCGTAGACCCCCTCCTCGGGGTGGATGAACTCCCACTTCATCTGGTTCTCGGGGGTCAGGGAGCTGAACTCCCGCGCCAGGACGGAGCGGTACTCGGGGTCGGAGGGGAAGGGCTCCGGGTAGTCGGCGCTGGTGTGGTGGCCTCCGCCGGCCACGGCGCTGCCGATGCGGAAGTCCTTCGGGGTGTTCCAGCGCAGGGTGTCCTGCTTCGCCAGGCCGGGGGGCCGGGTCTCCGGGGCGGCGCTCGCGGCCTGGGGGACCGCGGTGAGGCACAGGGCGGCGACGGCGGTGGCCGCTCCGGCGCGGAGGAGGGGGGCTCGTCTGCTCATGTCGGGGGTTCCTTCATCAGGGGGGGTGGGGGATTCGCGGGGACGGGTGGGACGGGGCGCGGGCCGCACGGCGGCCCGCGCCCCGGGCTCAGGAGGCGTCGGCGGACGCGGCGAGGGCGCGGTCGGCGACGCGGACCTCGACGGGGGTCGTGAGGACGCGGTCGGCGTCCTCCACGTCCCGGACCGTGCCGGTGACCGTGAACCGGCCCTCGAGGGGCAGGTCCTCGCTGGAGGTGCCGGCGCGCAGGACGAACTCGCCCGGCTCCACGATCCGGCGCACGGCCCGGCCCGTGAACGAGGTGCGGTCGGCGTGGACGGAGAAGACCACGCGGGCGCTCTGCCCGGCCTCCAGCGCGATCTTGGCGAAGCCGACGAGCATCTTCAGCGGCCGGACGACCTGGGCGACGGGGTCGCTCAGGTACAGCTGGACGACCTCCTGGCCGGCCCGGCCGGAGGTGTTGGTCACGGTGACCGCGGCCTCCACGGTGCCGTCGGTGCCGATCTCGGCCGCGGACAGCTCGAGCGCGTCGTAGGAGAAGCTCGAGTAGCCGATGCCGTGGCCGAACGGGTACAGCGGCCGAGGGTCCAGGTTGGAGACGCCCTCCGAGTATCCGCCCAGGGCGGGGGTCAGGTAGGTGCCGGGCTGCCCGCCCACGTGCCGGGGGATCCCCACGGGCAGCCGCCCGGAGGGGTTCACCCGCCCGGAGAGCACTCCGGCGACGGCGTGCCCGCCCTCCTCGCCGGGCATGAAGGCCTGCACCACGGCCGCGCAGCGGTCGTCGAACGCGCCGAGGCTGTAGGGGCGGCCCGTCACGAGCACGAGGACCACCGGGGTGCCCGTGGCGAGCACGGCCTCGACGAGCTCGGCCTGCCGGCCGGGCAGGGACAGGTCCACGACGTCGCAGCCCTCGCCGGAGGTGCCCGTGCCGAAGAGCCCGGCGAGGTCGCCCACGGTGACGACCGCGAGGTCGGCCTCCTCGGCCGCGGCCACGGCCTCGGCGATGCCGCTGGTGTCGGGGTCGGTGAAGTCGACGCCGCGGGCGTGCCGGAAGGTGGTCCCCCCGTCCGCGAACTCCTCGGCGAGGGCGTCGACGATCGAGGTGATCTCGATGCCGGTGCCGGACTCCCCGAAGCGGGACAGGACGTGGTTGGTGAAGCTGTAGCAGCCGAGGAACGCGCGGGGCTGCCCGGCGCTGGGGCCGATGACCGCGACCTTCCGGGCGGTGTCGCGGGCCAGCGGCAGGACGCCCTCGTTCTTGAGCAGGACGACGGACTCCTCGGCCATGCGCCGGGCGAGCCGGCGGTTCGCCGGGGAGTCGAGGTCGACGGCCCCGCCCGCGGTGCCGGGGTCGAAGCCCGGATCCAGCAGGCCCAGCTCGACCTTCTGCGTCAGCACCCGCCGCACCGCGCGGTCGAGCAGGGACTCGTCGAGCGCGCCGTCGCGCACGGCGCCGGCGAGGTCCGCGAAGCAGCCGGTCTCGGGCAGCTCCACGTCCATCCCGGCCGCGAGCGACTGGACGCCGGCGTCGCGGGGGTCCGCGGCGACGTGGTGCATGGACTCCAGGAAGCTCACGGCCCAGTAGTCGGAGACGACCGTGCCCTCGAAGCCCCAGGTCTCCCGCAGGAGGGTGGTGAGCAGCTCGGGGTCGGCGACGGGCGGGACGCCGTCGACGTCCGCGTAGGAGTTCATCACCGCGCCGGCCTGCCCGAGCTTGACGGCCATCTCGAAGGGCACGAGGACGACGTCGCGGAACTCGCGCGGTCCGATCGAGACGGGGGCGTGGTTGCGCCCGGCGCGGGAGGTGGAGTAGCCCGCGAAGTGCTTCAGGGTGGCGATCACGCCGGCCTCCTGCAGCCCCCGGACGTACTCGGTGGTCAGGGTGCCCACGAGGTAGGGGTCCTCGCCGACGGTCTCCTCGACGCGGCCCCAGCGGTAGTCGCGGACGACGTCGAGCACGGGGGAGAGGCCGAGGTGGACGCCCACGCCCTTCATGTCGGCGCCGATGTGCCGGGCCATGGTGCGGACCAGCTCGGGGTCGAAGGCGGCGCCCCAGGCGATCGCGGCCGGGTAGCAGGTGGCCCCCAGGGTGGTGAACCCGGTGAGGCACTCCTCGTGGGCGATGGCCGGGATCCCGAGCCGGGAGGTCTCCACGACCTGGCGCTGCAGGGTGCGCAGGTGCTCCACCCCGTCCGCGGCCGAGATCGGCGCGCTGCCGAAGGCCCGGGTGATGTGGCCGAGACCGTGCGCGATCGCGGCCTCGAAGGTCGAGCGGTCGTCGGCGAAGGCGGACTCCATGGGGGCCGCGCCGCCCGTGGCCTCCTCCGGGTCGGGGCGCAGCCAGTAGCTGCCGAGCTGACCGGCCTTCTCCTCGAGGCTCAGCTCCTGCAGCAGGGCGTCGACGCGTTCGGCGACGGGGCGGGCGGGGTCGTTCCAGGGTGCTGTCATGGGGGTGTTCTTTCTGCTCGGTGGGCGCGTCACTTGCCGAAGCCGGCGGTGAGCCCGGCGACGAGGTGCCGGCGCCCGAAGACGTAGAGGACGAGGATCGGCAGCGCCGAGAGGACGACGGCGGCCAGGACGGCGGGGATGTCGGCCTGGAACTCCCCCTGGTAGGTCCACAGGGACAGGGGCAGCGTGCGCTTCGCGGAGCTCTGCGTGAGGATCAGCGGGAACAGGAAGTTGTTCCAGCTGTTGAGGGCGTTGTAGACGCCCACGGTGGTGATGGCGGGCAGGCTCAGCGGCAGCACGAGCGTGCGGAAGACCTTCCAGTCGCCGGCGCCGTCGAGGGTCATGGACTCGTAGAGCTCGTTGGGGATGTCCCGCATGAAGTTCGTCAGGATCAGGACCGTGATCGGGATCCCGGACGCGATCCCGGGCAGGATCAGGGCGGCCAGGGTGTCGTAGAGGCCGAGCTGGACGATGATCAGGTAGATCGGGATGATCGTCGCCTGGATCGGGATGGCGATGCCCAGCAGGAACAGCCGGTTCGAGAACACGGCCAGCCCGCTCCGGCTGCGCACGATCACGTAGGACGCGAGCAGGGACAGGAAGACGATCCCGGCCACCGTGAACACGACCACGACCACGCTGTTGAGGAAGTACTGGACGAACTGGTTCTGCAGGACCGTGGCGTACGGCGCGAACGTCGGGGACGAGGGCAGCAGCGGGTTCGTGGAGTAGTAGTCCTCGCGGGGCTTCAGGCTCGTGATGGCGATGTAGTAGATCGGGATGATGATCGCGCCCAGCCACAGCCAGCCGCCGACGGCCGCCGGGATGTTCGGGAGCCCCCGGCGCCGGCGGGCGGGACGGGCGGCCGCCGGCCGGGCGTCCGGGCGGGGCGCGCCCCCGGGCCGCGTGCGCACGGGAGGGGTGTCCGTGGTTCGTGTGCTCATGGGACTACGCACCTTCCGCCTGGCTCTCCATCTTTTCGGCCCCGGTGAGCCGTTGCAGGCCGAGGGCGAGGGTGAGCCCCACGGCGACGAGGATGACCGCCAGGACACTGGCCTCGCCCATCTGGTTGCTGCGGAATCCGGTCAGGTACATGTCCAGGGGCAGGATCCGGGTCGCGGTGCCCGGCCCGCCCCCGGTGAGGGCGAAGACGAGGTCGAAGTAGGTCAGGGAGCCGACCAGCATCAGCGTGGAGGACGTCACGATGGTGTACTTCAGCTGCGGCAGCGTGATCGAGAAGAACTGCCGCACCGTGCCCGCGCCGTCGATGGTGGCGGCCTCGTACATGGTCCGCGGGATCTGCCGGACCCCCGCCTGGTAGAGCAGCGAGTGGAAGGGGATGAAGGACCACGAGATGACGACGACGACGACGTAGAACGCCAGGCTCCCGTCACCCAGCCAGTCCTGCCGCAGCAGCGCCGCGTCGAACGCCCGCGACAGCCCGAAGTTCGGGTCGAGCAGGGCCTTGAAGGCGATGCCGATCGCCGCGGCCGAGAAGAGCATCGGCAGGAAGTACAGGACGGAGAGGAACTCCCGGTACCGCTGGCGGCCGGCCATGAACACGCCGAGCAGCAGACTCAGCGGGAACTGCACGGCGTAGCTCAGCAGCGTGAGCTGGACCGTCAGCACCATCGCCTGCCGCGAGACCGGGTTCTCGAGCACGGACACCCAGTTCTCGCCCCCGGTCCACTGCGGGGTGCCCAGGCCGTCCCACTCCATGAAGGACAGCACCAGGACGCCCAGCAGCGGACCGATCGCGAAGATGCCGAAGAAGACCAGGGCGGGCGCCAGCATCCAGTTGCTGGGGCCGGCGCCCGCCCGGGCCCTCCGCCGGGTGGAGGAGCGCACGAGCATCAGAGCGTCCCGTTCATCGCGGTCTGGAACTCCTCGGGGCTCATCTCGCCGGCGAAGACCTGGCTGAGGTTGGTCAGCAGGGCCTGTCCCTGGTCGGCCGGGAGCGCCTGGTCCCAGGAGAGCTGGAAGTTCGGCGCGTCCTGGACCATCGAGTAGGCGAAGTCGAGGTACTCCGGGTGCTCGGTCTCGGCGATCCTGTCCTCCACGCCGTCCACGGCGGGGATCAGCCCGGCGTCGAAGAGCGTGTCGACCGCGGCGTCGTCGAGGTTCATGTCGTCGAGGTACTCGAGGGCCGTGGCCTGCTCCTCCTCGGACGCGTCCGCGGACACGGCCCAGAAGTTCGCCGGGTTGCCCACGATGTTCTGCGGGTCGCCCTGTCCGCCCTCGATCTCGGGGAACGTGGTGTAGCCCAGGTTGCCCTCGGCGGTCCACTCGGGGGCGTCGGTGAGGAAGCTGGAGTAGACCCAGCTGCCGTGCAGCATCATGGCCGCCTGGTCGGTGTGCACGAGCGCCACGTCGGCGCCCGCGTCGGCCACCACGGATCCGTAGGCGTCGCCGAAGCCGCCGGCCTCGACGAGCTCCTGGATCTTCTCCAGGGCCTGGGTGATCGCCGGGTGCGACCACGCGTCCTCCTCGCCGTCCACGACGGCCTGGAACACCTCGGGCCCGCCGATCCGGTCGGTGAGGTACTGGATCCACATCAGGTACGGCCACTGGCTGGAGCCGGCCACGGAGATCGGCGTGACGCCCTCGGCCTTGAAGGCCTCCACGGCGTCCAGCATCTCCTCCCACGTGGTGGGGACCTCGACGCCGGCCTCCTCGAAGAGCTTGGTGTTGTAGTACAGGATGACGGGCTGGGTGTTGTTGTTCGGGACGGCGTAGAGCTTCCCGTCCACCTTGCCGGTCTCCAGCACGGAGTCGAGGGCGCGCTCCTCCATCTCGGGGATCTCCCCGGTCAGCTCCACCACGCTGCCGTTCTCGACGTAGCTCTCCAGGGTGTCGCCGCCCCAGTTGTAGATCAGGGTCGGCGCGTTGCCGGAGCCGACGCTGGTGCGGATCTTCTCCTTGAAGGCGTCGTTCGCGAAGTACTCGGCGGTGATCGGGCTGTCGCCGTTGGCGTCGTTCCACGCCTGGAAGGAGCTGCGGAACGTCTCCTCGGCGCCGCCGGTCAGCGTCCAGGCGCTGGCGCCGCCCTCGCCGCCCCCGCCGCCGGGCTGGGCCCCGGCGCTGCACCCGGCCAGGGTCAGGGCCGCGGCGCCCACGAGCGCGATGCGGGACAGCGAGCGGGGGGAGAAGGGGCCCCGGTGCGCGCCGGCGGGCGCGGGGCGGAGGCTGCGGTGGGTGGTCATGGCGTTCTCCTCGTCGTCGAGCAATGCATTGCGCCTACGAAACTTTTCGTATAGCGTTTCGTTGCGAGAAGAGTAAGTGGCCTGTTTCACACCCGTCAACCCCCTGGTGTGACCGGGGCCACTGCGGCGAAGTGCGTCGAAACGTTTCGCCGTCCGCCCGTGACCCGCCCGCGTCCGAGGAGATCGTCCCGCATGAAGAGAACCACGCTGAGCCAGGTGGCCGCCCAGGCCGGCGTCTCCAAGGGCACGGTCTCCAAGGTGCTCAACGGACGCCCCGACGTGGGGGAGGACACGCGGGAGCGGGTCCGGGCCGCGGTCGCCGACCTCGGCTACACGGGCTCGGCCGCCCGCCGGCCCCGGACGGCCATCGTGCTCGTCTTCGACACCCTCGAGAGCAACTACTCCCTCCAGGTGATGGCCGGCGCCGTGGACGCCTGCGGCCGCGCCGAGGCCGACCTCATGCTGAGCACGCTGCCGAGCCTCGAGCAGGGCGACGTCTCCCCGTTCTCCGAGGACTGGTTCGCCCGCTGCGGCCGCACGGGCGAGACCGCGGTCATCGCCGTGACCACCCCGCTGACCGCGGAGCAGGTGGCCGCCGCGGCCCACGCGCAGGTCCCGCTGGTGGCCATCGACCCCGTGAACAGCCTGCCGTCCACGGTTCCCAGCATCGGCTCCACCAACTGGGCCGGCGGGCACGAGGCCACCACCCACCTCCTGGGGCTCGGGCACCGCCGGATCGGCCACCTCAGCGGCGCCGGGGGCTCGGTCCCGGCGCGCGAGCGCCTGGCCGGCTACCGCAGCGCCCTGGAGGACGCCGGGGTGCCGCACGACCCCGGCCTCGTGACGGGCGGCGGGTTCAGCTACGAGGCGGGCTTCGCCGGCGCCCAGGAGCTGCTCGAGCTCGAGGACCCGCCCACGGCCCTGTTCGCGGCCTCCGACGAGGCCGCCCTCGGCGCCTTCGAGGCCGCCCGGCAGGCGGGGCTGCGGGTGCCCGAGGACCTCAGCGTGGTCGGCTTCGACGACACGCTGCTCGCGCGCTGGGCCTCGCCCAAGCTGACCACGGTGCGCCAGCCCCTGCACGCCATGGGCGAGATGGCCGTCGAGCGCGCGATCACCCTGCTGGCCGGCGGGTCCCGCCGGGTCCACCCGCTCCAGCTCCAGACCTCGCTCGTCGAGCGCTCCTCCACCGCCGCGCCCCGGGGCGCGGCGGACGGGGTGGTCACTCCCGGATGAGGCGGGCCCGGCCGGCCTGCCAGCCGAAGACCGCCGCGAGCGTGCCGACCGCCGCGAACATGACGCCCGCCGCGGCGAAGCCCCCGGTCCAGTGCAGCAGCTGCCCCACCAGGAAGGTGCCCGAGGAGCCCACGCCGTAGCCGACGCCCTGCATCATGCCCGAGAGCCGCACCGCCATGTGGCTGCTGCGGGTCCGCAGCGCGATCATCGTCAGGGCCACGGCGGTGAGGCTGCCCTGGCCCAGCCCCAGCAGCCCGGTCCAGACCCAGATCAGCTGGAGGGGCCCGAAGATCGAGAGCACGAAGCCGCCGCCGGCCATGAGGGCCACCGCGGCGTTGAGCACCCGCTGGTCGGCCATCCGCGCGGCCAGGACCGGGGCGAAGAGCGAGCCCGTCATCTGGAGCAGGATGGACACGGCCACGATCAGCCCGGCGGCGGCGCCGTCGATCCCGCGGTCCCGCAGGATGGGGGCGAGCCACGCGAAGACGCTGAAGGACATCATCGCCTGGAAGACCATGAACAGGGTGATCTGCCAGGCCACCGGCGAGCGCCAGGGGCCGGGCCCGTCGGTCCCTGGCGGCGGGGGGCCGGGCGCCCGGCGGCGGAGCGCCACCGGCACGAGCAGCGCCACCACCACGGCCGCGGGCACCGCCCACACCGCCAGGGAGCCCCGCCAGGAGCCCGTGGCCTGGAACACCGGGTAGGTGAGGCCCGCGCCGAGGGCGGCGGACGCGCAGATCGCGGTGGTGTAGAGCCCGCTCATCAGGCCGATCCGGTGGGCGAAGTCCCGCTTGACGATGGACGGCAGCAGCACGTTGCCCAGGGCGATCGCGGCGCCGCACGCGACCGTCCCCGCGAGCAGCAGCGGCAGGGCGCTCGCCCCGGGCAGGGGCAGCCCGCGGGCCACCAGGCCCAGGGTCAGGACCACCATCGCGCCCAGCAGCACGTTCTCGGACCCGAACCGGCGGGCCAGGCGCGGCGCGAACGGCGCGAAGACGCCGAGCAGCGTCACCGGGGCGGTGGTCAGCACGGTGACCGCCCACCCGGGGAGGCCGGCGGCCGCGGTGATCTCCGGGAGGATCGCGGAGAAGCTGGAGAAGACCGTGCGCAGGTTCAGGCCCACCAGGACCACGCACACGGCGAGGTAGACGAGCGCCCGGCGGGACGTGGGGGCGCTCGGCGGATCGGCGCTCGGGCTCGGCACGGGGAGGTCTCCTCGGGGCTGGCGGGCAGGCCGGCCCCGCGAGGGGCGGCCCGGACAGGCTCCACGGTACTGCGACAGCGCTCCGACCCCGTGCAGCGCCGGTGCCGTGCACGCGGGGCGCCCCGGGTCAGTGCAGGAGCAGGCCGGCGAGGAGGACGGCCGGGAAGGAGAGGAACGAGCTGAGGAGGATGATGTCGCGGGCGGCGTTGGCCGGCATCCGGAACTGGGACGAGAACAGGAACACGTTCTGGGCCGTGGGCAGGGCCGCCATGACGACCACGCCCAGCAGCTCGGTGCCGCCCAGGCCGAACCCGAACCTGCCGATCGCCCACGCCAGCACGGGCATCGCGACCACCTTGACCAGCGTCCCGCCGAGCACGTCCGGCACGAGCGCGCGGTTCCGGAACGGGCGCTGCCCGTGCAGTCCCATCCCGAACAGCAGGAGCAGCAGGGGGACGGACGCCTGGCCGAGCATCTCGAGGGGGGCCCACAGCACCTCGGGCACCTCCAGGCCGGTCGCGGAGAGCAGCACTCCGGCCGCGGTGCCGACCGTGACGGGGTTCGCCACCGACCGCACGATCGTGCGGCCGGTCGAGGTGCTCGTCCGCCCGGGGGCCGCCGTCCGGATTGCCGCTCCCGGACCGGCACGGCGCGACGGGCGGGTGGCCCAGGAGAACACGAGCAGATAGAGCGGGGCGATCACCAGCAGCTGGGCCAGCAGCACGGAGACCACGGGCGCGGCGCTGCCCACCGCGTAGAGCGCGATGGGCAGCCCGATGTTCCCGGCGTTCACGTAGGAGGAGGCCATGGCGCCGACCGCCGTGCGGGCCGCTCCCCGGCGCAGCACCAGGCCGCTGTACAGGGCGAAGAGCGCACCCGCCACCGCGGCGGTGGCGAGGGCGATCGGGGTGTAGACCCCGAGCACGGCCCCGAGGTCGGTGCCCGCCACGAGCACCACCATCAGCGCCGGATTGGTCAGGTAGTAGATGACGGGGGTGAGGCCCGCACGCATGGTGCGGGCCTCACCGGGCAGCAGCGCGGCGGTGGCGAAACCGACGGCCGTGAGCACGGCCACCACGCCGAAGCCCAGCAGCACCCCCGTCATCCGGCCGCTCCTCTCCGGCTCAGCGGACCAGGCAGGGGCGCTTCGGGTCGAAGCTCCAGCCCTCGATGAGGTACTGCATGGCCGCGGCGTCGTCGCGGGCGCCCAGCCCGTGCTCGAGGTAGAGCTCGTGGGCCTCCGCCAGGCGCTCGCGGTCCAGCTCCACGCCGAGGCCCGGGCTCGCGGGCACCCGGATCTCGCCGTCGCGGATGCGCAGCGGCTCCCGGGTGAGGCCCTGGCCGTCCTGCCAGATCCAGTGCGTGTCCAGCGCGGTGATCTCGCCCGGTGCCGCCGCACCCACGTGGGTGAACATGGCCAGGGAGATGTCGAAGTGGTTGTTGGAGTGGGAGCCCCACGTCAGCCCGAACTCGTGGCACAGCTGGGCCACGCGCACGGAACCGGCCATCGTCCAGAAGTGCGGGTCCGCCAGCGGGATGTCCACGGCGCCGGCACGCACCGCGTGGGACATCTCGCGCCAGTCGGTGGCGATCATGTTCGTCGCCGTCGGCAGGCCGGTGGCCCGCCGGAACTCCGCCATCACCTCGCGGCCGGAGAACCGGCCCTCGGCGCCGCACGGGTCCTCGGCGTAGGCGACCACGCCCTGCATCCGCCGGCCCAGCCGGACGGCCTCCTCGAGCAGCCAGCCGCCGTTGGGGTCGAGGGTGACCCGGGCCTCGGGGAACCGCTCCTTGATCGCCGTGACGGCGTCGACCTCGAGGTCGCCGGCCTGGACGCCGCCCTTGAGCTTGAAGTCCTTGAAGCCGTACCGCTCCCGGGAGGCCTCGGCCAGGCGCACGATGCCCTCGGGGGTCATCGCCTCCTCCCGGCGCACCCGCTCCCACTGGTCCGCGCCGTGGGGCTCGCGCAGATACGGCAGGCCGGTGCTGTCCGGGTCGCCCACGAAGAACAGGTAGCCCAGCATGGGCACCGAGGCGCGCTGCTGCCCGTCGCCGAGCAGCTCGGCCACCGGCACGCCCAGGAACTGCCCGTGCAGGTCCAGGAGGGCGGACTCGATGCCGGTCACGGCGTGCACGGCGGTGCGCAGGTCGAAGGTCTGCAGGCCGCGCCCGCCGGCGTCCCGGTCCGCGAAGGCCGCGGCGACCCGGCGCAGCAGGGTGCGGAACAGCGCCACGGGCTGCCCCGCCAGCAGCCCGGCAGCCTCCTCGATCGTGGCGCGGATCGCCTCCCCGCCCGGGACCTCGCCCAGGCCGGTCCGCCCGTCGGAGTCCGTCACGATCACCACGTTGCGGGTGAAGAACGGCCCGTGGGCGCCGGAGAGGTTGAGCAGCATGGAGTCGTGCCCCGCGACGGGCACGACCTCGAGCCGTGCGACGGTGGGCTGGGCGCTCATGCGCGGTCTCCTTCCTGGGGGCCGGCCAGCTGGATGCGGCCGTCGACCCGGCGGTTGAGGTGCCACGGGTTGTCGTCCTGCACGGGCGCGGGCAGCAGGGCGGCGGGGATGTTCTGGTAGGCCACGGGGCGGAGGAACCTTTCGATCGCGAGCGTGCCCACCGAGGTGGTCCGCGAGTCGGAGGTCGCCGGGAACGGGCCGCCGTGGACCATCGCCTCGCCCACGTCCACGCCGGTCGGCCAGCCGTTGGCGAGGATCCGGCCCACCTTGCGCTCCAGCACCGGAAGCAGCGGGGCCGCGGTGGGGACGTCCTCCTCGGACAGGAACAGGCTCGCCGTCAGCTGGCCCTCCATCCGGGCCGCCGCGGCCACCAGCTCCTCCGCGGAGCCGTAGCGGATCGCCAGGGACGAGGCGCCGAAGATCTCCTCCTGCAGCACCGGGTTGGTGAGGAAGGCGGGGACCTGGGCGCCGAAGACCACGGGGGCGGGGGCGTTCTCGGTGGGGCCCTCCTTGCCGCGGGCCACGATCTCGACGTCCTCCTGGGAGCCCAGGGCGTCGATGCCCTCCCGGCAGGAGCGGGCGATGCCGGGGGTGAGCATGGTCGCGCCCTCGGCGTCGGCCAGCACGAGCCCGACGGCAGCCAGGAACGCGTCGCCGGCCTCTCCCTCGGGCACGAACAGCAGACCCGGGTTGGTGCACAGCTGCCCGGAGGAGCCCGTCAGGGAGGTGACGTAGGCGCGGGCGAACTCCTCGGCGTCACCGCGCAGGGCGGAGTCGAAGAGGAAGACGGGGTTGATGGAGCTCATCTCGGCGTACACCGGAATGGGCTCGGGACGGGCCGCAGCCGTGGCCATCAGCGCCGTGCCGGCGCCGCGGGACCCGGTGAACCCGACGGCCTTGATGGCCGGGTCCCTGACCAGGGCCTGGCCGATGCTCGCGCCGGGACCGTAGATCAGCGAGAACACCCCCGGGTGCAGGCCGCTCTCGCGGACCGCGTCCGTGAGGGCGCGGCCCACGATCTCTCCCGTGCCGGGGTGGGCGTTGTGCGCCTTGAAGACCACCGGGCAGCCGGCTGCCAGCGCGGAGGCGGTGTCGCCGCCGGCGGTGGAGAAGGCGAACGGGAAGTTGCTGGCCCCGAACACGGCCACCGGGCCCAGCGGGACCTTGCGCTGGCGCAGGTCCGGGCGGGGCAGGGGGGTGCGCTCCGGCAGGGGCGGCTCGATGCGCACGCCGCGGTGGTCGCCCTGCCGCACCACACGGGCGAACAGCCGCAGCTGCCCGGTGGTGCGCGCCAGCTCGCCCTGCAGGCGGGGCTTCGGCAGTCCGGTCTCGGTCGAGGCGCGGTCCACCAGCTCGGGGCCGGCGGCCTCGATGTTGGCGGCGACCTTCTCGAGGAAGCCCGCGTGGGTCTCGGGGTCGAGGCTGCTGAAGGACTCGAAGGCCTCTTCGGCGGCCGCGGTGGCCTGGGCGAGCTGGGCCTCGTCGACCAGGGAGTACGCGGGCTCGAGCTCGGCGTTGGTCGCCGGGTCGATGCCGTGGGTGGTGCCGCCGGTGCCGACGACCTGGCGGCCGGCGATGATCGAGTGGCCGGAGAGGGTGGTGGTCTGGGTGCTCACGGACATGGGGTTCCTTCGCTGTCTGTGCGTGCGGTCTCTTGGGGAGAGGCTGGTGTCAGGCCCGCTGCAGGGTGTCCGCCGGGGTGCCGGTGGGGAGGGCGTCGATGAGGGCGGTGAGGTCGGCGAGGTCGGTCTCGGTGAGGTCCTGCAGCGGGGGGCGGACCCCGCCGGCGTCCCGGCCCACGGCCTTGAGCCCGCCCTTGACGATGGAGACCCCGTAGCCCTTCACCCGGTCGCGGATCTCGATGTAGGGCAGCACGAACCGGTTGAGCTTGTCCGTGACGGCGGCCCGGTCCTGGGCGCGGACGTCGGCGTAGAACTCCAGGGCGAACTCGGGGACGAAGTTGTACATCGCCGAGGAGTAGGTGCTCATCCCCAGCTGCAGCAGGGGCAGGGCAAAGGTCTCCGCGGTGGGCAGCCCGCCCAGGTAGAACAGGCGGTCCCCGTTGGTGGCGTAGACCTTGGTGAGGTGCTCGATGTCGCCGACGCCGTCCTTGAAGCCGATGAAGTTCTCGTGCCGCTCGGCCAGCCGGGCGATCGTGGCGGCGGAGTAGATGGCGTTGGCCCGGTTGTAGGCGATGACCCCGAGGTCGGTGGCCTGGCACACGGCCGAGGCGTGGGCGAGCAGGCCCTCCTGGTCGCACTCGGTGAGGTAGGGGGGCAGCAGCAGCAGGCCCTCGGCCCCGGCGGCGGACGCGTCGGCGGCGTTGCGCACGGCCTGGGCGGTGTTGCCGGCCGCCGGGGCCAGCACGGGGACCCGGCCGGCGACCTCGTCAACGGCCGCGGCCACCACGGTGGCGGTCTCCTCGGGGGTGAGGGAGAAGCCCTCCCCGGTGCCGCCGGCGGCGAAGAGCCCGGCCACGGGGTAGGAGGCCTGCCAGGACAGGTGCTGGCGGTAGGCGCTCTCGTCGAAGAGCAGGTCCTGGTCGAACGCGGTGACGGGGAAGGACAGCAGGCCGTCCTTGAGCTTGTCCGCCAGTTCCCGGGGAGTGTGTGTGGCCACGGTCGTCGTCCTTCGCATGGGTCGAGGTGAGGCGTTCTGCCTGTGAATCACGTCTCACCCTAGGGAGGACTTTTGATGCTGTCCAAGGCCGTTTTTGAATGGAGTCATGCACTGAGGGCATCGATGCTGTGCTCAGTGCGGCTGGGTGCGCAGGAGGTCGAGCAGGTGGTGCAGGGCGGGATTCTTCGAGGTGCGGTCCCACAGGGCGTGCAGCTCGACGGAGCCCGAGGAGCTGCTGGCCAGCCGGTGGTAGGACACGCCGTCGATGCCGAGCAGCCGGGCGGACTCCGGGACGAAGGCGATTCCTCGCCCCGCGGCCACGAGCGCCACCATGGTGAGGACCTGGCTGACGGTGTGGACGACGTTGCGGTGCTCCACCTCCACGAGCCGCACCACGTGGTCGTAGAAGTACCGCGCCTTGGTGGGGGAGTGCATGATCAGCGGGAGGTCCTTGAGGTCGGCCGACGTGACGGGCCGCCTGAGGATGCTCAGCGGGTGGTCGGCCGGGGCGGCGACGTACAGGTCCTCGGCGAGCAGCAGCTGCGACTCGAAGAGCTCCGTGTCGAAGGGCGGGCGGGCGAGCCCGAGGTCGAGGTCGCCGTTCTCGAGCGCCTGCAGCTGCTCGCCGGTCACCAGTTCCTGCAGGTCGACGTCGACGTCCGGCAGCACCCGCTCGATCTCGCTGAGCAGCGGTCCCAGCAGGCTGAACCCGGAGGCCGCCGTGAAGCCGATCCGCAGCACCCCCGAGCGCCCGGCGGCGATCCGGCGCGCCAGCAGCGGCGCCCGGTCGGCGGCGACCACCAGCTTGCGGGCCTCGACCAGGAACGCCCGCCCGGCGGCCGTGAGCGCCACCCGGCGGTTGTCCCGCTCCAGGAGCTCGACCCCCACCGTCTTCTCGAGCTTCTGGATCTGGCGGCTCAGGGGAGGCTGCGTCATGTTGAGCCGCACGGCGGCGCGGCCGAAGTGCAGCTCCTCCGCGACGGCGATGAAGCTCCGTGCCTGATCGAGTGTGAACATCATGTCCTCCGGGTATTACTCAATGCACGAATTGGCTTGGACAGGCATCATCATCCCTCTTTAGGCTCGGGAACCGATCCGCTTGTGATGCCACTCACAGGGGTGCGAGTCCTCTCGCGCCCCGGTCGGGCGGTTCCGATCCCTCACCCCTTCAGGAGAACCCATGAAGAACACCTCGTTCCGCACGGCGCTCGTCGGCGTCACCGCAGCGACCTCGCTCCTCGCGCTCAGCGCGTGCGGCGGCAACGTCGGCGGGGGCAGCAGCGCCTCCGGGGCGGACTTCCCGACGGATCCCATCACCCTGACCGTCGGCCAGGCCGCCGGCGGATCCACCGACCTCATCGCCCGCGCCGTGTCCGACGCCGCAGCGGAGGACCTCGGGGTCCCGATGCCGGTCGTGAACAAGCCCGGCGCCAACGGCGCCCTCGCCACCCAGGAGGTCGCCGGCGCGTCCCCCGACGGCCAGAATCTGGTGCTGCTCAACGCCTCGCTGATCACCATCACGCCGCTGGCCGTGGGCGAGGAGGAGGCCGTGTCCCTGGACGACGTCGAGGTGCTCAAGGGCCTGTCCCAGGACGACTACGTGATGGTCGCGAGCAAGGAGTCCGGCTTGGAGTCCCTCGAGGACGTGCAGGGCGCCTCGGGCTCGTTCAGCTACGGCACCACCGGCGTGGGCACCGGCTCCCAGCTGGCCCAGACCGTGCTGTTCGCGCAGGCCGACATCACCGGCACCGAGGTGCCCTTCGACTCCGGCTCCCCGGCGCTGACCGCCGTGCTCGGCGACCAGGTGCAGGTCGCCACCGTCCAGCTGGGCGAGGCCAAGCCGCAGATCGACGCCGGCGAGGTGACGCCGATCGTGGTGTTCTCCGAGGAGCGCAACGAGTTCCTGCCCGACGTGCCCACCGCCGTCGAGTCCGGCTACGACGTCCCCGTCTCCCAGTACCGGGCGGTGGCCGCTCCCGAAGGGCTCCCGGACGACGTCAAGGCGCGGCTGGTCGAGGCCTTCGACGCCGCCGTGCAGTCGGAGGCCTACCAGGACTTCAACGAGCAGAACCTGCTCACCCCGTGGGAGGTCTCCGGCGAGGAGGTCGAGGCGGAGTGGACCGAGCTCGCCGAGCGCTACGAGCAGCTCGTCGAGGAGCACGACATCTCCCTCGCCGAGTAGGGACCGGCGCCGCCATGACCACCACCACGGCCCTGCCGACCACTACAGCCAGGAGCGACTCCATGAAGCAGTCCCGCCCGGACGGCACGGCCTCCGTCGCCGACGTCCTCCACGACCCGGAGACGGCGGTCGAGGAGCTCACCCCGGAGCAGCTCGCCGCCCGGTGGGAGGCCGAGGGCCCGCCGCCCGGCGGCCGCGCGGCGGCCCTCGGCTCGACCCTGGCGGTCACGGTGCTGGCGGCTGCCGCGGCCGTGCTGTCCCTGCGCATGGGACTGG
Source organism: Kocuria rosea (assembly GCF_006094695.1). NCBI lineage: Bacteria > Bacillati > Actinomycetota > Actinomycetes > Micrococcales > Micrococcaceae > Kocuria > Kocuria rosea. Next base: position 3,557,267 of record NZ_CP035103.1, on the reverse strand, counting down.
GCACACCGCAGCAGCCGGCCCCCGGCATGTGGCCGTTCGTGGTGAGCGTCGTGGCCGTCGTGATCGGCCTGTCCCACCTGGTCCTGGGCCGGCGCGGAGGAGAGGGGGAGAAGTTCACCCGGGAGTCGCTGCTGGCCGCCTGCGGGCTCGTGACCCTCGTGGGGCTGGTGCTGCTCATGCCCGTGATCGGCTTCGAGATCCCCGCCCTGCTCCTGTCCTTCGTCTGGATGAAGTTCCTGGGTGGCGAGACGTGGCGGGCCGCGGCCCTGTACTCCGCGCTCGTCGTCGTCGCCTTCTACCTGATCTTCATCACCGCCCTCGGCACGTCGATCCCGCACCTGTTCTGACGGCCGCCGCCACGGCGGCCACCGACCAAAGGCTCCCGCATGGACTTCCTGCAACCCGCCCTGGACGGCTTCGGCGTCGTCCTCCAACCGACCAACCTGCTGTACTGCCTCCTGGGCGTGACCATCGGCATGCTGATCGGCGTGCTGCCCGGCCTGGGCCCCGCCGCGACCATCGCCATCCTGCTGCCGCTGACCTACGGCATCGAACCGGTGACGGCGATCATCATGCTGGCCGGCATCTTCTACGGGGCCCAGTACGGCGGGACCATCACCTCCGTGCTGCTCCGGCTGCCCGGCGAGGCCAGCTCCGTGGTCACGGTCTTCGACGGCTACATGCTGGCCAAGCAGGGCCGTGCCGGCACCGCGCTGGGCATCGCCGCGATCGGCTCCTTCATCGGGGGCACCGTCGCGATCGTCGGCCTCACCTTCCTGGCCCCGCTCGTCGCCGGCTTCGCCCTCGACTTCGGTCCGCCCGAGTACACCGCGCTCGCCCTGCTCGGCATTCTGCTGGTGGCCACCATCAGCAACGGCAACAAGTCCAAGGCGCTGATCGCCGCGTGCTTCGGGCTGCTGCTGGCCACGGTCGGCCGCGACGTCTTCACCGGAGCCGAACGGCTCACGTTCGGCAACCTCAACCTGGCCGACGGCATCGACTTCGTGCCCGTGGCCATGGGGCTGTTCGGCCTCGGCGAGATCCTGCACAACCTGGAGGAGCGCCACCGTGCGGCCAAGGCGCCCGACAAGGTCTCCAACGTCTGGCCCTCCCGGGCGGACCTCAAGCAGTCGTCCGGGGCCATCGGCCGCGGCTCGGTCCTGGGCTTCTTCCTCGGCATCCTGCCCGGCGGCGGCGCCACGATCTCCTCGATGGCCGCCTACGCCATGGAGAAGAAGCGGGCCAAGCAACCCGAGCGCTTCGGCAGGGGCGCCATCGAGGGCGTCGCCGGCCCGGAGACCGCCAACAACGCGGCGGCCACCAGCTCCTTCATCCCCCTGCTCACCCTGGGCATCCCGGCCAACGCCACAATGGCCCTGATGTTCGGCGCCCTGCTCATCCAGGGCGTCACGCCGGGCCCGCAGCTCGTCCAGCAGGACCCCGAGCTGTTCTGGGGCGTGGTCAACTCCATGTACGTCGGCAACATCCTGCTGCTGATCATGTCGATCCCCCTCATCGGGGTCTTCGTGCGCATCCTCCGGGTGCGGGGCGCCATCCTCGCCCCCATCACCGTGCTGATCACGATGCTGGGCGCCTACACGATCAACAACTCGATGTTCGACGTCATGCTCGTCGTGGTCTTCGGCGCCGTCGGCTACCTCATGAAGAAGTTCGGCTTCGAGCCCGGCCCCCTGGTGCTGGCCTTCGTCCTCGGCTCCCTGCTGGAGTCCAACCTGCGCCGCTCCCTGCTCGTCTTCGAGGGAGACGTCACCGGGTTCTTCACCCGCCCCATCTCGGCGACCCTGCTGCTGCTGTTCGTGCTCGTCGCCGTGCTGCCCGTCATCCAGTCCGCCCTCCGCCGTCGCAGCGCCTCCGGGACGTCCCCCGCGGGACCGTCCGTCGAGGACTCCGACCGCACCCCTGTCAAGGAGAACGCATGAGCATCCTCGTCGGTTACGTCCCCACCCCCGTCGGCGAGGCCGCCGTCCGCGCCGCCATCGAGGAGGCCCGGCTGCGGGGGGAGCGGCTGCTGATCGTCAACTCCGTGCGCGAGGGCGCCCTGGCGGACAAGTCGGTCGCCTCCGACGACGACCTGCGCCGCGTCACCTCCGCCGCCGAGTCCGCCGGTGTCCCGCACACCGTGCTCCAGCCGTCCCACCGGGACGACCTCGCCCAGGAGATCCTCGACCTCGCCCGGGAGCACGACGTGTCCCGGATCGTCATCGGCCTGCGCCAGCGCTCCCAGGTGGGGAAGTTCATCATGGGCTCGCACGCCCAGCGGATCCTCCTGCAGTCCGACCGGCCGGTCCTGGCCGTGCGGGGGTCAGGCGCTCTCGCGCCGCACGATCTCGCCCACCACGTGCTCGATCCGGACCTGGTCGTGGCTCAGGGCGATGTCCGCGGCGGTCTCCCCGATCTGCTCCAGGGGGAAGCGCACGGTGGTCAGGCCCGGGGAGAAGTCCCGCAGGTTGGGGATGTCGTCGAAGCCGGCCACCCGCAGGTCGTCCGGCACCACGAGCCCGGCGTGCCGGAAGCCCGCGATCGCGCCGAGCGCCATGACGTCGTTGCCGACCACGACCGTGAGCCCGCGCACGGCGTCGGCCCCGAGCCGGTCCACCAGCGCCCGTGCGGCCTCGTAGCCGCCCTGGCTGTTGAAGTCCTCCGTGACCTCGGCCTCCGGCTCCAGGCCCGCCCGCTCGAGGGCCGCGCGGAAGCCCGCCCGGCGCTCCGCCGCGCTGGCGAGCTCGTCCGGCCCGCCGAGGAAGGCGAAGCGGGTCCGGCCCGTCCCGATCAGCATGTCCGTCAGGTCGTCGCCGGCGCTGCGGTTGTCGATGGTGACGGCGCCGGCGCCCTCGAGCCAGGCCTGGCCGATGGTCACCACCCGGCCGCCGTTCTTCTGGTAGCGGGTGAGCTCGGCGAGCAGCCGGGGGTCGATCTCCCGCCGCCGCGAGCCCGCCATGATGATCGCGTCGGTGCGGTGGGACGCGAAGGCCGCGACGGCGTCGAGCTGGTCGGTGCCGTCGGTCGCGGCCAGCAGCAGCTGGTGCCGGTCCGTGCGGGCCCGGCGCTGCACGCCCTTGGCGATCGAGGAGAAGTAGGGGTCGGCGATGTCGTGGACCACGAGCCCCACCAGTCCGGTGGTGGACCGCGCCAGCGCCTGCGCCTGGGCGTTGGCCACGTAGCCGAGGGACTCCGCGGCGTCCCGGACGCGCTCCGCGATGTGCTCGGCCGGCCGGCGGTCCGATCCGTTGAGCACCCGGGAGGCCGTGGCCAGGGACACCCCGGCCTCCCGGGCCACCTGGGAGAGGGTCACTGCGCTCATCGTCCGGTCCTGCTTCCTCCTCACCGCATCCGGTGGGCGTCTCGCCCCCGCGCCGGGGAGTCCGGGACCGGGAACGTGTTGACAGTCACACTGAGCCAACCCTAGAGTGGAAAGCGCTTTCCTACAAATTTCCCGAATCCTCTGGAGTTGATGATGTCCGAGCCCCGAGTTCTCCGCATCGCCATGAACGGCATCACCGGCCGCATGGGCTACCGCCAGCACCTGCTGCGCTCGATCCTGCCCATCCGGGACCAGGGAGGAGTGACCCTGCCGGACGGCACCCGCGTGACCGTCGAGCCGATCCTCGTGGGCCGCAACGAGGCCAAGGTCGCCGAGCTGGCGCGCCGGCACGGCGTGGAGCACTGGACCACCGATCTCGACGCGGTCATCGAGGACCCCACCGTGGACGTGGTCTTCGACGCCTCCATGACCAGCCTCCGGGCCGAGACCCTCAAGAAGGCCATGCGCGCCGGCAAGCACGTCTACACCGAGAAGCCGACCGCCGAGACCCTGGACGAGGCGGTCGAGCTGGCGCAGATCGCCCAGGAGCGCGGCGTCACCGCCGGCGTGGTCCACGACAAGCTCTACCTGCCCGGTCTCGTGAAGCTGCGGCGGCTCGTGGACGAGGGCTTCTTCGGCCGGATCCTGTCCCTGCGCGGCGAGTTCGGCTACTGGGTCTTCGAGGGCGAGCACCAGGAGGCCCAGCGCCCGTCCTGGAACTACCGGCGCGAGGACGGCGGGTCCATGACCGTCGACATGTACTGCCACTGGAACTACGTCCTCGAGGGCATCGTGGGCCCGGTCCGGTCCGTCACCTCGACCGCCGTGACGCACATCCCCGCGCGGTGGGACGAGCAGGGCCACGAGTACCCGGCCACCGCGGACGACGCCGCCTACGGCGTCTTCGAGCTCGAGACCCCGGACGGCGACCCCGTGGTCGCCCAGATCAACTCCTCCTGGGCCGTGCGCGTGTACCGCGACGAGCTGGTGGAGTTCCAGGTGGACGGCACCCACGGCTCGGCGGTCGCCGGGCTGAACAAGTGCGTGGCCCAGCAGCGGGCCCACACGCCCAAGCCGGTCTGGAACCCGGACCTGCCCGTCACCGAGTCCTTCCGCGACCAGTGGCTGGAGGTGCCGGCCAACGCGGAGCTGGACAACGGCTTCAAGGCGCAGTGGGAGGAGTTCCTGGCCGACGTCGCAGCGGGCCGCGAGCACCGGTTCGGGCTGCTCTCCGCCGCGCGCGGGGTGCAGCTGGCCGAGCTTGGCCTGCGCTCCTCGGCCGAGCGCCGCACCATCGACATCCCGGCGATCGAGCTCTCCCCGGCCGAGCGGCGCACCGCCGAGGCCGTCCGGTGAGCGCCGTGCTCCTGCCCGACGGCAGCGGATCCCGCACCGAGCACGTGCTCTCCGGGCCGGGGAGCTGGACCCGGCCGCAGGCGCCCCTCACCGCGCGCAAGGCCTACGCCGCCGCGCACGTGGTGCCCCTGGTGCTCGCGGACAACACCCCCGGGGCGCCGGCGCAGCTGGACTGGGACGCGACCCTGGGCTTCCGCCACGACATCTGGTCCTACGGGCTGGGCGTGGCCGACGCCATGGACACCGCCCAGCGGGGGATGGGCCTGGACTGGCCGGCCACCCAGCAGCTGATCCGGCGCTCGACCGCCGAGGCCTCGGCGGCGCTGGCCACCGGCAGCCCGGCCCTGGCGGGCAGGACCGTCCGCGACCTCATCGCGTGCGGGGCGGGCACGGACCAGCTGGACCCGGCGGGCGTCACGCCCGGCGAGACCGGGCTGCGCGCCGTGCTCGAGGCCTACCGGGAGCAGGTCGAGGTGGTCGAGGGCGCCGGGGCGAAGGTCATCCTGATGGCGTCCCGCGCACTGGTGCGTGCCGCCCGGGACGCCGACGACTACCTGCGGGTCTACTCCCAGCTCCTGGGCGAGGCCCGGCACCCGGTGGTCCTGCACTGGCTCGGGACGATGTTCGACCCGGCGCTGGCCGGCTACTGGGGCAGCGACGCGGTGGACACGGCCACGGAGACCTTCCTCGAGCTCATCCGGTCCCACCCGGGGCAGGTCGACGGCGTCAAGGTCTCCCTCCTGGACGCCGCGCACGAGACCCGGCTGCGGGCGGCGCTGCCGGAGGGGGTCCGCCTCTACACCGGCGACGACTTCAACTACCCCGAGCTCATCGACGGCGACGGCACCCGGCACTCCGACGCGCTGCTGGGGATCTTCGCCGGCATCTACCCGGCGGCGTCCACCGCGCTGCAGGCCTACGACGCCGGGGAGCCCGGCCGGGCGCGGGCGATCCTCGACGCCACGGAGGAGCTCGGGCGCCACGTCTTCAGCGCCCCGACCTTCTACTACAAGTGCGGCATCGCGTTCCTGTCCTGGCTCAACGGCAGCCAGCCGGGGTTCCAGATGGTCGGCGGACTGCACTCGGGCCGCTCCGTGCCGCACCTGGTCGAGGTGTTCAGGCTGGCCGACCGGGCCGGGCTGCTGCTCGACCCGGAGCTCGCCGCGCGGCGGATGAGCACCTTCCTCGACGCGGCGGGCCTCGGCGCGCCGGTCCTCGCACCGGCTCTCGTGCCGGCCGGCAGCACCGGAGGTGCGGCATGAGCGCGGACTTCCAGCTGTCGCTGAACACGGGCACCACCCGCGGCCTGACCCTGCAGCAGGCGGTGGACGCCACCGCCCGCGCCGGGCTGGGGCACATCGGCGTGTGGCGCGACCGCGTGGCCGAGGCAGGGCTCGAGAACGCGGCCCGGATCATCGAGCAGGCCGGGCTGCAGGTCTCCAGCCTGTGCCGCGGCGGCTTCCTCACGGCGGCCGACGAGGCCGGGCAGCGGGCCGCGCTCGAGAGCAACCGGGCCGCCATCCGGGAGGCCCAGGTCCTGGGCACGAGCGAGCTGATCATGGTCGTGGGCGGCCTGCCCGCCGCCGCCCACGTCCTGGGCGGCGAGGGCGACCGGGGCGACAAGGACGTCGTGGCCGCCCGCGAGCGCGTGGCCGAACGGCTCGCCGAGCTCGTCCCCTACGCCCTCGAGCACGGGGTGCGCCTCGTGCTCGAGGCGCTCCACCCCATGTACGCGGCCGACCGGGCCGTGCTCTCCACGCTCGGACAGGCCCTGGACCTCGCCGCCCCGCACCCGGTGGACGCCGTGGGCGTGGTGGTGGACACCTTCCACGTCTGGTGGGACCCCGGGCTGGAGACCCAGATCGCCCGGGCCGGCGCGGAGGGCCGGCTGGCGTCCTACCAGGTCTGCGACTTCAACCTGCCGATCGCCTCCGACGCCCTGCTCTCCCGCGGGATGATGGGGGACGGGGTGATCGACTTCGGCACGATCGGGCGCTGGGTCGCCGCCGCCGGCTACACGGGCCCGGTCGAGGTCGAGATCTTCAACCAGGAGATCTTCGACCAGGACCCGGACGTCGTGCTCGCCGTGATGAAGGAGCGCTGGGAGTCCCTGGTGCTGCCGTCCCTGACCGGCGCACCCGCCCGCGCCACCGCCTGACGTGGGGCCGCACGTGCTCGGCGAGCGGCCCCGGGTGGTCGTGGCCCCGGACAAGTTCAAGGGGTCGCTGACGGCGGCCGAGGCCGCCGCCGTGCTCGCGGCCGGGGTGCGCGATCACCGGCCCGGGGCCCGGATCCGGGCGGTGCCCCTGGCCGACGGGGGCGAGGGCACCGTCGACGCCGCGGTGGCGGCCGGGGCGCGGCTGCGCCGCACCCTCGTCCGGGGCGCCGTGGAGGGCAGGGTGCGGGCGCGCTGGGCGCTGCTCACGGCGCCCTCCGGCGCCACCACCGCGGTCGTCGAGTCCGCCCAGGCGAGCGGGCTGGACCAGGTGCGTCCGAGTCCGGCGACGGCCCGGGCGGCGCACAGCTACGGCTGCGGCCAGCTGATCCGGGCGGCGCTGGACGCCGGGGCGACCGACGTCGTCGTCGGGCTCGGCGGCTCGGCGATGACGGACGGGGGCTCGGGCGCCCTGCGGGCGCTCGGCCTGGACGTCCTCGACGACGACGGCGCGCCCGTCCCCCTGGGCGGGGAGGGGCTGCTGTCCGCCGCCCGCCTGGACGTCTCCGCCCTGGACCCGAGGCTGCGCACGGTGCGGCTGCGGCTGGCCGTGGACGTGCAGAACCCGCTGCACGGCCCTGACGGCGCCGCGCACGTCTTCGCCCCGCAGAAGGGCGCGAACCGCGATGCCCGGCGCGAGCTGGACGCCGCGCTCCGGCGCTGGGCCGGGCTGCTGGCCGGTCTCGAGGGCGCCCGTCCGTTCCTGCTCCCGGGGGCCGGCGCCGCCGGCGGCTTCCCGTCCGGCTTCCTGGCCCTGACCCCGGCGACGCTCGAGCGCGGCTTCGACCTCGTGTCCTCCCTCGTGGGGCTCGAGGAGCAGCTCGAGGACGCGGACCTGCTCGTCGTCGGCGAGGGGTCGCTGGACGCCCAGTCGCTGCAGGGCAAGGCGCCGCTCGCCGCGGCCTCGCTGGCCGCGGCCCGGGGGGTGCCCGTCGTGGCCGTGGCCGGGCGGCTGGGCCTGTCCGCGGAGCAGCTGCGCGGCGCGGGGGTCCTGGCGGCGGCCTCGCTCGTGGGCGTCGCGCCGTCCGTCCGGGCCGCGCAGGACGAGGCGGAGCGCTACGGCCCGCCGGCGACGGTCGAGGCGCTGCGGCTCCTGGCCGGGCTCCCGTCCGACGGCGGGTCGGCCCCGCGAGTGGGCGCCGACACAACCGTTGATTGTGGTTGACGTCACAGGAACCGGCCACTAGCCTGGACGCAACGCAGCTCTGGAAAACGCTTTCCCACACGCTTCGAGGAGATACCGATGACAACGACGCACATCGACACCGAACCGCTCCGGGTCTCCCGGGCGCGGCTGCGCCGAGGGGCGGTCCCGGCATGAGCGTCGTCGAGGAGCTGACCCGGGAGCGCCTGCCCGGGAAGCGGGCCAAGCGTGCGGCCGGCCGGCGGAAGCCCCGCGCCGACAGGCGGGACAACAAGGCCGCGGCGGTCTTCCTGGCACCGTGGATCGTGGGACTGGTGGTCATCACCCTGGGCCCCATGCTGATGTCCCTCTACCTCTCCTTCACCGACTACAACCTCATGCGGGCGCCCGACTGGATCGGGACGGAGAACTTCTCCCGGATGCTCGCGGACGAGCGGCTGCACAACTCGCTGCAGGTGACCTTCACGTACGTGCTCGTCGGGGTGCCGCTGCAGCTCATGCTGGCCCTGGCGATCGCCATGGTCCTCGACCGGGGCCTGCGCGGCCTCGCGTTCTACCGCTCCGTCTTCTACCTGCCCTCGCTGCTCGGCTCCTCGGTGGCCATCGCCATCCTCTGGAAGCAGCTCTTCGGCACCACCGGACTGGTCAACCAGCTCCTGGCCCTCGTGGGCATCGAGGGCATCGGCTGGATCGCCGACCCCCGGACCGCGCTCGGCAGCATCATCCTGCTGCACGTGTGGACCTTCGGGGCGCCGATGATCATCTTCCTCGCGGGCCTGCGCCAGATCCCCACCATGTACTACGAGGCTGCCTCCATCGACGGCGCCGGGAAGATCACAAAGTTCTTCCGGATCACGCTGCCGCTGCTGAGCCCGATCATCTTCTTCAACCTGGTGCTGCAGATCATCCAGGCGTTCCAGTCCTTCACGCAGGCGTTCATCGTCTCCGGCGGCCGAGGAGGTCCGTCCGACTCGACGATGTTCTTCACGCTGTACCTGTACCAGACGGGCTTCGGCCGCTTCGACATGGGCTACGCCGCAGCCATGGCCTGGCTGCTGCTCCTCATCATCGGGGCGTTCACCGCCCTCAACTTCATCGCGTCTAAGTAAGTGTTGGGAAAGGGGTCAGCCCGCGGTTTTCGGTTGCCATGGTCGGCGTCCTGGTGCTGGTGCCAAGCGGCGGGTCATCAGCCCGATCATGGACCACTTGACCATGGCTTCGGCGTGGGCGGGGAGGCGTTCGTAGTCGCGGGCCAGGCGGCGGGTGCGCATCAGCCAGGACAGGGTGCGTTCGACGACCCAGCGGCGGGGAAGGACCTCGAAGACGGGCCGCTTGTCGGTCCTCTTGATGATCTGCACGGTGATGGACAGATAGTACTGGGCGAAGGCCAGCAGCTTGCCGGCGTAGCCGCCGTCGGCCCACACCACCACGATGGAGGGCATCGCCATTCGTGCCCGGTTGAGCACCAGCCGCCCGCCGTCACGGTCCTGCAGGGCCGCGGTGGTGACCAGTACGACGACCAGCAGCCCGAGGGTGTCGGTGACGATGTGGCGCTTGCGGCCGTTGATCCTCTTGCCCGCGTCGTAGCCGCGCGAGTCCGCCCCGACGGTGTCGGCGCCCTTGACCGACTGGGAGTCCATGATCCCGGCGCTGGCCATCGGGTCCCGTCCGGCGGCATCGCGCACTGCGTCGCGCAGGGCGTTGTGGATCCGGTCGGTGGTGCCCTCGGTGTTGAAGCGCTGGAAGTACCAATAGACGGTGTCCCAGGGCGGGAAGTCGTGGGGCAGTGATCGCCATGAGCACCCGGTGCGGTTGACGTACAAGATCGCCTCCACGATCCGTCGCCGCGGGTGCTTGGCAGGACGACCGCCGGGTTTGACCGGCACCATCGGTTCGATCAGCGCCCACTGCTCATCGGTCAGGTCCGAGGGATACGGGCGCGGGGAAGAAGACGCCATGCCACCACGATCCACTCCTCCGTCCCGACAGTCACGCGCAAGCGCATCACGCTTTCCCAACACTTACTAAGTATTGGGTGTTCTACGATGACTAATTCGACAATCGCCGACAGCGCCGTCCGGACGGCCGACCAGGACCTCGTCCCGGCGCAGACCGAGGGCTCGCAGAGTGCCCCGGCGCCGAAGCCCCGCGGTCCGGGGACCCGGGCACGGATCCGCTCCCTGCTCAAGCACCTGGCGCTGATCCTCACCGGCGGCGTGATGATCTACCCGCTGCTGTGGATGGTGGCCAGCTCCCTGCGCCCCGACGACATCATCTTCCGCGAGCCCGGGATCCTGCTGCAGACGCTCGAGACCGCGAACTACTCGGACGGGTGGGGCGCCCTGTCCAGCCCGTTCAGCGTGTACCTGTTCAACTCCGCGGTGGTGGTGCTCGGGTGCATCGTCGGCAACCTGGTCTCCTGCTCCATGGCGGCCTACGCGTTCGCCCGGCTGGAGTTCCGCTTCAAGAAGCCGGCCTTCGCCCTCATGCTCCTCACGATCATGCTGCCGTTCCACGTGGTGATCGTGCCGCAGTACATCATGTTCTCCCAGATCGGGTGGGTGAACACCTTCTGGCCCCTGATCGTGCCGAAGCTGCTCGCCACCGACGCGTTCTTCGTGTTCCTCATGGTGCAGTTCATCCGCGGCATCCCGAAGGACATGGACGAGGCGGCGCGGATCGACGGCGCCGGGCACGCCCGGATCTTCGGGCAGATCATCCTGCCGATGATGGTCCCGGCCCTGGCCACCACCACGATCTTCACGTTCATCTGGACCTGGAACGACTTCTTCAGCGCCCTGATCTACCTGACCGACCCGAACATGTTCACCGTCCCCGTGGCGCTGCGGGCCTTCGTGGACGCCTCCGGGGAGTCCTCGTGGGGATCCCTGTTCGCGATGTCGATCGTGTCCCTGCTGCCGGTGTTCATCGCCTTCCTCGTGGGACAGAAGTTCCTCGTGAAGGGCATCGCCACCACGGGCATCAAGTAGCCGGCGACGGGCCCCGGTGTCCCCGGCCCGCCCGGGCCGGGGACACCCGGCCGCCGGCCCCCACCCCCGCACACCCCTCCAGAACCAGGAGCAACCGATGGACAGCGCAGAGCACAGCGGCACGGACGGCACGGCACGGCAGGGGAGGCGGACCCGGTACGTCCTGGTCGGCACCGGCAACCGGTGCGAGATGTACCTCCGCTCCCTGCTGGACGACCACGCCGACGTCGCCGAGCTGGTGGCGGTGGGCGACACCAACCCCGGGCGGGCCGAGCACTACCGCCGGCTCGCCGAGGAGACCTCGGGCGTCCGGATCGGCGTCCTGGACCCCGCGGAGCTCACCCGGACGATCCGCGAGCAGGGGATCGACCGGGTCATCATCACCACCCCCGACCTCACCCACGCCGACTACATCTGTCAGACGCTGCGCGCCGGGGCGGACGCCGTCGTCGAGAAGCCCCTGACCGTGGACGCCGAGGGCTGCCGCCGGATCACCGCGGCCGTCGACGAGACCGGCCGCCACGTGGTGGTCACCTTCAACTACCGGTACTCCCCGCGCAACACCGCCCTCAAGGACGTCGTGCAGTCCGGGGCGATCGGAACGGTCACCTCCGTGGACTTCAGCTGGATGCTCGACACCGTGCACGGCGCCGACTACTTCCGCCGCTGGCACCGGCAGAAGGAGAACTCCGGCGGGCTGCTGGTGCACAAGTCCTCCCACCACTTCGACCTCGTCAACTGGTGGCTGGCCGACACCCCGGAGCGGGTCTTCGCCTCGGGCGGGCTGCGGTTCTACGGCCGGGACAACGCCGAGGCCCGGGCGCGCGCGGGCGCCCCCGCACGGGACGCCGACGGGGGCGACCCCTTCGCCCTGGACCTGCGCACCGACGAGCGGCTGAGCCGGCTCTACCTCGACCACCAGCACCACGACGGGTACCGCCGGGACCAGGACGTGTTCTCCGACGGGATCAGCATCGAGGACAACCTGGCCCTCGTGGTCGACTACGCCCGCGGCGCCACCCTCTCCTATTCCCTCAACGCCCACTCCCCGTGGGAGGGGTACCGGGTGGCCGTCAACGGCACCGAGGGCCGGGCCGAGCTGGAGGTCGTCGAACGGGCGGCGGTCCTGCCGGCGAGCGGCGGCTCCCCGGTGGACCCCTCGGTCACGGTGGGCCCCCACCGGGGCGGTGCCCGCAGCCGCGGCGAGCGCCTGACCGTCCAGCGCCACTGGGGCGCCGCCGAGGAGGTCGTCATCAGCAACGGGGCGGGCAGCCACGGCGGCGGGGACCGGCTGCTGCTGGCCGACGTCTTCCGCGGCCCCGGCGAGGACCCGTACGGGCGGCCCTCCGGCTACCGGGACGGCGTGGCGGCGGTGGCCGTGGGCATCGCCGGCAACCGCTCCCTCGAGTCCGGGCTGCCCGTCCGGATCGCCGAGCTGGACCTGGGGGCGACCTCCGGGGCGAGCCGGAGCGAGGTCCCGGCATGAGCCGCGTCCTCGTCACCGGCGGCGCGGGCCGGCTCGGCCGCAGCGTGGTCGCCGGGCTGGCGGAGGCCGGCTACGACGTCCTCAGCGTCGACCGGTCCCTGCCCGCGGACCCCGCCGGCTCCCACCCCGCCGTGGAGCACCGAGGCGCGGAGCTCACCGACCCGGACGCCGTGCACGCGCTGATGCGCGCGGTCCGCCCGGACGCCGTGATCAACCTGGCGGCCATCGCCGTCCCGTTCAGCGCCCCCGAGCACGTCATCCTGCAGACCAACGCGGTGATCGCGCACAACGTGGCCGGCGCGGCGACCGAGGCCGGGGTGCGACGGATCGTCATGGCCAGCAGCCCCACGGTGCTGGGCTACGGCTCCCCGGCGGGCTGGTTGCCGCCCGCGTTCCCGCTCACGGAGGAGACCCCTCCCCGGCCGTGGCACGCCTACGGGCTGTCCAAGCACGTGGCGGAGCAGGTGGCACAGATGTTCGCCGCCGCCCGGGGCGAGGCCGTGCGCTACGCGTCCTTCCGCCCCTGCTACGTGATCGCCCCCGAGGAGTGGGAGGGCGCCCCCACGCAGCAGGGCCACACCGTGCGGGAGCGGCTCGACGACCCCGCGCTCGCCGCGCCGGCGCTGTTCAACTACGTGGACGCCCGGGACGTCACGGCCTTCCTGGAGGCGCTGCTGGAACGGATGGGCGCGATCCGCAACGGCGACACCTTCCTGGTGGGCGCCGCCGACGCCCTGGCCCGGCGCCCGCTCGCGGAGCTGCTGCCCGAGTTCGTCCCGGGCAGCGAGCAGCTCGCCGCGGGGCTGACCGGGACGGCCCCCGCCTTCAGCATCGACAAGGCCCGCCGGGTCCTGGACTGGGAGCCGGCGCGCAGCTGGCGCACCGAGCTCCGGGAGGAGCCCGTGGCCGCCGCGGCCGGGGAGCCCGCGGGCGCCGGCCGGCACGGGAAGGACACCGCATGAGCATCGCCGCCCTGCACACGGAGCTCATCACGGCTCGGCTGCCGCGCAGCTGGGGGCCGGAGGCCCCGCAGAACCACGTCGTGGCCGTCACGGTCGTGGCCGACGACGGCGCCACCGGCACCGGCTTCTCCTGGACCCCGACGATCGGGGCGACGGCCGTGAAGGCGCTCCTCGACGACGACCTCGCGGGCTTCGTGCGCGGGCGCACCGAGAACCCCGAGGCCCTCTGGGACGACGCCTGGAAGCACCTGCACGAGGGTGGCACCGGGCTGACCGGGGTGGCGCTCGCGGGCGTGGACCTCGCGCTGTGGGACCTGCGGGCGCGCCGGGCCGGGGTCTCGATCACCGCGCTGCTGGGCCGGCGGCAGGAGAGCGTGGCCGTCTACGGCTCCGGCGTGAACCTGCACTACACCCTGGAGGAGCTGCAGGCGCAGGTGCGCCGGTGGGTCGCCGCCGGCTTCGGCGCGGTCAAGATCAAGGTGGGCAGGGCCGACCTGCGCGAGGACGTGGAACGCGTGGCCGCCGTCCGGGAGCTGCTCGGCCCGCACCGCGGGCTCATGGTCGACGCCAACCAGCGGTGGGACCTGCCCACGGCGCGCCGGGCCCTGGACGCTCTCGCCGAGTTCGGGCCGTCGTGGCTGGAGGAGCCGCTGCGCGCCGACGACCTCGAGGGCTACCGGCAGCTGCGCCGGTTCAGCCGGGTCCCCATCGCCCTGGGGGAGAACCTGCACAACGTCTACCGCTTCCGGGACTTCATCGCGGCCGGCGCCGTGGACGTCGTCCAGCCGAACATCGTCCGGGTGGGCGGCATCACGCCGTTCCGGCGGATCGTGGAGCTCGCGCGCACGCACAGCGTGGGGGTCGCCCCGCACCTGCTGCCGGACCTCTCCGGGCAGCTGGCCCTGACCCTCGCCGAGCCCACCACGGTCGAGGTCGTGGAGGACGCCGGGTTCGCGGACCTCGGCATCCTGGACGGGCCGTCCCCGGTCCGGGTGACCGGCTCGCGGCTGGAGACCCGGGACCTGCCCGGTCTCGGCCTGGTCCTGCAGCAGCAGGCGCTGCCCGCCCTGGACGGTGCGCGTCCCTGAGCACCGGAGCCAGGACCGCCGGAAGGCCCGCACCCCCGGGGGTGCGGGCCTTCCGGCTCCGTGCGGGCGGACGGGGCCGCCTCAGCGCTCCAGCACGGCCGGGCGGTCCCGGCCCCGGACCCGGACCACGGGCCAGCGCGGGTCCACGGACAGGGGCACGACGCCGCCGGGACCCAGCAGCACCGTGTCCTCGATCTTCGTGCCCGGCGCGGACGGGTTCCACGTGAAGGCCTGGTGCTCGTGCACGAGGTCCGGCACCCCCGGGGCGAGCCGCGGGTCCCGCCCGGCGTACCCGGCGGGCCCGCCCTGGTGGTGGCGGGTCCACTCCTCGGCGTCGAAGCCGTGGCGCGGATAGGCGTGCCGGAGCACCGGCAGCAGGTCGGCGAGGGGCAGCCCCGGGCGCAGCGCGTCGAGGACGTCGGCCTCGACCTCCGCGATCCTCGCCTCCGCGTCCGTCTCGGCGGGCTCGGCCGGGCCGAAGCGCACCCATCGGGTCGCGTTGGCGATGAGTCCGCCGCGGCGGGCGCAGACGACCGCCATCGCGCGCCGCCCCAGCGGTCCGGCGGTCGGCAGGGGGTGGCGGTGGGGCAGGCGGTCGGCGCCCCCGCACAGCACCACGAGGGGCTCCGCGCCTGCGCGCACCAGGCCGGCGGTCAGCTCGGCCGCGAGCTCCCGCTCGGTGGTGCGCGGGGTCGCCCGGGTCAGCGCCCCGGTCAGCACCGCCGCGGCGTCCCGGCACAGCCGCGCGTAGCGCTCTGCCTCGCCCGGGAGCAGGGAGGCCCGCGCCGCCCGCAGCGGTGCGGCGACGCACTCCTCGGCGGCCACGGCCATCGCGCGCGCCCCGGGGAACCAGTCCTCCGGTGCCGCGAGGGACCCGTGCCAGGGCACCTCGTGCAGCCGGACGCCCTTGGGCAGCTCCTCGGCCACCAGGCGGGCGGCCTCGTTGGCGGAGGTCACGACCTCGTCGCCGTCCCGGTGCACCAGGACCGCGGCCACCGGCGGACCGGCGAGCGAGACGTGCACGCGCGCGCCGTCGAGGTACCAGGACACGGCGGAGTGGCTCTGCAGCAGCACGGCGTCCACCCCGTGTGCGTCCAGCACCCGCAGGACCCGCCGGCGCTTCTCCGCCCGCTCCGGGGCGCTCACGCGGTCCGGCCCCGGGCCGCGTCCCCGAGCAGGGCCTCCACCCGGGGGGTGTCGAGACGGCCGTCGACGACGAGCACGCGCACCTCCCGCTCGACCGGCCGGTCCGTCGTCGTCGTGACGGGCGCGTCCCAGGCCAGGGCGAGGCCCACCCCCGGGTACCCGGCGTGCCGGACGAACC
Source organism: Kocuria rosea (assembly GCF_006094695.1). Taxonomy (NCBI): domain Bacteria; kingdom Bacillati; phylum Actinomycetota; class Actinomycetes; order Micrococcales; family Micrococcaceae; genus Kocuria; species Kocuria rosea. The sequence continues at coordinate 3,541,380 of NZ_CP035103.1, read as the reverse complement.
AGGGGTCGGCCGAGTCGTCGCCGCGCCGCAGGACGAGGGTCGCGGGGCGCCCCGCGAACTCGGCGGAGAAGGCGAGCCACGGGGAGGTGCTGCCGTGCACGGCCTGCTCGCCCGCCGCGTCCGCGGTGAACACGTCCGCGTCGGTGCAGGCGGGGAGCCGCCAGAAGAATCCTCCGTAGCCGCCGCCGGCCCGCCCGTTGGAGCCGGGGCTGCCGAGCCGCACCGGGTGGTCGCCGGCGGGGGAGAGGCGGAAGCGCAGGCCGAGCTCCCAGGCGCGCTCGTGCACGGGCCGGAACGTCCAGCGGCGCTCCTCGGTCAGCACCGCGGCGCCGTCCGGGCCCGTCCAGGCGAGCTCCTCGTCGAGGCGGTCGTCGGCGTGGTGCGCCGCGACCCGGAGCACGCGGCCGTGGTCCTCCCGCCACACGTAGCGCTGCGCCTCCCGGGTGTAGGTGCGCCCGCCCCAGAAGTTGAGGCCGTCCACGTCCTGGAGCGCCGTGCCGACCCCCAGGTGCCAGACGTGGTCCAGGGGCTGCTGGTCCGTGAGGACGACGCCGCCGAGGGTCCGCACGGGGTGCAGGAACGGGCGGGGGGAGGAGGTCGGGGCGACGTCCTCGCCCGTGCGGACCTGCGCCACCTCGCGCTCGCCGAGGAGCACGCTCCCGCTCGTGGCGGCGGGTTGCGCCCAGGGGGCGCCCAGGCCGGCGAAGTCCGACTGCGCCCTGACCGCCCGCGCCGCCCAGTCCTCGATCCCGTCGAGGACGGCGCGCGGCGCCGTCCCGTCCTCCTGGTGCCAGCGGACGTGCTCGGGGGCGATCGGGACGGGGTCCGGGGCGGTGCGGACGGCGTCCAGCACCCGCACGAAGGCCCCCGTGGCGACCAGCGGGCACAGCAGCGCGGTGCCCCGGGCCCGGGCGTCGATCAGGTTCTCGAGCAGGTTCGTGCGCCCGGACTCGACAACCCGCGTCCCCTCCGGGCCCGTGACGGTCAGCCGGTCCTGGGTGTAGTGCAGGACGGCCTGCCCCTCCGTGCCCTCCACGGTGATGAACGGGTCCTGCTGCTCGGCGGCGCACAGGGTCAGGGCACACGTGACCGGGATCCCGGCCGCGGTGCGCACCCGGACCACCGAGGTGTCGTCGGACTCGATGGCGTTGGCGCGGTAGAGCTCGGTGCTCAGCTCGGCGACGTCCTCGCGGGTGCGGGCACCGGCGAGGTGCAGGGCGGTCATCACCGCGTGGGCCAGCGGGTTGGTGACCACGCCGTCCACCACGTCCACCCCGCCGATGCGGCGCCGCCCGGCCCACGGGGACCGGGTGAAGTAGTCGGTGTCCCGGGACCACAGCCCCGTGGCGCCCACCGCGCGCAGCCGCCCGATCTCCCCGCTGGCGAGCAGTCGCTCGACGACCTCCAGGGAGTGGGAGCCCAGGCTCTGGAAGCCCACCTGGACGAGCCGGTCCGCCGCCCCGGCGGCCTCGAGGAGGCGGTCGAACTGGTCGAGGCTGGCCACGGGGGGCTTCTCGAGCAGGACGTCGGCCCCCATCCGGAGGGCGGCCAGGGCGAGGTCGAAGTGGGTGTCGATGGGGGTGGAGACCACCACGACGTCCACGTCCGGGCCGGCGTCCTCCAGCTGCGCCAGGTCGCCGAACATGGGCACGTCCGGTCCGAGCACCCCGTCGTCGTCGACCCGCCGGTCGACGGCCGCCACCAGGCGGACACGGCCCTCCTCCTCGAGCCGGCGGATGTTCGCGAGGTGGCGTCCGCCGAAGCCGCCGATCCCCACCAGGCAGACGCGCACGGGTCCCTCCGGCGCGGTGCGGGCGGCGGGGGCGGACACGGTCTGGGTCTGCACAGGTTCTCCTGGATTCGGCGGGCGGGTTCGGCGGGCGGGTTCGGCTGTCGGAGGCAGGTGGAGCCGCGGGCGCCGGACGGTGCCGTCCGGCGCCCGCGGAGTGTGCGGGGGGGTCAGCTGATCGCCGACTCCATCTCGGACATCATGCGCTCGGCGGCCTCCTCGGGGGTCGAGCGCTCGAAGAGCACGTCGAGCTCGTAGCGGTAGATGATCTCCTGCAGGGTGCTGAAGCCCAGCGGCGGGACCGGCAGCGCCTCGCCCAGCTCGGGCTGGATCTCCTCGACGAACTCCGCGGCCGCGGTGTCCGCCTCGCTGAGCTCGGGCAGCACGGCCTCGCGCACCGTCTCGTTGGCGGGCAGGCCGCGGTCCGCGAGGTTGATCTTGCCGGCCTCCTCGCTGTTGACCATGAAGTCGATGAACGCCTTGACCTCCTCGGGGTGCTCGGTGCGGGCGGAGGCGGACATGAACATGGCCGACTTCTGGAAGAGCTGCGCGCCGCCCTCGGTGCCGTCGGTGCTCGGGAAGCGGAGCGGGACGAGCTGGTTGCCGGACGCGGCGTTGAGGGCGCTCAGCTGGTTGGTCCACCACATGCCCATGGCCGCGCCGTTGGTGCCGGTGAGCGACTGGTCGGGGCCCGGCTCCTGGTCCTCCGTGACCACCGAGGCCGGGGGCAGGGCGCCGTCCTCCATCATCTGGTGCCACATGCCCAGGTAGCCGGCGGCGTCGCTCGCCTCGAAGCCGAGCTGCCCCTCGGGCGTGGTGAGCTCCTTGCCCTGCTGGCGCAGCCAGATCTGGAAGCCGGCCGGCTCGTTCGGGCCGCTGGTGCCGTGGACGTCCGTGTTCTCGGCGATCTGCTGGGAGACCTCGGAGAAGTCGTCCCAGGTCCACGTGGAGTCGTCCGGCAGCTCGACCCCGGCCTCCTCGTAGATGGTGGGGTTCGCCATCATCGCCATCACGTTGACGCCCGTGGCCACGCCGAAGAGGCCCTCCTCGGTCCGGCCGCTGTCCACGACGCCCTCGTCGAGCTCGGCGACGTCCACGTCGGAGAGGTCCAGCAGCGCGCCGTTGTCCGCGTACTCGCGCAGGTACTTCTCGTCCATCTGGATGATGTCCGGGGCGTCGCTGGAGGCCGTCTGCGTGGCCAGCTTGTCCCAGTAGCCGCCGAAGTCGCCGTACTCGCCCACGATGGTGACCCCCGGGTTCTGCTCCTCGAAGGCGTCGATGATCTCCTGCGTCTGCTGGTGGCGGGTGTCCGAGCCCCACCAGGCGAAGCGCAGCTCGACGTTGCCGTCGGCGTTCGCATCGTCGGCGCCGCCGCAGCCGGTCAGGGCCAGCGCCGACACGCTGAGGACGGTGGCGGCCTTCGCGAGGGTTCCCGTTCGCTTCATGCTGATCATGTCTCCTATGGGTCGAGGCAACGCCTTCTGGAAAGCGTTTTCCCGAGCGTAGCTGTGACCTGCCTCACGGGTCAAGGGCTCGCTCGGATTTCGTCGGCCGTGTCGCGCCGGCGCCCGCCGGGGGCGCCGGCCGCGGTGCCTACGACCGGCCGAAGGCCACGCTGTCCGTGGTCCAGGCGCGGGCCTGACCGCTGAGCGTGACGCCGAGCCCGGGGCGGTCGGGGACGAGCATGCGCCCGTCCCGGGTCTCCAGGCGCTCCTCGAAGAGGGGGTCGAGCCAGTCGAAGTGCTCCACCCACGGCTCGCGCGGATAGGCCGCCGCCAGGTGCAGGTGGATCTCCATGGCGAAGTGGGGGGCCAGCCCCAGTCCGCGCTGGTCGGCCAGGGCCGCCAGGCGCAGGAACTGGGTGATGCCCCCCACGCGCGGGGCGTCGGGCTGGATGATGTCGCAGGCCCGGGCGTCGATGAGCCGGACGTGCTCCGCGACGGAGGCGAGCATCTCGCCGGTGGCGATCGGCGTGTCCAGGGCCGCGGCCAGCTGGGCGTGGCCCTCGGCGTCGTAGGCGTCAAGGGGCTCCTCGATCCAGACGAGGTCGAACTCCTCCAGCCGGCGGCCCATGCGCAGGGCCGTGGCGCGGTCCCACTGCTGGTTGGCGTCGACCATCAGGGGCACGTCCGCGCCGATGTGCTCGCGGACGCCCGCCACGCGGCGCAGGTCCTCGGCGGAGTCGGGCAGGCCCACCTTGATCTTGATCCCGCCGATGCCCTCCTCGAGGGAGCGGGTGGCGCGGTCCCGGACCTCCTCCAGGGAGGCGTTGAGGAACCCGCCGGAGGTGTTGTAGGTCCGCACGGAGTCCCGGTGGGCGCCCAGCAGCTTGGCCAGCGGCAGCCCGGCGCGCTTGGCCTTGAGGTCCCAGAGGGCCACGTCGATCGCGGCCAGCGCCTGGGTGGCCACTCCGGAGCGGCCCACGGAGGCGCCCGCCCACAGCAGCTTGTCGTACACCCTGGCGATGTCGTTGGGGTCCTCGCCGATCAGGCCCTCCGCCACCTCCTTCGCGTGGGCGTACTGGGCGGGGCCCCCGGCGCGCTTGGAGTAGCTGAAGCCCATCCCGGTGTGCCCCTGCGCCGTGCTGATCTCGGCGAAGAGGAACACGACCTCGGTCATCGGCCGCTGCCGGCCGGTGAAGACCTTGGCGTCGGAGATCGGGGTGCTCAGCGGCAGGGTGGCGGTGGAGAGCTGGACGTGGCGGACGGTGTCCGGGGTGTACGGCATGGCGGGATCCTCGAGGGTCTCGGCGGCGGCGGTCAGAATGAATAATACAAATAAATAACTTGTATGACTAGTGCTCGTGGGTGCACCCGGGCCGCTCGGCACCGAAACACTCTGTACATAGTTATTGTGACCTGCAACACTGGCGGCGAGACCGTGTGAACCCCACGCCCGCGCCGCGCCCCCCGGGCACGCACCGCGGAAAGGATGTGGACCGATGCCGATCGACCCGCCCCACGCCGGACCGGCCGCCGCGCTGCTCCAGGACTTCTCCCTCGAGATGACGGGCAAGGACGTGCCGGCCCTGGAGGAGGCCGCCGCCGTGGTCCCTGCGGGGACCCGGATCAACGTGACCTTCCTCGGCAACGAGGACCTGGGCATGCGCGTGGACGCGGCCCGCGCGGTGCGCGAGCACGGCTTCGTCCCCGTGCCCCACCTCTCGGCGCGGAGGCTGCACTCCCAGGGCGAGCTCGAGGAGTTCCTCGCGGCGCTCGCGGAGGTCGGCGCCGCCGAGCACGTGTTCGTGGTGGGCGGGGACCCCGAGACCCCCGAGGGCCCCTACCCGGACTCCCTCTCCGTCATCCGCACCGGAGTGCTCCCGCGGCACGGCGTGCGGGGGGTGGGCGTCAGCGGCTACCCGGAGGGCCACCCCGGCATCGACGACGCCGCCCTCTGGTCCGCCCTGACCGACAAGACGGCCGCGATCCGCGAGCAGGGCCTCGAGCCCGAGATCATCACCCAGTTCGGCTTCGACAAGGACCCGGTCCTGGAGTGGCTGGCCGAGGTGCGCCGCCGCGGCGTCGACACCCCGGTGCGGATCGGGGTGCCGGGGCCGGCGGGCGTCCGGCGGCTGCTCGGCTACGCGCGCCGCTTCGGCGTGGGCACCTCGGCGGGGATCGTCCAGAAGTACGGCTTCTCCCTGACGAACCTGCTGGGCACCGCGGGCCCGGACCGCTTCCTGCGCGACCTCGCCGCCGGCCTCGACCCCGCCGTCCACGGGCAGGTGCTGCTGCACTTCTACACCTTCGGCGGACTCCGGGCCACGGCCGAGTGGGTCCGCGAGTTCGGGACGGACGGGGGGACCCCGTGAGCGCGGCCCGCCCGTCGATGCTCCGCCCGGACCACGCCAGCCTCGTGGTGCACGGCCGGGACCAGCCGGGGATCGTCGCCGTCGTCACCGACGTCCTCGCCCGGCACGGGGCGAACATCGTGGCCCTCGACCAGCACTCGGACGACCCCGAGGGCGGGGCGTTCTTCCAGCGCACCGTCTTCCACCTGCCCGGCTACCCGGCCCTGCGGCCGGCGCTCGAGCAGGACCTCGGCGCGGCCCTCGCGGACGGGTTCGAGCTGGAGTGGCGGTTCACGGACCTCTCGGTGCCGCGGCGCGTGGCGATCTTCGCCTCGAAGTCCGACCACTGCCTGCTCGACCTCGTCTGGCGCCAGCGCCGGGGCGAGCTGCCCATGACGATCTCCATGGTCGTCTCCAACCACCCCGACATGGCCGAGGACGTCCGCGGCTTCGGCATCCCCTTCTTCCACGTCCCCACCCAGGACAAGGCCGCGGCCGAGGCGGAGCACCTGCGCCTGCTGCAGGGCAACGTCGACCTCGTGGTCCTCGCCCGCTACATGCAGATCCTGTCCTCCACGTTCCTGACCGAGGTCGGGGTGCCGGTGATCAACATCCACCACTCGTTCCTGCCGGCCTTCATCGGGGCCGAGCCGTACCGCAAGGCCAAGGAGCGGGGTGTGAAGATCATCGGCGCCACCGCGCACTACGTCACCGAGGACCTCGACGAGGGCCCGATCATCGAGCAGGACGTGGTCCGGGCCTCGCACCGGGACTCCGCGCAGGAGCTCGCCCGCCGCGGCGCGGACGTGGAGCGCCAGGTGCTCTCCCGCGCCGTGCTGTGGCACTGCCAGGACCGCATCATCCGGCACGACCGCCAGACCATCGTGTTCTGATCCCCGCCCCGGCCGCGCCGTCGCGGCGGGGCACCACCGCAGAGAAGGAGTCAACCGTGGCACCCCGCACTCTCCAGGACGTCCTCGACGCCTCGAACGGCACCGTCGAGCTGCTCCGCAACTCGCAGATCGGCGCGTACGTCTACCCCGTGGTCGCGCCCGAGTTCCACAACTGGCGCAGCGAGCAGAAGGCGTGGCGGGAGACCGCCGTGCTCTACGACCAGTCCCACCACATGGACAACCTCTTCATCCGCGGCAAGGACGCGCTGCGACTGATCTCGGACACCGCGATCAACAGCACGCGGACGTTCCCCGTGAACAAGGCGAAGCAGTACGTGCCCACCACCCCGGCCGGCCACGTCATCGGCGACGGCATCCTGTTCCACCAGGAGGAGGACGAGTACGTCTACGTGGGCCGCGCCCCGGCCGCCAACTGGCTGCTCTACCACGGCGAGACCGGCGGCTACGACGTCGACATCGAGGTCGACCGCCGCTCCCCGTCCCGCCCGATGGGCAAGCCCGTGGTCCGGAAGTACTGGCGCTTCCAGATCCAGGGCCCCAACGCGTGGCAGATCATCGAGAAGCTCAACGGCGGGCCGCTCGAGCAGCTGAAGTTCTTCACGATGGACCGCATGAGCGTGGGCGGCGCCCGGGTGCGCACCCTGCGCCACGGCATGGCCGGCGCCCCCGGCCTGGAGATCTGGGGCCCCTACGAGTCCTACGACCAGGTGCGGGCCACGATCCTGGAGGCCGGCGCCGAGTTCGGCATCGTGCCCGTCGGCGCCCGGGCGTACCCCTCCAACACCCTCGAGTCGGGCTGGATCCCGTCCCCGCTGCCGGCGATCTACACCGGGGAGGGCACGGCGGACTACCGGAGGTGGCTCGGGGCGGACAGCTACGAGGCCACCAACGCGCTCGCCGGCAGCTTCGTCTCCGAGAACATCGAGGACTACTACCTCACGCCGTGGGAGCTGGGCTACGGGTCCTTCGTGAAGTTCGACCACGACTTCATCGGCCGCGACGCCCTGGAGCAGGTCGACCCCTCGACCCAGCGCCGGAAGGCGACCCTGGCCTGGAACGCCGAGGACATGACGAAGATCTTCGCCTCCCTCTTCGACACCGAGGGCCCGGACTACAAGTACTTCGACCTGCCCCTGGCCAACTACGGCTCGTCCAACTACGACGCGGTGGTCGACGCCGACGGCCGCACGGTGGGCCTGTCCATGTTCACCGGCTACAGCTACAACGAGCGCAAGGGCCTGTCCCTGGCGACCGTCGACCCGAACGTGCCCGAGGGCACCGAGCTGAAGGTCGTCTGGGGCGAGCCGGACGGCGGCAGCCGCAAGACCACCGTGGAGCCGCACGAGCAGCTCGAGGTCCGGGCCGTGGTCAGCCCCGTGCCCTACTCCGAGGTGGTCCGCAAGGACTACCACGGGGGGTGGCGGACCGCCTCGGCGAAGGGCTAGCCGAGGAGCGGTCCGAGGGCGCGCAGCACGGGCCCGGGGTCCCAGCGCCCGAGGCCGTCGACCGCCCCGACGGGGTGCACGCCCGCCACCGAGTTGGTCACGAACACCTCGGTGGCGCGGGCGAGCTCCGCCCACCGGACCGGGCGCTCGCGGACGTCCGTGCCGGCGGCGCGCAGCGCCGCCAGCACGCGGGCGCGCACCACCCCGGGCAGGATCCGGCCGTCCGCGGGCGGGGTGAGCACGGCGCCGTCGACGACGACGAAGACGTTCGCCCGGCCCGTCTCCAGGAGCATGCCGTCCGCGTCCACGAGCAGCGGGTCGCAGCTGCGCGACCACAGCCCGGGGACCGGCTCGTGGGCGAGCACCCGGCGGTCCGCCCACTTGTGCCCCCCGAGGCCGCCGGGCAGCCGGACGGGGACGAGCCGCCACGGCGGCACCGGCTCCGGGGGGAGGGCCGTGGCGGTAACCGTCACGGTCACGGCGCCCCCCGGGGCGGGCACGGCCGTGATCCGCAGCCGGTGCGGACCGGGCAGCGCGGCGGCCCGGTCCAGCACCTCGCCGCGGACGCCCGCGGGCAGGGCCGCGCCGCAGCAGGCGAGGCAGCTGGCGCCGAGCCGGGCGAGGTGGGCCTCGAGGTCCACGGGCGCGCCCTCGCGCACGAGCAGCGTGGTGAACACCCCCTCCTCCCGGGCCGGCGGGAGGACCGGCAGCGCCGGGAGGAGCTCGAGCACGGTCGCGGGCCGGTGCCCGTCCCAGTCCCGCCGGAGGTCCTCGTCCAGCACGGCCCCGACGGCGTCGAGCAGGGGCACCGCCTTCACGAGCGTCTCGTGCGCCTCGTCCGCGGGGTCGGAGTCGGCCACGATCCCGCCGCCCACCCCGAGCCGGACCCGGTCGCCGGTGAACTCGAAGGTGCGGATCGCCACGTTGAGCACCAGACCGGCCGGGCCCGCGCGGCCGATCGCCCCCGTGTAGACCTCGCGGGCCGCGGGCTCGAGCGCGTTGACGATCTCCATGGCCCGGATCTTGGGCGCACCCGTGCAGGACCCCGGGGGGAACGTGGCCCGCAGCAGCGCCCCGTCCCCCAGCCCCGCGGGCAGCCGCCCGTGCACGTCCGCCACCAGGTGGTGGACCCCGGTGTGCGGCTCGACCCGGGGCGTGGCCGGGGCGCGCACCGACCCGGGCACGCACGCCCGGGAGAGGTCGTTGCGCATCAGGTCCACGATCATGACGTTCTCCGCCCGGTTCTTCGCCGAGCCGTGCAGCGCCGCGGGGTCGCTCGCGGCCGGTGCGGTGCCCTTGATCGGGGACGTCAGGACCGTGCGCCCGGTGCGGCGCAGGAACAGCTCCGGGGACAGGCTCGCCACCGCGGCCCCCTCCGGGAGACGCAGGAACGCGGCGAAGCGCGGGGCCAGGGCCTCCTGGCCGGCGCAGAACAGGTCCAGCGGGTCGCCCCGGAAACCCGCCTCGAGACCGCGGCAGACGTTGGTCTGGAAGACGTCGCCGTCGCGGATGCGGCCCAGCACCGCGGTCACGGCGGCGGCGTGCGCGGCGGCCGAGGCGTCGGCCGTGAAGGGCCCGCACCGGTAGGGCGCCGGTGCGTGCGGGGCGTCCTGCGCCGTGCGGGCGAGCTCCCGCGCGGCCGCCACCCGGGCCGGGTCCGTGCCCGGCAGCCACTCGAGCACCCAGGCGCCGTCCGCGGCGCGGTGGCGCAGGACGTGGTCGTAGTACCCGAGGTGGTGGTCCGGCAGCCGCGCGGGGCGCGGCGGGGCGGCGGGGAGCCGCTCGAGGCGCCGGGCCAGCTGGTAGCCGAGGTAGCCGATCCAGCCGCCGCCGAAGGCCGCCTCCTGGGGGTCGTCCGGCGGGGGATCCCCCTCCGGGGCGGCATCCGGCAGCGGGGTGCCCGGAATCGGGACCCGGGCGTCCAGGGCCGCGAAGGGGTCCTCGCCGGCGCCCAGCACCCGGAGCGGCCGCACACCGATCACGGTGTCGCCGCCGGACCAGTCGCCGAACAGCCCCACCAACCCGGGCTGGTCCCGCAGGGCCCGCAGCATCTGCACCGGGGACAGGCGGACCCCGGTGAGGACCTCCTGCGTCGTCACGGCCGCCTCAGCCGTTCCCCGGGGCGGCCGCGGACGGCCCGTCGCCCGCCTCCGCCTCGAGCCGCCACCGGGAGTTCGCCAGGTGCGCGCGCATCGCCGCCGACGCGGCGAGCGGGTCGCGGGCCCGGATCGCGTCCAGGACCGACCGGTGCTCGGCGGCGACCCGGGCCGCGCGCCCACCGCCGGGGGCGCCGTCCAGCCGGCGCGGCGGCATGGTGATCATGGCGGGCCCGAGGCCGGTCAGGGCGTCCACGTAGTACGGGTTCCCGCTGGCCTCCGCCACGGTCCGGTGGAACTCGAAGTCGTTCTCCAGGGACGCGGCCGGGTTGTCGACCTCCTCCTCGGACCGCGCCAGGGCGTCCTCCATCCGGGCGAGCTGGTGCTCCTCCCGCGCCGTGGCCGCCAGCGCCGCGGCCTCGGACTCGACCCCGGTGCGGAAGGCCAGCAGGCGGCGCCGGTCCTGCAGGGTCCGCACCGGCCGGCTCGTCCCGCCGGGCGCGGCCGGAGCGGTCAGCACGAAGCTTCCGCTGCCCCGCCGGGTGTGCACGAGTCCCTCCGCCTGCAGCCGGGCGACGGCCTCGCGCACCACCGTGCGGCTGACCCCGTGCTCCGCGATCAGGGTGCTCTCGCTGGGCAGGCGCTCGCCGGGGGAGATGCGCCCGTCCACGATGCGCGCCCGGAGGTCGTCCACGAGGGTGGAGGTGAGGTTGCGGCTCATGGGGACATGATCCCACCCCGGGAGCGGCCCCCGCAGCCCGGGGCGTCAGGGCCGGCGGCCGACCTCCTCGACCACGCTGCGCCCCGTGCCCGCCCGGGACTCCCAGGCCCAGGTCTCGTGCAGGCGCACCCTGCCGTCCCCGAGCACCTCGATGCGGGACGTGCACGCCCCGCCGGCGGTCTCCCCGGCACGGTCCAGGTGCGAGTAGCGGAAGCTCAGCCCGTCCCCGGCGCGCGTGCCGACGAGGAAGCCCCGGCGCACCGAGCCGCCCGCGTACTCGGCCCACACGAGGTCGTCCTCCTGGTGGTAGTCGAAGACCGTGTCGGAGCCGACGTCCCCGTCGGCGGCGTTGGACACGCCCACGAACGTCCTCCCGTCGAGGTCCACGGCGTCCGGCGCGGTCGGCGGGGTGCGGTGCAGATCGGTCATGGGTCCACCGTACGGTGCGCCGGGCGCCGTCGTTATCGGTCCGCGATAACCTCCCTTGGCGGGCCCTTCCACGGGCCGCGACACTGGCACCGAGAGTCCCGGGGTGAACCGGGACGTCCGCGAGAGGGGAGCAGGGATGATCTTCATCGTCGTCAAGTTCAAGGTGAAGCCGGAGTGGGCCGACCGCTGGGTCGAGTTCTCGAAGGAGTTCACCGAGGCCACCCGCGCGGAGCCGGGCAACCTGTGGTTCGACTGGTCCCGCAGCGTGGAGGACCCGCACGAGTTCGTGCTCGTCGAGGCCTTCGCGGACGACGGCGCGGGCCCGCACGTGAACAGCGACCACTTCAGGAAGTTCACGGCGGAGGCGCCCCAGGCGCTCGTGGAGACCCCGCAGATCATCAGCGAGCAGATCTCCGCCTCGGGCTGGAACCGGATGGGGGAGATCACGGTCGGCTGACCGTCCGACGGCGCGCCGCCGGCCCGGGAGCGAGGCTCCCGGGCTGTTGGCATGTGAAACCCGGCACGCCACAATGTGAGGCATGACCGCACGCGACACCGGCATGGCCTCCGTCCAGAAAGCCTTCGCCCTCCTGGACGTGGTCGCGCGGGACCCCCGCGGCGCCACGGCCAAGGACATCAGCACCGAGCTCGGGATGCCGCTGCCCTCGGTCTACCGGCTGCTGCAGACGCTCGTGGCCTCCGAGCACGTGGTGCACCTCCGGGACCAGCGCCGCTACGGCCTGGGCTACAAGCTGCACGCGCTCGACGCCTCGCTGCGCCAGCAGGTCGCGACCCCCGCCACCGTGCAGCGCGCGGTGCGGGAGCTGCACGGGAGCGCCGACGCCGCCGCGTACTTCGCGGTCTACCGCGGCGACGCCGTGGTGGTGGCGCACGTGGTCGACTCCCCGCGCCGGCCGCGCATCGACCCCATGGACTTCGGCTTCACGGGCGGCGCGCACGCCACGGCCTTCGGCAAGATCCTGCTCTCCCGCATGGACGACGACGAGGTGGCGGACTACCTCGGCCGCCACGGGATGCGCCCCCTGACGGACCGCACGCTCACCACGCCGGACGAGCTGGGGCGCGAGCTCGGGCGGGTGCGCGCGGAGGGCGTCGCCGTGGAGCGCGAGGAGTTCGTGCCCGGCGCCTCGTGCCTGGCCGCGCCGGTGGTCGACTCCGCCGGGCGCACCCTGGGCTCCGTGGCCGTGTCCCTGCGGCCCACCGACTTCGAGCGGCGGCACCGGGCGATCGCGCCGGTCCTGCGGGACGCCGCGGACCGGGTGGGACGGGCCCTGCGCGCCGCGGAGGGCTGCCCGGTCCGGTCCGCGACCGGCTGAGCAGCCCTCCGCCGGCCAGCGGCTACAGGTGGCGTCCCGCCAGCTGCTCGGCGATGTAGTCCGCCTGCCGGGTTGCCAGGGCCACGATCGTCAGCGTCGGGTTCGCCGCCGCGCCGGTCGTGAACAGCGAGCCGTCCGCGACGAACAGGTTCGGCACGTCGTGGGTCTGGCCGAACGCGTTGGTCACCCCGTCCTCGGGGCGCTCGCTCATCCGGGCCGTGCCCATGTTGTGCGTCGACGGGTAGGGCGGCGTGTGGTGCACGGAGGTCGCGCCCACGGACTCGTAGAGCAGGGACGCCTGCTGATAGCCGTGGTTGCGCATCGCCACGTCGTTCGGGTGGTCGTCGAAGTGCACGTTGGGCACGGGCAGTCCCAGGTGGTCCGTCACGGAGGAGTTGAGGGTCACCCGGTTGCTCTCCTGCGGCATGTCCTCGCCCACCACCCACATCCCGGCGGTGTTCTCGTAGCCGTCCAGCAGGGCCGTGAACTCCGGCCCCCAGGAGCCGGGGTCCACGAAGCTGGCGAGGAAGGCGGGGCCCAGGGAGATCGTCTCCATGTAGTAGCCCCCGGCGAAGCCGCGGTCGACGTCGTGCCGGGACTCGTCCGCCACGAGCCCGGCCATCGTCTCGCCCCGGTACATGTGCACCGGCCGGTCGAACTGCGCGTAGATCGAGCCCGTGGTGTGCCGCATGTAGTTGCGGCCCAGCTGCCCGGAGGAGTTCGCGAGCCCGTCCGGGAACAGCGGGGAGCCGGAGAGCATGAGCAGCCGGGGCGTCTCGATCGCGTTGCACGCCACCGCCACCAGCCGTGCCCGCTGCCGCTGGACCCGGCCCTCGCCGTCGACGTAGAGCACGCTGTCGACCAGGCCCTTCTCCGTGTGGGTGATCTGCACGGCGTGGCAGTCCGGACGCAGGTCGAGGTTCCCGGTGCGCAGGGCCTTGGGGATCTCCGAGACGAGCGTGGACCACTTCGAGCGGTTCTTGTCGCCCTGGAAGTTGAACCCGTCCTGGACGGACGCCGGCCGCCCGTCGTAGGGCTCCGCGTTGGTCCCGTAGGGGCCGGTCGCGTAGTGCCGGTAGCCGAGCTTCTGCGCGCCCGCGGCGAGCACCTTGTAGTTGTTGTTCGCGGGCAGCGGCGGCCGGCCGTGGCGGTGGGTGCTGCCGATCTTCTGCTCGGCCCGGTCGTAGTACGGGGCGAGGTCCTCCAGGCCGATCGGCCAGTCCAGGAGGTTGGCGCCGTCGACGCGCCCGTAGACGCTGCGCGTGCGGAACTCGTGGGCCTTGAACCGGGGCGTGGCCCCGGACCAGTGGGTGGTGGTCCCGCCGACGGCCTTGACGATCCACGCCGGGAGGTTGGGGAAGTCCCGGGCGATCCGCCACGACCCCGTGGTGGTGCGCGGGTCCAGCCAGGCCATCTGGTGGAAGGCCTCCCACTCGTCGTTGACCCAGTCCTCGCTGGTCAGGTGCGGCCCGGCCTCGAGGAGCACCACCTTGACGCCCTTCTCCGTGAGCTCGTGGGCGAGGGTGCCTCCGCCGGCTCCGGAGCCGATGACGACGACGGCGGAGTCGTCGTCGAGCTCGATCCGTGCGGCGCGCTGCTGGTCCTGGGGCGTGGTGGTCATGCGGTCTCCCCGTGCTCGATGACGTCCGACCCCTTGAAGAGGTCGCTGAAGGGCTGCTCGGTGGTCTCGGAGGCGCCCTGCTGGTCCAGGTTCCACCCCTCCTTGGGGGCCGCGGTCGCCACCGGGTAGCCGAGGGGCCCGCACTCGGCCAGCTCCTCCTCGGACTCCTCGACGCGCGGGTCGGGCAGCCAGTCGAGGTCGTCGAAGCCGCGGTGCAGGTAGCCGCCCTTCGAGAAGGACTCGCCCTCGTAGCCCAGGGCCTCCCACACCTCGTGGTCGTCGTAGAGGTGCAGCACGGTGGTGCGGCGGATGAAGCCGAAGAACTCGAGGTCGGCGATCCGCTTGAGCACCTTCAGCGCGGCGTCGTCGGACAGCTCCACGAACGGTGCGTCGCTGAGCGAGTTCAGGGTCAGCAGCCCCTGGGTCAGGGCCATCCGGAACCACGTGGAGTCCTCGGCCTCGGCGGCGATCTTCTCCGCCATCCGTTCGTACGGGCCGTCGGGGATCCGGGGGTGGGGGAACGCCACCCGGATGACGCGGGTGAGGGTGCGCTTCGCCTCGTCCGTCAGGGCGAGGGCGTTGAGAGCGGAGTACTTCGCGGGATAGACCATGGGTCTCCTCCTCGTCGGCGGTGACGGGTGTGTCTCAGAGTGTGAGCCAGCGCACGTCCGCGGGCCAGGTCCGTTATCGCAGGACGAGAATCGGCGCCCGTGAGAGCATGGGCCGACCGAAGGAGGCCGTGTGATCGTCGAACGACTGCCGGAGCACCTGCACGAGGACGCCGTGTCCCTGTGGGAGGAGGCGGGGCTGACCCGCCCCTGGAACGACCCGCGGGCGGACCTGGACCGGGCGCTCGCCGGCCCG
This sequence comes from Kocuria rosea, assembly GCF_006094695.1. NCBI lineage: Bacteria > Bacillati > Actinomycetota > Actinomycetes > Micrococcales > Micrococcaceae > Kocuria > Kocuria rosea. The sequence continues at coordinate 3,526,371 of NZ_CP035103.1, read as the reverse complement.
ACCTCCACCGTCCTGGCCGCCGTCGAGGAGGGGCGTCTCGCCGGCACCGCCATGGTGGGCCACGACGGCCACCGGGGGTGGGTGTACTACGTGGCCGTGCACCCGTCCCGCCGGGGCCAGGGGCTCGGCCGCGAGCTGATGGCCGCCGCCGAGGGGTGGGTGGCCGGGCGCGGCATCCCGAAGATGCAGCTCATGGTGCGCAGCACGAACACGGGGACCCGGGAGTTCTACGAGCGGATGGGCTACGCCGTCCAGGACACCGTGGTGCTCGGGAAGTTCTTCGACTCCGAGCGGCAGGCCCGGCAGAGCGGCTGAGCCCGGCTCAGCGCAGAGGGTCGGTGACGCCCTGGGGGCAGTCGTAGCGGGCGAAGTCCCAGGCGCTGCGGCGCGCCCCCGCCCGGTAGGCGCTGTCCCAGAACTCCAGGACGGCGCCGTGCGGATCGGGCAGCGCCCGCACGTCGTCGTAGCGCAGGACCGCGAGGTGGCTGCCGCCGCGCTCGCGCCAGGACGCGGCGGCCGGCCGCAGGGGCTCACCGGCCAGCCCGTCGGGCTCCGGGGCGGTGTAGGAGTAGAAGGCCGGTTCCGGGAACGAGGGGTCCCCGAACCAGAACCCGGAGCTGATGACCTCCCGGGAGTAGGCCTCCCGGGTGACGGGGTCCGTGCCGGGCGGGGGATCCACGAAGCGGTCCGCGAAGCGGGTCACGGCGATGTCGAACGTGTGCCAGAAGTGGTGCACGGGGCTGGTCTTCCCGGACCAGCCGGCCGCGAACTCCTCCAGCAGCAGGTTCACCTGGCCGAGGACCTGCCAGTAGCGGGTGACGGCGGCGGTGTCGTAGGCGGCGTGCTCGGTGTCGGCGCCGAACGGGCGCCCGGAGTCGGGCAGGTCGAACGGGTGGGGACGGGCGATCGTCACCTCCACCCCCACCGCCTCCAGGGCGTGCAGGACCCGGGCGTGGAACTCGGCGACGGACAGCCCCGGCAGGGCGAAGGAGTGCCGGGCCCCGGCGGCGGTGCTCACGTCGAGGCGGTGGTCCAGGAGGTCGAGGTCGACGGCGAAGACCGGGTCCCGTCCCATGGGACGGGTGGTGATGCCGCGGCCGGTCAGGTGGAACGGCACGTTCCACCAGTGGTTGCGCCGCGGCGCGGACGCCAGCCGCACCTTGCCGACCACCTGCGCGAACCGGTGGAGGGTGTCCAGGGTGTCCCGCCAGGACTCGTAGGGCATCTCGGGGAACGCGACGTGGGTCATGGTGCCTCCTGCGCCCCAGTGTGCTGCCCCACCGGGCGGTCCGTCCAGGGTGCCCGGGCCGCGGGCACGGGACCGGGGGTCCTCCCGGTGGGACACTGGGCGGGAACGATCCGGTGACGGCGCGGGGGTGGTCCGGCGGGGCCCCGTGCCCGACCCCGTGCCCGACCTCGTGCCCGACCCCGGGACCGACCCCGGGACCGACCCCGGTACCGAGGAGGAACGAGCTGCCCATGGTGCGATCCTCCGGCGACGGCCCTCCGTCCGAGCCGCTGGCCTGGGGCGAGCGGCGGGCCCGGTGGGTGCTGGCCGCCACCGTGCTCGGCTCGGCCCTGACGTTCATCGACACGACGGTGGTGAGCATCGCCCTGCCGTCCGTCGCCGCCGATCTGGGTGCGGGGAGCACCGGTCTGACCTGGGTGGTCAACGGGTACACGCTGACCCTGGCCGCCCTGGTCCTGCTCGGCGGCTCGCTGGGGGACCGGTACGGCCGGCGCCGGATCTTCCTGATCGGCGTCGGCTGCTTCGCCGGGGCCTCCGCGCTGTGCGGCCTGGCCCCGGACGTCACCGTCCTCGTCGCCGCGCGGGCCGTCCAGGGGATCGGCGGCGCCCTCCTGGTGCCGACCGCGCTCGCGATCCTGCAGGCCTCCTTCGCCCCGGAGCACCGTGCCCGCGCCATCGGCGCCTGGTCCGGGCTCACGGGGGTGGCCTCGGCCGTGGGGCCGTTCGCGGGCGGCTGGCTGGTCCAGACCACCTCGTGGCGGTGGGTGTTCCTGGTCAACCTCCCGGTGGCGCTCGCCGTGGCGCTGATCGCCCGCCGGCACGTCCCCGAGTCGAGGAACCCGGCGGCGTGCCCGCAGCTGGACGTGCCCGGCGCGGCGCTGCTGGTGGCCGGTCTCGGGGCGCTGACGCTCGGGCTGACCGCGGCGTCCGGCGACGACCCGTCGGTGCCGGCGGCGAGCGGGGCGCTCGCCGCCGGGGCCGTCCTGCTGGCGGCGTTCCTGCTCCGGGAGCGGCGTGCGAGGTCCCCGCTGCTGCCGCCCGCCCTGTTCCGCCGGCGCCTGTTCGTGGCGGCGAACGTCATCACCTTCGTGGTCTACGCCGGCCTGGGCTCGGTCTTCTTCGTCCTCGTCGTCGCCCTCCAGGTGGGGGCCGGGTTCTCGCCCGTGGCCGCCGGGCTGTCCCTGCTGCCCGTCACCGTCCTGATGCTGCTGCTCTCGCCGTCCGCCGGGGCCCTGGTGCACCGGGTGGGTCCGCGAGTGCCGATGACGGCCGGTCCGCTGATCGCCGCGCTCGGGGTGCTCCTGCTGGGGCGGGCGGGACCCGGGGCCCACTACCTCCTGGAGGTGCTGGTCCCGGCCGCGGTGTTCGGCGCCGGACTGACCCTGCTGGTCACGCCGCTGACCGCCACGGTCCTCGGCGCGCTGCCCACGGAGCAGGCCGGGCTGGCCAGCGGGGTCAACAACGCCGTGGCGCGCACGGCGGGCCTGCTCGCGGTCGCGGCGATCCCGCTGGTGGGCGGGCTCGGGGAGACCGGTCTCACCGACCCGGCCCGGCTCCGTGCGGGGTTCCCCGTGGTCATGGCGCTGTGCGCGGGCCTGCTCGCGGCGGGCGGGCTGCTGTCCGCCGTGGTCCTCCGCCCGCCCGGGGCGCGGGGCGGCCCGGGAGGCCTTCGCGCCACGACACATCCTTGACCGCCCGATCGGCGCGATCCTAGCCTGAAGCCCCTGGTGGCACGGCGGTGGGGTGCGGAGGCTGCGGGGCGCGGGGGCGTCCGAGGGCCTGGCGGGCCGCGAGGCCGGTGGCAGGGGTCATGACGTGCGCGTCCGCGCTCGTGCTCGCGCACCGGCGTCCGGCCGGTCCGACCGAAAGCAGTGGTGAGCCATGCGTGCTCCCGAGAACGACCACCGCCCCGACTCCGGCCCCGGTGCCCGCGACCGGAGGCGCCGGCGCACGCGCCGAGCGGGCTCCGCGCTGGCCCTGGCCGTGCTCCTGGCGACCGCTCCGGCGACCGGGACGGCCACGGTCGCCGCACCGGCGCCCGGCGTCCTCGTCACCGCCCAGGTGCCGCCCGGGCTCGAGGAGTTCTACGCCCAGCAGCCGGCCTGGACCCCGTGCGGGGCGGCGGCGCAGTGCGCCCTGGTGCAGGTGCCGCTCGACCACGAGAACCCGGCCGCAGGGCAGATCCAGCTGGCGGTCACCCGGGTGCCGAGCACCGACCCCGCCGCCCGGCAGGGCTCCCTGCTCGTCAACTTCGGCGGCCCGGGCGGTTCCGGGACGGCTTCGATCGAGGCGTGGGCGGCGGGTCTGGACCCGCAGGTCCGCGCCGCGTACGACATCGTGGGCTTCGACCCGCGGGGAGTGGGCAGCTCCACCGCGGTGGAGTGCCTCGACGACGCCGCCATGGACGCGAGCCGGGCCACCACGGTCGACCCCGACACCCCGGAGGGCCTGGCCCAGGCCGTCGCGGCGGCCGAACGGTTCGCCGCGGCGTGCGCGGCGAACACCGGCCCGCTGCTCGGCGAGGTCGACACGGTCAGCGCCGCCCGGGACCTGGACATCCTGCGGGCGGTGCTCGGCGACGACGAACTCGACTACCTCGGCTACTCCTACGGCACCCTGCTCGGCGCCACATACGCCGACCTCTTCCCCGAGCGGACGGGACGGTTCGTCCTCGACGCGGCCATGGACCCCTCCCTCGACGGCTCCGGGCTGATCCTCGGCCAGGCCGCCGGCTTCGAACGTGCCCTGCGCGTGTACGTCGAGACCTGCCTCCCGCAGGACGGGTGCCCGTTCGAGGGGACCGTCGACGAGGGGCTGGCCGAGATCGAGGCCCTGCTCCGGCAGGCCGAGGCGCAGCCGCTGCCGACCGCCGACGGTCGGCCGCTCACCGTGGACAATGCGGTCAGCGGGCTCATCAAACCGCTCTACGATCCGCGCATCTGGTGGTTCCTGACCCAGTCCCTCACGCTGGCCACGGAGCACGGGGACGGGTCAGGACTGATGCTCCTCGCGGATCTGGCGTACGGCCGGGGACCCGACGGCACCTACGCCAACTCCTTCGAGGCGAACATCGCCATCGACTGCCTCGACCGTCCCGAGGACGACGACCCCGCCGCGATGGCGGCGCTGGACGCGCAGCTGCAGGAGGCGTCCCCGACCCTCGGCGACTGGTTCAGCCACGGGGAGGTCACCTGCGGGGCCTGGCCGCACGAGCCCGTCGGCGTGCCCGCCCCGATCGACGCCGCCGGTGCCGGGCCCATCCTGGTGGTCGGCGGCACGGGGGACCCGGCCACGCCCTACGCGTGGTCGCAGGCGCTGGCCGAGCAGCTCGAGGGCGGGCACCTGCTGACCCGGGTGGGCGAGGGGCACGGATCCTACGCAAGCGGCAACCGGTGCATCGACGAGACGGTCACCGCTCATCTCCTCGAGGGCGTGCTGCCCGCGGAGGAGCGGATCTGCTGAGCCGGAGGGCCCGCGGCGGAGCGGGCAGAAAGCGGCCGGTACGAGATCGCCCCCGCACCGGCCCAGCCACCAGGGAAATCAGGAAGATCCGGCGGCCTCGCCCCATCCTACTGAGACGCCGGTCACGGATCACCCCTTGATTTTCCCGACCGCGTGCGAACCGGCGCGGACCGCCGCCGCCGATCGACCGGCAGGACGTCCGGCGGCAGCTCATGAAGAACCGTGACGGGCTCCGCGGCCGCTGCGGTGTGGTCCGTCTCCGCCCGGGCGGGACCGGCCGGCGTCCCCGCGGCGGAGCCCGGCGCGGGGCAGCCCCGGCAGCTGTCCCGCCAGGGACGCGACGAGGGCCAGGCCGAAGCCCGCGGCCTGGAGGCCCGTGAGCGTCTCGTCCAGCAGCAGGAGACCCAGGACCGCGGCCGTCACCGGCGTCAGCGGGATCAGCAGGGTCAGGCTCGTGGCCGGCACGCGCCGGCCGGCGTGGAACCACGCGGCGTAGGCAATGGCGCCGCCGGGCAGCGCCAGCCAGGCGTAGCCGAGCACGGCCGGCAGGTCCAGGAAAAAGGCACCGGTGTCCAGCAGGGGCACGAGCGGGGTGATCATCAGACCGCCCAGGGTCAGCTGCCAGCCGGTCGCCGCGAGCCCGCTCATGCCGTCGGGCAGACCCCACCTGCGGGTCAGGACCACCCCGGCGGCCATGACCGCGGTTCCGGCGAAGGCCGCGGCGAGCCCGAGTGCGTCCAGGATGACGGTCCCGGCGAACACGGCCACGGACACGCCCGCCACTGCGGCGAGGGCCCACAGCATCCGGGGCAGCGGCGTGCGCTGCCGGAAGGCCAGCAGCAGCAGGAGCGCTGCGACCAGGGGCTGGGCGGAGCCCACGACCGCGGCGAGACCGCCCGGCAGGCGGTAGGCGCCGAGGAACAGCAGGGGGAAGAACGCCCCGAAGTTGAGCAGCGCGAGCACCGCGAACCGTCCCCACCAGTCCCGCGGCGGCCGCTGCCGGGTCAGGGCGAGCAGCAGCAGCCCGGCGGGGAGGGCCCGCAGGAGGGAGGCGGTCATGGGCCGGTCCGGCGGCAGCAGCTCGGTGGTGACCACGTAGGTGGTCCCCCACACGACCGGCGCCACGGCGCCCAGGAGGATCAGCCGGGCACGACCGGCCGGGGCGTGGTCCACCGGCGCACCTCCGATCCGCTCCGCGCCCCGTCCGGGGCAGGATGCCCCGATCCTACGGGTCCGGCCCGGTGCCGACCGGAGTAGATTGCCACCATGGACATCCGCGGGGGGATCGTGAGCACGCTGTCCGTGTTCGTGCTGCTGCTGAGCGCCTGCGCCCCGGAGGGTGGCGGGACCGTGGCCACCGGCGAGCGCCTGGGCGCCCCGGCGGACGCCCCCGCCCTCGACGTCGAGGTCGTCGTGGACGAGCTCGAGCTCGCGTGGGACGTGGCCCGCACCCCGGAGGGGACCGTGCTGGTCACCGAGCGGGGCGGCCGGCTGCTGGCCCACGACGAGCAGGGCACGCGGGAGGTCGCGGCCGACCTGGACGACCTGTTCGTGGGCAGCGAGGCCGGGCTGATGGGCCTGGAGGTCTCCCCGGACTTCGGGCGGACCCGGGAGATCTTCCTGTGCCACGCGACGCGCACCGGGGACGGCCGGCCGCAGGACGTGCGGGTCACCCGCTGGCGGCTCGACGAGGGCGCCGCGGCGGCCGAGCGCACCGGGACGGTCGTCGACGGCCTGCCCATCAGCTCCGGCCGGCACAGCGGCTGCCGGCTGCGCTTCGTCCCGGACGGCACGCTCCTCGTGGGCACCGGGGACGCCGCGCAGGGCGCGAACCCGCAGGACCCCGACTCGCTCGGGGGCAAGACGCTGCGGCTGCACCCCGACGGCACGGTCCCGGAGGACAACCCGTTCGCCGACCGGGACGGGCCCGGGGCCGCCGTCCACACCCTGGGCCACCGCAACGTCCAGGGCCTGGCGGTGCAGCCCGGGACGGGCACGGTGTGGTCGGCGGAGCACGGCCCCGGCACCGACGACGAGATCAACGTCCTGGAGCCCGGCGCCAACTACGGGTGGGACCCGGCGCCCGGCTACGACGAGTCCGTGCCCATGACCGATCTCGAGGAGTTCCCGGACGCGCTCCCGGCCGCGTGGTCCTCCGGGCGCCCGACGGTCGCCCTCAGCGGGGCCGCCTTCCTCGAGGGGGACCAGTGGGGGGCGTGGGAGGGCGCCCTGGCGGTCGCGGAGCTGAAGAACACCGGCGTGGGGGTCTACCGGGTCGAGGACACCGCGGTCACCGGGCTGACCCGCATGGCGGAGCTGGAGAACGACTACGGCCGGCTGCGCTCGCTGACCCTCGACGACGAGGGCGCGCTGTGGGTCACCACCTCCAACGGCGACGACGACGCCGTCCTGCGCGTCACGGCGAGCGCCGGCGACTCCTGAGCGGGGCGCACGACACGCCGGAGGGCGCCGGTGCCGCCCGCCCGCCGGGCGGCTCCGGTTGACTGGCGCCTGACACCGTCCCCCGAACGGCCCCCGCGGAACGGTCCCCCGGTGACGCGGCCCCCGACCTCGTCACGATCCCCCTCCCGCACCCCCACCCCCCTCTCGGGCCCAGGGAGTTCCCCCATGCACCGCCGCACCCTTCTCGCGCTGGGCGCCGCCCTCGCGACCGTCCCCGTCGCCGCCCCGACGACCCCCGCACAGGCAGGAACCACGCTCAGCCCGAGCAGCACGACGCAGCGGCAGCTGGACGCCGCGATCCGCACGCTGTGGGCCGACTGGACGTCGCTGCTGCGGCACGACGCGGCCCGCGGCTGGTGGGCCGTCCGTGCCGATGCCCAGAACGGGGCCAACCCCTACGTCGCGGAGGGGCAGGGGTACGGGCTGATGCTCAGCGCCCAGCTGGCGCCCCTCGACCCCCGGGCCCGCGGCTACGTCGACGGGATCACCCGCTACGTCCTGGACCACCCCTCCCGGATCGACCCGGGCCTGCACGCCGCCGAGCAGGACGACCGCATGGTCTCCCACCACGGCCGGGACAGCGCCACCGACGGCGACCTGGACCTCGCCATGGGGTGGCTGATGGCGCACCAGCGGTGGGGCTCCGGGGGGACGTACGACTACCGACGGCTGGCCCTGAGCCGCATCGCCGCGATCAAGCGCTCCCTGATCTCCCCCACCACCGGGCTCCTCGAGCTCGGGGACTGGTCCAACGGGGCCTGGCAGAACGTCTCGCGCCCGAGCGACTGGATGATCGGGCATTTCGGGGCGTTCCACCGCGCCACGGGGGACGTGAGCTGGGCGGCCGTCTGGGGGCGGCACCTGGCCGCGGTCCGGCGCCTGCAGTCGGTCCACGCTCCGCGCACCGGCCTGCTCCCGGACTTCACCGTGGGCTCCGCCTCGACCATCGCCCCCGCCCCGGCCCACACCCTGGAATCCGGCCACGACCGGCACTACTACTACAACTCGTGCCGCGTCCCGCTGCGGCTGGGGGCGTCCCGGCACCCGGAGGCCCGGGCCGCCGCGGCCCGCATCTCCGGCTGGGCGCGGACGAAGTGCGGCGGTGATCCTGCCCGGCTGCCCTCCGGCTTCACCCTGGACGGAGCGACCCTGCCGGGCGGGGGCTACCAGGACCTCGCGTTCATCGCGCCCCTGCTCGTGGGTGCCCGCTGGGGCGGCGACCAGGCCTGGCTCGACGCCCTGGGCCGCTGTCTGGCGGCCCGCACGGAGTTCACGTCCTACTACTCCAGCTCGATCCAACTGCTGTCCATGGTGAGCGTCTCCCGCGCCTACGCCCTCCACCCCTGAGCCGGCGCGGCCCGCCGTCCGGCGCGTCGCCCCCGCCCGGTCGACGGCGGACCGTCGCCCCGCCGGGCTCCGCCCCGGGGCGGATCCGCCGCGTGCCGGGGCCGGGCAGAGTGGACCCATGCCCGCTCCCGCCCCCTCCCGCATCGCGGCCCTCGACGTGGCCCGCGGTCTCGCGATCCTCGGCACGCTCGCCACCAACATCTGGATCTTCAGCCACCAGGGCGGCTTCCTCGGCTACCTGACCGATCCGCTGGCCGGCACCGACGGCGGAGCGGCGCGCGCTGCCCAGGCGCTGCTGATGGCCGCGGCCAACGGCAAGTTCCTGGGCCTGCTGATGCTCCTCTTCGGGATCGGCCTCGCCGTCCAGCACGCCTCCGCCCGGCGGCGCGGACTCGCGTGGCCCCGGTCCTACCGGGTGCGGGCGGGGATCCTGTTCCTGGACGGGCTGCTCAACTACCTGCTGATCATCGAGTTCGACGTCCTGATGGGCTACGCGCTCACGGGGATGGTCGTGGCGTGGCTGGTGACCACCTCGGAGCGGGTGCAGCGCGGCGTCGTCCTGGCGTGCGCCGCCGCGCACGTCGCGGTGATCGGCGCGCTGACGGCCGTCCTCCTCGTCGTCCCCGCCGGGGACCCGGCCGAGGCACTGGCCCGGCCGAACCCCTACGCCGACGGCACGTGGTGGGAGCTCGTGCTGCTGCGGCTGGATGCCGTCGTCCTGTTCCGCGCCGAACCCGTCCTGATCCTCGGACTGGGGGTGGTCATGTTCCTGGCCGGGCGGTTCCTGTGGCGGGCCGGTCTCCTCGTCCCGGACGGGGGCCGGTGGCGGCGGCGGCTCATGGTCCTGGGCCTGGGGGCCGCCCTGCCCGTGGACCTCGGCCTGAACGTCCTGGGCGGTCAGGCCGGTGCCTTCTTCGCCCGCTACACCACCGCCCCGGTCGTGGCGCTGGGTCTGCTGGCCCTCGTGGCCCACCTCGGTGTGCGTCGCCCCGGACAGCCGCCGTCCTGGGCCGCACGGAGGCTGGCAGAGGTCGGCCGGACCGCCCTGAGCTGCTACCTGCTGCAGAACCTCCTGGCCTCGGCGCTGTTCTACGGCTGGGGCGCGGGCCTGGCCGTGGCCGCGGCCCAGCACCGGCTGCCCGCCACGGTGCTCGGCTGGCTGCTGGTGTGCGCCGCCGTGCTGGTCTTCGCGCACCTGTGGCTGCGGCGCTTCCCGCGCGGCCCGCTGGAGGAGCTCACAGCGCGCGCCGCCGGCGCGCGCCGGGCCCCTGCGGCCGTGGCCCGCCAGAGCTGAGACCTCGGACCCCGGCGTCGGCTCCGGCGGCCGGGCGGCCCGGCGCGCGGCCGCTCAGGACTCCGCCTGCCCCTGCCGCCAGTAGCCCATGAAGGAGACGTGCTCCTTGGGGATGCCCGCGGCGTCGACGCACAGCCGGCGCAGCGCCTTGACGGTGCCGGACTCGCCGGCGAGGAACACGTAGGGGGCGTCGGCGCGCGCGGGGGCGGCCACCGACCAGGCCCGGGGCTCCGCGGCGTTCTCCGCGACCGCCAGGGCGGGCGTCCCGCGGCCGCGCTGCGGGCGGCGGCCGGCCAGGACGTCGTCCACGGCTCCGCCGGGCAGCTCGAGCAGGCGCGCGAGGCGCACCGCGGCCCGGTGCCCGTGCCCGGCCGGCTCGGCGCCCCCGGCGCGCGGCAGGACGTGCAGCCGGACGTCCGGAAGGTCCGCGGGCAGGCGGTGGGCGGCGACGTCCTCGGGGTGCGGGACCTCGAGCACCACGTCGAGGCGGGGGCGGGTCCCGCCGGCGGGCAGCCCGTGATGGGCGTCCGTGAACTCCTCCGCGACGGACATCAGGGCCGGGGCTGCGGTCTCGTCCCCGACGGCGAGCACGCGCTGGGCGCCGCCGTGGTCCCACGCCGCCCAGGGCCGCTCCTGGGGACCGGGTCCGAGCAGGTACACGCGCTCGCCGGGGGACACGGCGGCCGCCCACCGGCTGCCCGGGCCGTCCTGGGCGTGCCCGCCGTGCACCACCACGTCGATCACGAGCTCCGGGACCACCATCCCGCAGAACGTGGTGCGCCGGACGCCGCGCACGGTGTAGGTGCGCATCCACCCGCGCTCCTCGGCGGGCCGGGCGAACCAGCCCTCCCGCAGCCCCAGGGACAGGTCCGCCCGCTCGGGCTCGCGGCCGGGGGGCGGGACCAGCAGCTTGATGTAGGCGTCCCGGCACCGGGTTCGGTCCCCGGCCCCGATGAGCGCGGGGGACAGGCCGGCGAGCTCCGGGCCCGCCAGGGTGATCCGGCGGAAGGACGGGCACAGCTGGGTCACGGACGTCACGGCGGCCTCGACGCACAGCACGGGGTCCGCGCGGGCACCGGTGGCCTCGGGGGTGGGGATGACGGTCACGGCAGGGTCCTTCCGATCTCGGCGGCGGCCCGGGGCGCGGGCTCCAGGGCCACGGGTGCGGCGGGCGGTACGGGGTGGGAGCCCTCGCGGGCCCGCCCGCGGGGCAGGACGACGGGCCGGCCGCCCACGGGGTCCCGCGCGACGTCCGCCCGGAGCCCGAAGACCTCGGCCAGCAGCTCGGGGGTGAGCACCTCGGCGGGCGTGCCCACGGCCACGATCCGTCCCGCGGCCATCGCCACGAGCCGGTCGGCCACGCGCGCGGCCAGGTTCAGCTCGTGCAGGACGGCGACGACGGTGGCCCGGCCGGCACCCGGCCCGTCCGGGTGCTCCAGCCCCCGGAGCATGTCCAGCAGGTCCACCTGGTGCGCCAGGTCGAGGTAGGAGGTGGGCTCGTCGAGGAGCATCGTGCGGGCGCGCTGGGCCAGGGTCAGGGCGATCCAGACCCGCTGGCGCTGCCCGCCGGAGAGCTCCTCCACGGGGCGCGCGGCCAGGGCCGTGAGCTCGGTGAGCTCCATCGCCCGGGCCACGGCCGCGTCGTCGTCGGGGGAGGGGGCGCCCCACCACCGGCGGTGCGGGTGCCGTCCGCGCTCCACGAGCTCGGCGACGGTCAGGCCCTCCGGGACCACGGGCGACTGCGGCAGGAGGCTGACCGAGCGGGCGTACTGGCGGGCGTGCCACTCGCGCACGCCGCGGCCGTCCGCCTCGAGCGTGCCGGCGAGCGGGCGCAGCTGCCGGGACAGGCCCTTGAGCAGCGTGGTCTTGCCGCAGCCGTTGGCGCCGATGAGCACGGTGGTGGCCCCGTGCGGGATGTCGAGGTCCACCTCCCGCACCACGGTGCGGTCCTGGTAGCCCAGGGACAGGCCGCGCATCCGGAACGCGGGGACGCCGGCGCCGGGGTCCGCCACGGGCTCCTCCACGGGGCGCAGGCCGGGGCGCACGTCGTCGCGCAGCTCGGGGCTCATGCCAGGGCTCCTCTCCGCTGCCGCACGAGCAGCCACAGCATCACGGGGGCGCCCACGGCGCCCGTGACCACACCGGCCGGCAGCTGCACCTGCGCCACCAGGCCCGCGCCGACGGCGTCGGCGACCACCACGACCACGGCGCCCACGAGGGCGCACGCCACGATCGAGGTCCGCCCGCGGGTCAGGGCGGTGGCCACCGGGGTGGACATGAGCGCCACGAAGGCGAGCGGGCCGGTCGAGGCCGTGGCCACGGCGGCCAGCAGCACGCCCAGGCCCAGGGCGAGGGCCCGGCTGCGCGCCGGGCGCGCCCCGAGCCCGGCCGCCAGCTCCGGGCCGAGCTCGGCGGGCTCGAGCGCGCGGTGCACGGCCACGGCCGCGGGCACGGCCAGCAGCAGGCACGCCCCGAGGACCGTGATCCGGTCCCACGTGGCGGCGTTGAGGGAGCCCGCGGTCCAGAGGGCGGCGTCCTGGGCGGAGTTCAGGGACAGCCGTGCCAGCAGGGCCGCGGTGAGGGCCTGGGCGAGCGCGGCCACGCCGATGCCGGCGAGCAGGAAGCGCTCGCCCACGATCCCCCCGGTGCGCAGCCGCACCGAGGCGGTGGCGATGAGGGCCGCGGCGAGCAGCGCCCCGGCCAGGGCGGTCCAGGACACGGCCGTGCCCCGCAGACCCCACAGCGCGGTGCCGGCCACGGCTCCCGCCGCGGCGCCGTAGGTGATGCCCAGGATGTCGGGGCTGGCCAGGGGATTTCGGAGCACCCGGCGGAACAGGGCGCCGGAGCAGCCGAGGGCGGTCCCGGCGAGCGCGCCCAGCACGGCGCGCGGCAGCTTCTCCTGCAGCACGATGAAGCTCGCCCCGGGGATCTGCTCCCCGGCGAGGATCGCGAAGAAGTCGGGGACCGTCACGGTGTAGCGCCCGAGCAGCACGCGCACGGCCAGGGCCGCGAGCAGCGCCAGGGCCAGCAGGGCGACCGCCCGGCGGGTGCGGCGGGTCCGGTCGCGGCGGACGCCCCGGACGAGCTCGGCGGCGCCGGGCTCCGCGGGGGCGGCGGGCGCGGGGGTGAGCACGGCGCCGGTCACAGCGTCACGCTCCGGCCCCGGCGCAGCAGCGCCAGCAGCACGGGCACGCCCAGCACCACGGTGGTGACGCCCACGTGGATCTCCTGCGGCGGGGTCAGCACCCGGCCCAGGACGTCGGCCGAGAGGAGCAGCACGGGGCCCAGGACCACGCTGAACAGGACGATCCAGCGGTAGTCGCCGCCGAGGAGGCGGCGCACGGCGTGGGGCACGAGCAGACCCACGAAGGCGATGGGGCCCGCGAGCGCCGTGGCCGAGCCGGAGAGCAGGACCACGCCCACGAAGACGAGGACGCGCTGCACGCCCAGGTCCACGCCCAGCCCGTGGGCGAGCTCGTCGCCCAGGGCCATGGCGTTGAGCCCCGAGGAGCCGCCGAGCACGAGGAGCACGCCGAGCAGCACGAGCGGCGCCACGGCGGCGAGGTCCGTGGTCTCGGCGCGGGCGACCGAGCCGATGCTCCAGAACCGGAAGCGGTCCAGGACCGCGGGCAGCATCAGCACCACGGAGGAGGTCAGCGCGGTGAAGCCGGCGTTCACGGCCGCGCCGGAGAGGACCAGGCCCGCGGGGGTCGGGGCGCCGCCGCCGAGCCGGGAGGAGCCGAAGACGAGCACCGCGGCCACGGCCGAGCCGGCGAGGGCCAGGGCGGTGAGCTGCCACGTGGCCACGAGGCCGAGCCAGCCGATCCCAAGGACCACGGCGCACGCCGCGCCGGCGGTCAGCCCGAGCAGCCCCGGGTCGCCCAGCGGGTTGCGGCTGACCCCCTGCATGCCGGCGCCGGCCACGGCCAGGGCCGCCCCCGCGAGCACCGCGGTCAGGGTCCGGGGGATCCTGCTCTGCACCACGGCGGCGTCGATGCCCAGGCCGGCGGAGACCTGCGCCCAGCCGCCCTCCAGAAGGTCGGCGGGCAGCCCGGTGAGCACGGCGACCACGGTGGCCGGGTCCACCGAGCGGGCTCCCCAGAACAGGGAGGCCGCGGCGGCGAGGACCAGCAGCAGCACGGCCGCGGACAGGGCGAGGCCCCGGCGCCGCTGCGCGGTGCCGGGGGCCTGCCGGGTGGCCCGGGCGGGGGAGACCGTGCTCGTGCTGCTCACCGGGACCGGGGTCTCACCGACCGCCGGCGGACGCGGCGGCCTCGGCGATGTCCGGCAGCACGTTCTCGAGCGCCCACGGGATGCTCAGCGGGGAGGCCGCCGAGACCGAGAGCACCTCCTGCTGGTCGCTCTGGAGCACCAGGGCGTCGTTCTCGACCGCGGGGACGCGGCTGAGCAGGGGGTCCTTCTCGATGGCCTCGCGCACGCTGTCGTCCTCGGCCCAGCTGACGAAGACGTCGGAGGTCAGCTCGTCGGCGCGCTCCGGGGACCAGGTGACGAAGAACTCGTCCTCCTTGCCCTCGGCGGCCTCCGCGACCGCCTCGGACTGGACCATGCCGAGGGACTCGAGGAACTTGGGGCGGTTGTCCACCGCGGTGTAGGCGAAGATCTGGTCGGCCGCGGACGGGTCGAGCGTGCCGTACACGAAGGACGTGCCCTCGAGCTCCGGGTGCTCGGCGGCGGCGTCCTCGAGCTGCTGCTCGACGTCCGCCACGACCTCGGCGGCCCGCTCCTCCCGGCCCAGGGCCTGGCCGATGAGCTCCGTGGAGTCCTGCCAGGACGTCCCGTAGGCCACGGCGTCCTCGGGGAAGCCGACGACGGGTGCGATCTCGGAGAGCTTGTCGTAGTCCTCCTGCGTCAGCCCGGAGTAGGCGCCCAGGATGACGTCCGGCTGGAGCGCGGCGATCGCCTCGAAGTTGATGCCGTCCGTCTCGGCGTAGGTCTCCGGGGCCTCGGCGCCGGACTCCTCGAGCGCGGCGTCGAACCAGTCCGTGGAGCCGTTCTCGTTGGCGCCGAAGTCCAGGGCGGGCACCCCGACCGGGACCACGCCGAGGGCGGTGGCGACGTCGTGGTTGACCCAGGACACCGTGGCCACGCGCTCGGGGGCCTCCTCGATCGTCGTCTCGCCGAAGGCGTGCTCCACGGTGCGCGGGAACTCGCCGGTGGCGCCCTCCGCGGACGCGGACCCGCTCCCGGACTCCCCGGCCGCCGGGCCGGTGGAGCACCCGGTCAGGACCAGGGCCCCCGCGGCCAGCACGGCGGCCGGGGCGAGGACGCGGCGGCGCACGGCGGACGGAGCAGGGGACAGCGGGCGCGGAGCGCGGGGGAGCAGAGAGGCCACGGCCACCCTTTCGGACGTCGACGGCGGAACCGTCGGTGGGACGCGAGGTGAGGCAAGGGTTGCCTAACCCGGAAGACAGGGATCACCCTAGGGCGTGATCCGGCGAATACGCAACACGAGCATGATGTAATCGCTCCGCCGATGTGGTTAGGTATGCCTTGCCTAACTCCACGAGGGGCCCGAGCGGCCCCGTCCACCCCCTGCGAGGAGCCCATGCACGACTTCCTGCTGACCCACGACACCCCGGCGCAGTACGCCCGCGCCCTGCACGAGACCGTCGACGTGCTCGCCGTCCACCTCGCCGGCGCCCGGAGCCCCCGCTCCGCCGCCACGCCCGAGGAGCTCGAGGAGCTGGTCGCCGCGGTGGACCTCGAGCGGCCCCTCGGGGACCTCGGCGCCGTGGTCGAGGAGACCCGGCGGCTCTACCTCGACCACGCCGTGCACTTCCACGCCCCGGGCTACATGGCCCACCTCAACTGTCCCGTGGCCATCCCGGCGGTGGCCGCCGAGGCGCTCACCGCCGCGGTGAACACGGCGGTCGAGACCTGGGACCAGAGCACCACCGCCACCCTGGTCGAGCAGCGGATCGTGGACTGGACCGCCGCGCGGATCGGCTTCCCCGCCGCGGGCGAGCCGGACGGCGTGTTCACCACCGGCGGCACCCAGTCCAACCTCCAGGCGCTGTTCACGGCCCGGGAGGAGCGCCTGTCCCGGGCGCACCCGGCGTCCCGCGGGGAGCGGCTCGGGCGGCTGCGGATCGTGGCGGGGGAGCACGCCCACTTCAGCATCGCGAAGGCGGCGCACCTGCTGGGCCTGTCCGCGGACGCGGTCGTGCCCGTGCCCGCCGCGCGGGGCGGAGCCCTGGACCCGGTCGCCCTCGAGCGCGTCCTGCACGAGGTCGCCGCGTCCGGCGCGGAGGTCGCCGCGGTCGTGGCCACGGCCGGCACCACGGACCTCGGGGCGATCGACCCCCTGGCCGACGTCGCCCGGGCGTGCTCCGCCCACGGCGTCTGGCTGCACGTCGACGCCGCCTACGGCGGCGGCCTGCTCGTCTCGCCCGCCCACCGCCACCGGCTGGACGGGATCGAACGGGCGGACTCCGTCACCGTGGACTTCCACAAGTCCTGGTTCCAGCCGGTCGCCGCCTCCGCCCTGCTGCTGCGGGAGGGGCGGAGCCTGCGCTTCTCCACGTGGAGCGCCGAGTACCTGAACCCCCGGCACGCGGTGCGGCCCAACCTCGTGGACAAGTCCCTGCAGACCACCCGCCGCTTCGACGCCCTGAAGCTGTGGATGACCCTGCGCACCGTCGGCGCCGAGGGGATCGGCCGCGCCCTCGACCGGGTGCTGGAGCTCGCCCAGGAGGCGGGCCGGATCGTGGACGAGACCCCCGACCTGGAGCTGGTGGCCGAGCCCGTGCTCTCGACCGTCCTGTTCCGGCACCGGTCCCCGGACGCCGACGACGACGCCGCGGACCGGCTCGTGGAGACCGTGCGGAGCGCGCTGTTCGACTCCGGCCGCGCTGCGGTCGCCTCGACCGTCCTCGACGGCCGCCGGTGCCTGAAGCTCACGCTCCTCAACCCGGCGACGACCACCGAGGACGTCCGGGGCGTGCTGGACCTCGTCCGGGCCGCCGCCCGCGGTGCCGCGCCCCGCCCGCTCGAGGCCGCGGCGGGGGCCCGCTGATGGCCCCCGCGAACGGGCACGTCCACGACCTGCTGGGCATCGGGATCGGCCCCTTCAACCTGGGCCTGGCCTGCCTCGCCGCACCGCTGGAGGACCTCGACGCGGTGTTCCTCGACGCGAAGGACGCCTTCGACTGGCACCCCGGGCTGATGCTCGAGGACGCCACGATCCAGGTCCCGTTCCTCGCCGACCTCGTCACCCTGGCCGACCCCACCTCCCCCTACTCCTTCCTCCACTACCTCAAGCGGACCGGACGGCTGTACCCGTTCTACATCCGGGAGGACTTCAACCCGCTGCGCGCCGAGTACAGCGCCTACTGCCGGTGGGCGAGCGAGCAGCTCGGCAGCCTGCGCTGGGGCCGGGAGGTCGTCGGCGTCGAGCGCGACCCCGCCGACGACGCCTACGTGGTCACGGCCCGGACGGCCGCCGGGACGGAGCAGTGGCGGACCCGCCGGCTGGTCCTCGGCGTCGGCACGGTGCCCGCAGTGCCCGCGGGCGTGGACCCCGCCGCCGGCACCGTCCTGCACACCAGCGACTACCTGCCCCGGCGCGAGGAGCTGCTCGGGCGGGGGAGCGTCACCGTGCTCGGCAGCGGCCAGTCCGCCGCCGAGGTCTACCGCGACCTGCTCGAGCGCTCCGGCGCCGACGGCCCGCGGGTGGACTGGATCACCCGCTCCCCGCGGTTCTTCCCCATGGAGTACACGAAGCTCACCCTCGAGCTGACCTCCCCCGAGTACGTGGACCACTTCCACGGCCTCGGCGCGGACCGGCGGGACCGGCTCAACCGCGAGCACGCCAGCCTCTACAAGGGGATCAGCGCGGAGCTGGTGAACGACATCCACGAGCTGCTCTACCGCCGCTCGGTGCACGGGCACCCCGCCGGCCTGCTGACCACGAGCACCACCCTCACGGGTGTCGAGCAGGACGGCCGCGACCTGGTCCTGGCCCTGCACGACGACGAGCTCGAGCGCGGCTGGCGGCACCCCACCGGCGCCCTGGTGCTGGCCACCGGATACCGCGCCGAGGTGCCCGGCTTCCTGGCCCCGGTCCTCGACGACATCGCGTGGGACCCCGCCGGCCGCTACGACGTCTCCCGCGACTACGCGGTCGACCACGAGCGCTCCCGGATCTGGGTGCAGAACGCCGAGGTGCACACCCACGGCCTGACCTCCCCCGACCTCGGCATGGGCGCCTACCGCAACAGCGTCATCCTCCGGGCCGTCACGGGCCGGGAGGTCTACCCGGTCGAGCCCGCCATCGCCTTCCAGACCTTCGGCGTCCCCCGGGGCGCCGCCCAGGACGTCCCCCGTGACGTCCCCCGCGACATCCCCCAGGAGACCGCATGACCGCCCGCCCCGCGCCCGCCCGTCTCGCCACCCCCGGCGGCGTCCTGACCCTCGAGCCGCTCGTCCCGGACGCGACCACCGTCGAGCTCCTGCACGCCTGGCTCACCCACTCCCGGTCCCGGTTCTGGGACCTGCTCGACGCCGACCCCGAGCGCGTCCGGCGCACCTTCGCAGCCGTCGCCGAGGACCCGCACTGCGACGCGTGGCTGGCCCGCCTCGACGGGGTCCCGCTCGGGCTCGTCGAGACCTACGACCCCGGCGCGGTGCTCCTCCCCGGCCACTACGCGCACCGGCCCGGCGACGTGGGGATGCACCTGCTCCTCGCCCCCGCACGGACCCCCGTGCCGGGCACGAGCGCCGCCCTCATGGCCGCCACGCTGCGCTGGCTCTTCGAGGCGCGCGGGGCCCGGCGCGTCGTCGTCGAGCCCGACGTCCGCAACACCGCCGTCCACCGGCTCAACGCCCGCGCCGGCTTCGAGGTCCACGGCCCGCTCGAGCTGCCGGGCAAGACCGCCCTGCTCAGCACGTGCACCCCCGAGGGGTTCGCGGCCTCCGAGCTGGGCCCCGCGGCCGCCGTGGTCCCGGCCGTGGTCCCGGCCGTGGTCCCCGGGGAGGAGGCCGACGACGGGCCCGCCCACCTCGGCCTGCACCCGATGCGGATCGCCCACCGCCACCTGTGCTGCAAGGCCCTGGCCGAGTTCGCCCACGAACGGCTGATCGCCCCCGAGCCCGTGGGGGAGGGGCTCTACGAGGTCCGCACCGGCGGGGACCGGGTCCGCTACCGGTTCCGCGCCCGGCGCACCGCCCTGGAGCACTGGGTGCTGGACGAGGGCTCGCTGCGCCGTTCCGTGGACGGCGCGGACGCCGAGCCGGACGCCCAGGCGCTGGTCACGGAGCTGGCCCCCGCGCTCGGCATCCCCCCGCACCTGCTGGCGACCTACCTCGAGGAGATCGCCGGGACCCTCGCCTCGGCCGCGTACAAGCTGGTGCACCGGACCCGGCCCTCGGCCGCGCTCGCGGAGGCGGGCTTCCAGGACGTCGAGGCGGCGATGACCGAGGGGCACCCGGGCTTCGTGGCCAACAACGGCCGGATCGGGATGGGCGTCACCGAGCACGACCGCTTCGCCCCCGAGGCCGCCCGTCCGGTGCGCCTCGTGTGGCTCGCCGTCCGCCGGGAGCTCAGCCGCCTCGACACCGGGCGCGGCCGCACCGAGGAGCAGCTGTGGGCCGGCGAGCTGGACCCGGCCGTGCGGTCCCGCTTCCGGGCCCGGCTGACCGGTCTGGGCCTGGACCCGGAGGACTACCGTCCCCTGCCGGTGCACCCCCACCAGTGGGAGCACCGGATCGCGGTGACGTTCGCCCCCGACCTCGCCCGCCGGGACCTCGTGCTGCTGGGCACCACCGGGGACGAGCACCGGGCGCAGCAGTCGATCCGCACGTTCTTCAACGTCTCCCGTCCCGACCGGCACTACGTGAAGACCGCCCTGGCCGTGCAGAACATGGGCTTCCTCCGGGGGCTCTCCCCCCGGTACATGCGCGACACCCCCGCGATCAACGACTGGGTCGCCGACGTCGTCGCGGCCGACCCGGTGCTCGCGGAGGCCGGGTTCTCGGTCCTGCGGGAGGTGGCCGCGGTCGGCTACACCGGGGACGCGTACCACCGCGCCGCCGCCTCCGGCCACGGGGAGGAGGGCCCGCACACGAAGATGCTCGCGGCGCTGTGGCGGGAGAGCCCCGTGCCCCGCCTCGCGGACGGGGAGCGGCTCGCGACCCTCGCGTCCCTGCTGCACGTCGACGCCGGCGGCACGCCACTGGTCTCCGTGCACGTGCGCGCATCCGGGCTGGACGCCGCGGAGTGGGTGCGGCGGCTGCTCGCCGTGTACCTCGCCCCGGTGGCCCGGTGCCTGCTCGCCCACGACCTCGTGTTCATGCCGCACGGCGAGAACGTCGTGCTCGTGCTGGACGGGCACGTCCCGCGGCGGGCGGTCATGAAGGACATCGGCGAGGAGGTCGCCGTCGTCACGGACCGGCCCCTCCCGGAGGGCCTCGAACGGATCCGCCACGTGGTGCCGCCCGCCACGGCGGCGCTGTCCGTGCACACGGACGTGTTCGACGGCGTGCTGCGGCACCTCGCGGGCCTGCTCGAGGCCGACGGGCTGCTGGCCGCGGACGAGTTCTGGGACCTCGCGGCACGGTGCCTCCAGGACGTCGCCGACGCCGACCCGGCCGGCGCGGACCGCGTGCCGCTCTTCGCGCCCCGGTTCGAGCACTCCTGCCTCAACCGGCTGCAGCTGCTCAACACCCTGCAGATGGTCGACCTGACCGACCAGGCGGCGTCCCTGCAGTACGCCGGGACCCTGGAGAACCCGGTGGCCGGGCGGGTGCCCGTGCACTGAGCACGACGCGGCCCCACTCGGGGTCCGGGCGGGCGGGGCCCCGCCCGCCCGGGCCCCGAGTGGCGTTTCCCCGGGACCTGCCCCAGGATTGAGCGGTGCCCGACGACCGTTCCGCCACCGCCGACCCTGCCCCCGGCCACGAGCCCGCCCACGACTCCGTGCCCGAGCTGCTGGTCGGCCTCGTCCTCTCCCCGCAGATCGCGGGCGCCCTGCCCCGGGATCTCGCGGCCTCCCTGCCGGGGCCGCTGCACGCGCGCTATCCCGGGGTGCGCTGGCGGGTGGCGGCGGTGACCGACCGGCTGGTCGTCCCGCCCGCCGACGGCCTGGACCTGCTCGAGGCCGCTCGCGACCGGATGCTGGACGAGGACTGGGACCTCGTCGTGGTCCTCACGGACGTCCCGCTCAAGGACGGCCGCAGCCCGGTGCTCACGCAGCTGAGCCCCGTGCACGGCGTGGGCCTGGTCGCCGTCCCGGCCCTCGGCGCCCTGCACGTGGGGCAGAAGGTGCGGCAGACAACCGTGCGGGTGGTCGGCCACCTGCTCGGTCACGACACGGAGGACGCGGACGACGCCGACGCGCAGGAGGAGCTCGTGCGGCGGGCGCGGCAGCGGTCGGAGGACCTGGAGGACCGGCCCGAGGACAACGCCGTGCAGTTCACGGCCCGCGTCCTCGGCGGCAACGTGCGCCTGCTGCTCGGGATGATCCGCGCCAACCGGCCGTGGACCCTGGTCGTGCGGCTGTCCCGCACGCTCGCCCTGGCCGCGGCGACCGGCGTGCTCACCCTGGTCGCCTCGGACCTGTGGCTGCTCGCCGCCGCCTACGGGCCCTGGCGGCTCGGGCTGCTGGGTCTGCTGTCGATCGCCGCGGTGACCGGCGCCCTCGTCGTCGGCGCCCGGCTGTGGGAGCGCCCGCGCCGGCGGGCCGAGCGCGAGCAGGTGGCCCTGTTCAACCTCGCCACCGCCGCCACCGTGGCCATCGGCGTCTCCGTCTTCTACCTCGCGGTCTTCGCCCTGTCCTGGTTCGGGGCGCTGCTGCTCGTGGACGGCGGAGTCTTCGCGGCGGTGATCGGCGCCCCGGCCGGGGCGGTGGAGTACGTCAAGCTCGCGTGGCTGACCGCCACGCTCGCCACCGTGGGCGGGGCCCTCGGCGCCGGGCTCGAGGACGACGACGCCGTGCGCGCCGCGGCGTACACCCGCTCGGAACCCTGACCGGGCCCGCCGCCGGCCTCGTCCGTGCGGACGCCGACAGTCAGTAGACTTGGTGTTCCCGGGGTGCTCCCGGAGCCGACCCGGGAGGACACCATGGCCGCCGCGCAGCAGAGCCCCGCGAAACCCCGCACGCCCCGCACGCCGCGCCTGCGGCGCAGCAACTGCAGCCGTCCCGGGATCACCCGCCGCGGGTACGGCAAGGGGTTCGCCTACCGGCACGCCGACGGCACGAAGGTCCAGGACGGGGACGAGCTCGACCGGATCCGCGGGCTGGCGATCCCCCCGGCCTGGAAGGACGTGTGGATCAGCCCCCGGGCCAACGGGCACATCCAGGCCACGGGCGTCGACGGCGCCGGACGGCGCCAGTACATCTACCACCCCCGGTGGCGGGAGCTGAAGGACCGCGAGAAGTTCGACCGCGTCCTCGACTTCGGCGACACGCTCCCGCAGGCCCGCCCAGCCGTCACCCGGCTGCTGCGGACGGAGGGCGCCACGGAGGAGAAGGCCTGCGCGGCGGCCTTCCGGCTCATGGACGAGGCCGCCCTGCGCATCGGCAACGAGGAGTACGCCCAGTCGAACGGCTCCTACGGCGTCACCACCCTGCTGGTCCGGCACGTCCGGGTGGACGGCCGGGACGTGCACCTCGACTTCCCCGGCAAGAGCGGGCACCGCTGGACGCTGGACCTCCGGGACGCCGACCTCGCCGCCGCGCTCGCGCCCCTGCTGGAGCGCGGCCCGGACGAGACCGCGCTCGCGTTCCGCGACGAGGACGGGCAGTGGGCCGGCATCACCAGCGCCCGGCTCAACGACTTCGTGCGGGACCGGTGCGGCCCCGACTTCACCGCCAAGGACTTCCGCACCTGGCAGGGCACGGTGACCGCCGCGATGGCGCTCGCCGCCCGCGCCGACACCCGCCCGAGCGAGAGCGCCCGGAAGAAGGCCGTGTCCGCCGCCATGCGGGAGGTCGCCGAGCACCTGGGCAACACCCCCGCCATCGCCCGCAGCTCCTACACGGACCCGCGCGTGATCGACCGGTTCCTGGACGGCGAGACCATCGACGCCGCCACCTACCGGGCCGCGGAGCGGTCCCTGCGCGGATTCCTCACCTGAGCCGCGGGCCCGGGGTGGCCGGGCGGCCGCCCCGGGCCCGTGCTCAGGACAGGCCCACGTAGGTGGCCGAGTAGCCGAAGCCGACGACGTCGTCGCGGCCGTCGCCGTCGACGTCCCCGAGCAGGCGCGGATACCGCGCCGGGTCCCAGCCGGCCGCCCAGCCGAAGGAGCTGGACGTCAGCTCGGGCCCGGTCAGGAAGTCGTCGTCCCCGTAGGCCACGAGCACCCCCGCATTGCCGAAGCCGACCACGTCCAGGATCCCGTCGCCGTTGATGTCCGCGAGGTCCCGGGGGTGCCGGTCGGTGCGCCAGCCCTGGGCCACGCCGAAGTCGGCGAGCTCGAGCGAGACCGGCTGGTACCTGGGCTCGCCCGGGTCGGAGGGCCGGGAGTAGGCGGCGAGGACCCCGCGGTGGCCGAAGCCGACCACGTCCGGGGGAAGGTGACCGCTGACGTTGCCGACGACCCGGGGGTGCTGGTCGACGCGCCACCCCTGGGCGTAGCCGAAGTCGCGGATCTCCAGGGCGGGCTGGGTGAACGTGTCCCCGAGCGCCGAGAAGTAGGAGACGTAGGTGCCGGCGTCGCCGAAGCCCACGATGTCGGCCGTCCCGTTGCCGTCCATGTCGGCGAGCATCCGGGGGTTCTTGTCGATCCGCCACCCGCGGTCCCAGCCGTAGCTGTCGATCCGCTTGCCGGTGCCGTCGAAGGTGCGGTCCGCCCGGCCGTGGGAGACGGTCACGCCGGAGTACCCGAAGCCGACGATGTCCGCCGTCCCGTTCCCGGAGAGGTCGGCCAGCTCGCGGACGTGCCGGTCGACCCGCCAGCCCTGGTTCCAGCCGAACTCGCGGACCTCGAGCTGCGGCGCGGTGAAGCTGCCGTCGGGCTGCGCGTAGGAGACGATCACGCCGGCGTAGCCGAAGCCGACGAGATCGTCCCGACCGTCGCCGTCGACGTCGGCGACCGTGCGCGGGTGCCGGTCGGTGCGCCAGCCCTGCGCGGTGCCGAAGTCGCGGACCCTCAGCACCGGCGCGGCGAACGTGCCGTTGGTCTGGCCCAGGGCGACGAAGACGCCGGGGTCGCCGAAGGCCACGACGTCGGCGCGGCCGTCCCCGTTGACGTCGGCGAGCTCGCGCACGTGCTGGCCGACCCGCCAGCCGTCGACGTAGGAGAGGAACCCCTGGGTGGACACGGCGTGGGCCGGTCCGGCGAGAGCGATGCCGGTGGTGGCCAGCGCCGCCGCGGAGAGCCCGGTGAGCAGCCGGGCCGTCGGTGAGCGTTTCATGGTGGAACCTCCAGGTTCCGTGGAGCGGAGAACTCGGTCCGGAGCGCCGGACGGCGGGTGGGACGCCGGTCGGCCCCCACCGCCCGGCGATCGGCCGTGCGCTCGGCCGGGGTCCCGGGACCGTGGGTCCACCGGTGACCGCCCTCTGCCGAACGGACGGAACTGCTGGTGGGACCAGTCTAGATCCGCGCGTATGCGATCGCTAAGTGTTCTCCGTGCCATGCTGAATCGTTATCCCGGATCCGTGGCCGGAGGCCCGGGTCCCCGTCCCGGGGCCGCTCAGCGGCGGATGCCGCGCCGGAAGTACAGGACCGGGCCCACGAAATTGACGGCGATGATCGCGGCCCACTTCCCCTTGCCGCCGTTGACCTCCGCCGCGGGCCGCAGGGCGAGGTCCGTCCAGGCGGTGGCCGCCAGCGAGACCTGCACGGACGCCAGCGTCAGCAGCGCGGTCCGCTGCCCCGGCGTGAGGTCCTTCCACCGGGTGCTCCTCCTGGTGCCGATGCGCGTCATGGTCGTCCTCCCGGTGCTCGGGGACTCGGGGTCCCGGCGGCCGCTCCGCGGGCGGCCCGTGGCACTCATGCTGGTGCGGGCGCCGCCGGCAGTCAACGCCTGACCGGCACGCGGGCCCCGGGCGCCGGTGCACGCGCATGGGGACATCCTCCTCCACCGCCGGGTCCCGTGTCCGAGTGCGACCGAGGATTCAGGGCGTCGGCGGGCTCCGGCGTCCGCCGCGGGGCCGGCACCGGTCCGGCGGTCTAGCCTGGGAGGCATGACCCGGTCCCGGACCTTGTCGCCGTCCGTTCCCGTCCCCGTCCCCGTTCGGGGGCCGGGCGCCCGCGCGGCCGCCGCCGTGCCGCTCGGGGTCCAGCCGTGACCGGGCGGTTGCCGCGCGGCGCCCCTTCTCCGCCCGGCAGCTCATCACCCCCGGGATCGGCTTCGTCTGGGCCGCCCGCACCCGGGTCCTCGGCCTGCCGGTCGCGGGCTACGACCGGTACGGGCCCGGCGGGGGCGAGCTGCGGTGGCGGCTGCTGGGCCTCGTGCCCGTGCTGTCCGCCGCGGGACCGGACATCACGCGCAGCGCCGCCGGGCGGCTCGCCGGCGAGGCGGTCGTCGTGCCGTCGGCCTGCCCGGCCGCCGCGTGGTCGGAGGGGCCCGTCCCGGACACCGCCGTCATGACCTGGGTCCTCGACGGGGAGCGCGAGGACGCCCTGATCCGGGTCGACCCGGACGGCCGGCTCCGGGAGCTGAGCATGCAGCGGTGGGGCGACCCCGACGGCACCGGGTACGGCCGCCACCCCTTCGGGGTCGCGTTCTCCGAGGAGGCCGATCTCGCCGGCGTGCGCGTGGCCACCGTCCTGCGCGCCGGCTGGGCCTGGGGCACCGACCGGCAGGCCGAGGGCGAGTTCTTCCGGGCGCGGATCGAGGGCGTCCGGTTCCGCTGAGCGGCCCTCCCGGGACGGGACTCCCCGAACGGGGCGACCTGCCCGGGAGACCGTGCGGTCAGCGGTTCGGTCCCTGGTCGACCGGTCCGTCCCCGGGCCGGTCCTGCGGCCGGTCGTGCGGCCGGTCGGGCACCGGGGAGGACCAGGGCACCGGCGCCGCCGCGGGGGACCGGGGCTCGACCGGCCCCTGGTCGAGCCGGAACGGCGGGTACTCGTCCCGCAGGAGCAGCACGTAGGCGAGGACCCGGTTGACCCAGCGGTTGATGCCCATGACCAGCGCGAACAGCTCGGGACGGTACCGGCCCGTGAAGAGCAGGACCACGGCGGCCACCAGCACGAGCAGCCCGAGCAGGGACGGTCCCCAGCTGGTGGTCGTCGTGCCGTCGTCGCCGCTGCGGGTGGTGCTCCACGTGCCTCCGCCCGTGAGCACCCCCACGATCAGCAGGTGCGGGATCGCCAGGAGCCACCACTTCACGAGCACGAGACCGCGGGAGAGCCGCTCCGGGTAGGCGACCTCCAGCTGCGCCGGATGGTCCGCACGGGCCAGGGTGAAGGGCGGGTACCGGTCGGTGCCCAGGGCCGAGTAGGAGTAGAACGCCACCCGCCAGCTCCACCGCAGGACCCCCACGCTGAAGGAGAACCACGAGGGCGGGTACCGGCCCGTGAACAGGATGGCGAACCCGGCGGCGACCGTGGTGACCACCAGGGCGAACCACAGCACGGCCAGCACGATCAGGTGCGGGATCACCAGCAGCCACTTGACCAGCCACAGCCACCGGGACAGCCCCGCGTCGAGGAAGCCGGTCAGGCGCACGGGCGAGACCGGCGGCGGGGTCCGGTCCCGCCCCGGGTCCTCGGCGAGGGCCGCGCCCGGGCCCGTGCCGCGCGGCGGGGTGCGCGGGTCGATGTCCCGGCCGAGTCCGGCGGCGCCGAGCAGCAGCAGCGGGAGACCCACGACCAGCCCGGCCAGCCCGCCGACCAGCTGGCCGCCGGCCAGGGGGCCCAGGAGGTCGGAGCGCGCCCCGAGCTGCAGGTCCGCCCAGACCGGCCGGGTGGCGTCGGCGTTCATCACCACGAGCGTCCAGCTGCCCGAGCGCAGGTCCAGGGTCAGCTCCCGGGTGCCGGGGCCCTGGTCCGAGTCGGCCCAGAAGGTCTGGTTCCCGGGCCGGTCGGGCACCCGCTCGCCGGGCACCCGGGCCCGCGTGTCGTCCCCGGACTCCGTGGCGCGGCCGAGCTCGGCGTGGGCGACGCCGTCGAGGTACCGGTCGACGTCGGCGGTCTCGGCCACGCCCACGAAGATGTCCTGCTGCGGGTCGGCGGCCGTCACGCGCACCTGCACCCTGCCGAGCTGGTCGAGGAAGGGCACGGGGGAGAGCTGGGCGTCGCCGACGTCGAGCACGGCGGGCGGGCCCACCAGGGCGTAGGTGATGGTCTGGTGCCGGTCCGGGGACGCGGTGAGGAAGCGCCCGTCCTGCTGGGCCGCGGCCGCGCCGGCGAGGACCAGACCGCTCACGAGCGCCGCCAGGCCCAGGGCGGTCAGCAGGGTGCCCAGGACCAGCAGCACCCACTGCCCGGGTCTGGTGCGGCGCGGAGCGTCCTGCCGGTCGGCCGGACGGGGTGGGCGGGAGGCGGGATGCTCGTTCACAGGAGCTCCTGAGGAGTCGGACGGTGGCCGGAGCCCGGTGCGGGGCGTCCGCGGGATGTCGGCGGGTGGTCTCTTCGATGTGCTTCCCGGGTCCGCTGCCCTGCGGTGCGGTCCCTGCGGTGCGGTTCGGTCCCGGCCGGGCCCGGGGCCTGTGGGGCCGGGGCTCACCCGCGCAGGACGGCGGCCCCCGTGATCCGGTCCGCGGCCAGGTCGGCGAGGGCCCGGTCCGCGGCGCGCAGGGGGTAGGGGACGGTGGTGGGCCGCAGCCCCAGCCGGGCGGCCAGCCGCAGGAACTCCTCGCCGTCCTGCCGGGTGTTGGCGGTCACGCTGCACAGCTGCCGCTCCTGGAAGAGCTCCGCGGCGTAGTCGAGGGCCGGGACGTCGCTGAGGTGGATCCCGGCGACGGCCAGGGTGCCGCCCCGGTCCAGGGCCCGCAGCGCCGGGGGGACGAGGGTGCCCACGGGGGCGAAGAGGATCGCCGCGTCCAGCGGCACCGGGGGAGGCTCGTCGGCCTCCCCCACGAAGGCGGCGCCCAGGTCGCGGGCCAGCTCGCGCGCCGCCTCCGAGCGGGTCATGACGTGGACCTCCGCGCCCTGGTGCAGGGCCACCTGGGCGGCGAGGTGGGCGGACGCGCCGAAGCCGTAGATGCCCAGCCGGCCCCCGGGCGGCAGCTGGGCCCGCCGCAGCGCCCGGTAGCCGATGATCCCGGCGCACAGCAGGGGGGCCGCGTGCTCGTCGTCGAACTCCTCGGGCAGACGGTAGGCGAAGGCCTCCGGGGCCAGGGTGAGCTCCGCGTAGCCGCCGTCCTGGTCCCACCCGGTGAAGCGCGGGGCGGTGCAGAGGTTCTCCCGGCCGCGGCGGCAGAACCGGCAGCGGCCGCAGGTGTGCCGCAGCCACGCGACGCCCACGCGCTCGCCCTTCCGGAACCGGGCGCAGCCGGGACCCGCGCCCACCACCTCGCCGACGATCTCGTGGCCCGGGATCACCCCCGCCCGGTGCAGCGGGAGGTCGCCCTCCACGAGGTGCAGGTCGGTGCGGCACACCCCGCAGGCCCGCACCCGGAGGAGCAGCTCCCCGGGCCCCGGCACGGGGTCGGGGCACTGCCCGAAGCGCATCGGCCCGCCGGCCGCGGGACCGGGCTCATCGATCCACCACGCACGCATGCTGTCCTCGTCGATCCCCCGGGGAGGGCTCCGGCCGCGGCCGTGACCCCTGTCCTGGCTCCGAGTCTAGGAACGGATCGGGGGCGCCGTCAGGAAACGAGGAATGTTAATGCACGGCCCCGGAGCCCGGGGCCGGGCGGGCCGCCCCCGCT
The DNA here is from genome assembly GCF_006094695.1 of Kocuria rosea. Classification (NCBI taxonomy): domain Bacteria; kingdom Bacillati; phylum Actinomycetota; class Actinomycetes; order Micrococcales; family Micrococcaceae; genus Kocuria; species Kocuria rosea. Next base: position 3,497,776 of record NZ_CP035103.1, on the reverse strand, counting down.
TCTCGGCGGGAGGTGTTCCCAATCGGGACGTGGGGGACGAGCATGGGGGGACGAAGGCCCGCGCGGGTGCGGCCCGCGTCGCAGGCACCCGGGCGGAACCCGATCCGGCGCGCGACGAGAGGACTCAGGGATGACCGAGCGCATCGACCGATGGCCCACGGGGGCTCCGTGCTGGGCGGACATCATGGTCTCGGACCTGGACCGTTCCATGGACTTCTACGCGAGCGTGCTCGGGTGGCGGTTCACGCCCTCGGACCCGGAGTACGGCGGCTACTGCAACGCCCTGGTGGACGGCCAGCCGGTGGCGGGGATGTCCCCCGCGCTGCCCGAGATGGAGGACGACCCGCACGCGTGGGCGGTCTACCTCGCGTCCGACGACATCGTGGCCACGGGCAGGGCCGCGGTGGCGGCCGGTGCCCGGCAGCTGTTCGAGCCGATGGCGGTGGGCAGCTTCGGCACCATGGGCGTGTGGATCGACCCCACGGGGGCGGCCTTCGGGGTGTGGCAGCCGCAGGAGCACACCGGGTTCAGCATCGTCGGCAAGCACGGGACGGTGGCCTGGTGCGACCTCCTGACCACCGACCAAGCGGCCGCCGAGCGGTTCTACGCCGAGGTCTTCGGCTACACGTACCAGGACATCGGGACGCGGCACGAGGCGTACGCGGTGTTCACGGTCCCGGGCATGGACCGTTCGGCCGGCGGCATCGGCGTGGCCGCCGAGGACGTCGACCACCTGCAGGAGGCGCCGCCGCTGTGGTGGGTCTGCTTCGAGGTCGACGACGCCGACACCGCCGCCGAGCGCGTCGTCGCCGCGGGGGGCGCGCTGGTCCAGGAGCCGGAGGAGTTCGGCTACGGGGAGCTGGTGTTCGCCGCCGGCCCGGACGGCGAGCGCTTCGCCATGATGGGCCCGTCCTCGGAGGACTGGACGGAGGAGGACGACGAGGACGCCGACCCGGACGACGACGGCGCCGACGGGGACGCCGGCCGGCCGTGAGCGCCGTCCCGGCCCGCCCCCGCCCGGCGGCGGGCCGGGACGGTCGGGTGCCTCAGGTCGGCGGGCTCAGAACATCCCGACGACGGCGCCGACGAACCACAGCACCACGAACAGCGCCACGAGGCCGATGATGACGGCCAGCGCGAGCTTCCCCTTCGAGGAGTCGCCGGGCCGGTCGACGTCGAGCTCGGGGTTGGTGGGGCCCACGCCCGAGCCGGCGTCGGGAGGGGTGTCGCCCTCGATGCTCAGGCCGGACTCCTCGTTCAGGGCGTCACCGGCCTTCTTCGGGTCGTTGCGTGCCTGCTCGGGATTGATCTCGGCCACGGGGTCCTGCTCTCTTCCGGTGGGACGTGCTGGAACGGGTGCTCCCAGCAGAATAGCAAGCTTGCTGGTGAAACGGTCGGGGTCGCCCGGGTGCGCCGGGAACGGACGAACCGGTGTGCGCGATCGGAAACATGCCCGCCACGCGGGCATGAGATGACTTGAGTGCAACTCGTGGTATCACTTGTACCGTGTGGTACCCGTCACACGCCTGCCGGCAGTCCGGGGACCCGCGTCCCCGCTCCGCCACCCGGAGCCGGTCCTGCCGCTCGCCCCTCGAGGAGTCCGTTCATGTCCACGCCATTCCGTCCGGTGCGCGCCCGCCGCCCCCTCGCCGTCACCTCCCTGGCCGCCGTGGCCGCCCTCGTCCTCACCGGATGCCTCTCCTCGGACCGCGAGGAGGGAGGAGCCGACGCCACCCAGGCCGCCGGCGGCGGCGACGTCGACGGCACGTTCGTCTTCGCGGCGTCGTCCGACCCCAAGACCCTCGACCCGGCGTTCGCGCAGGACGGGGAGTCCTTCCGCGTCTCCCGTCAGATCTTCGAGGGTCTCGTGGGCGTGAAGGAGGGCTCGGCGGACCCCGAGCCCCTGCTCGCCGAGTCGTGGGAGCAGTCCGAGGACGGGCGGACCTACACGTTCCAGCTCCGGGAGGGCGTCACCTTCCACGACGGCACGGCGTTCGACGCCGAGGCCGTCTGTGCGAACTTCGAGCGCTGGTACAACTTCGAGGGCCTCCTGCAGTCCGAGAACATGGCCTACTACTACGGCTCGCTGTTCAAGGGCTTCGCGGACGCCCCCGAGGACGCCATCTACTCCGGCTGCGAGGCCACGGGGGAGGGGGAGGCCGAGGTGACCCTGAACAAGCCGTTCGCCGGTTTCATCGCCGCCCTGTCCCTGCCGGCGTTCGCCATGCAGTCCCCCACGGCCCTCGAGGAGTACGGCGCGGACACCGCCGGCGGCACGGAGGAGTCCCCGGAGCTCTCCGAGTACGCCCAGGGCCACCCGGTGGGCACCGGGCCGTTCCGGTTCGACTCCTGGGACGTGGGCAACCAGGTGGTCCTGGCCGCCCACGACGACTACTGGGGCGAGCAGGGCCAGGTCACCGACGTGATCTTCCGGATCATCGACGACCCCCAGGCCCGCCGCCAGGCGCTCGAGTCCGGCAGCGTGGACGGGTACGACCTGGTGGCCCCGGCCGACACCCAGGCCCTGACGGACGCCGGCTACAACGTGGTCACCCGCGACCCGTTCACGATCCTGTACCTCGGCTTCAACCAGGCGCAGGAGGAGCTCGCGGACGTCGACGTCCGCCGCGCCATCGCGCACGCCATCGACAAGGAGGCCCTGGTCTCCCAGACGCTGCCCGAGGGCACCACGGTGGCCACCCAGTTCATCCCGGAGTCCGTCAACGGCTACAACGAGGACGTCACCGAGTACGAGTACGACCCCGAGCGGGCCCGCGAGCTGCTCGCGGAGGCCGGCTACGCCGACGGCCTGGAGCTGGACTTCAGCTACCCGACCGGCGTCTCCCGCCCCTACATGCCGAACCCCGAGCAGACGTTCACCACGCTCACCGCGCAGCTGGAGGAGGTGGGCATCACCGTGAACCCGCAGCCGGACAAGTGGTCCCCGGACTACCTCGACCGCATCAACGGCACCGCGGACCACGACCTGCACCTGCTCGGCTGGACCGGCGACTACAACGACACCGACAACTTCGTGGGCGTGTTCTTCGGCCGGGAGAAGCCCGAGTTCGGCTTCGCGGAGCCCGAGCTGTTCCGGGCGCTGGCCGAGGCCCGCGAGCTGACCAGCGTCGAGGAGCAGACGCCGGTCTACGAGGACATCAACGAGCAGATCATGCAGCTGCTGCCGGCGGTGCCCCTGGCCAACCCGGCGCCGTCGCTGGCCTTCGATCCCCGGGTGGAGTCCTACCCGGTGAGCCCGGTCAACGACGAGGTCTTCAACAGGATCGAGCTCAGCGAGTGAGCCCGGGTCCGGGGCGGCGCAGCGCGCCGCCCCGGGCCGCCCCCGCCGTCCTCCCGGCGGTCCTCCCCTCTGCCCCTCTCCGTCCGGAAGGACCGGAATGCTCCGCGTCATCGGCAAGCGGCTCGCCCTGCTCGTCCCCACCCTCCTCGGCCTGTCGGTCCTGCTCTTCGCGTGGGTCCGCGCCCTGCCCGGCGGGCCGGCCACCGCCCTGCTGGGGGACAAGGCCACCCCCGAGGCCGTGGCCCGCATCAACGAGGTCTACGGCTTCGACCGCCCCCTGCTCGAGCAGTACGTCGTCTACACGGGCCAGCTCCTCCGGGGGGACTTCGGCGCCTCCATCGTGACCGGCCGGCCCGTGGTCGAGGAGTTCCTCACCCGCTTCCCCGCCACCCTGGAGCTCTCGCTCGTGGCGCTGGTCTTCGCCGTGGGCATCGGGGTCCCGCTCGGCTACGTGGCCGCCCGCCACCGCGGCAGGCTCCTGGACCACTCCTCGGTGGTGCTGTCCCTGCTGGGCGTCACCGTCCCCGTGTTCTTCCTGGCGTTCATCCTCAAGTGGCTGCTCGCGATCCAGGTCCCGCTCTTCCCGGCGGACGGACGGCAGGACCCGCGCATCGACGCGACGCACCACACCAACTTCTTCGTCCTCGACGGCCTCCTCACCGGCGAGTGGGACGCGGCGTGGGACGCGCTCCTGCACCTGGTCCTGCCGGGTGTGGCCCTGGGCACCATCCCGCTGGCGATCATCGTGCGCATCACCCGGGCCTCGGTGCTGGAGGTCCAGAGCGCGGACTACGTGCGCACCGCCCGCGCCAAGGGCCTGACGCGCGGTCTGATCCGCGGCCGCTACATCCTGCGCAACGCCATGCTCCCCGTGGTCACCACCATCGGCCTGCAGACCGGCCTGCTGATCTCCGGGGCCGTGCTCACCGAGACCGTCTTCGCGTTCAACGGCATCGGCCGATTCCTGCGGGACGCGATCTTCACCCTCGACTACCCCGTGCTGCAGGGCTTCATCATCTTCATCGCCCTGGCCTACTCCCTGATCAACCTGCTGGTGGACATCTCCTACAGCCTCATCGACCCCCGGGTGCGTGTCCAGTGAGCGCCACACTTCCTCCTGCCCCCTCCGGCCCCTCGCACACCGAGGGCCCCGAGGCCGTCACGACCACCCCGGGCACCACCGCGGCGGTCGGCACGAGCCTGTGGAAGGACGCCTTCCGCCGGCTGCGCCGCAATCCCGCGGCCATCGCCGGGGCCGTGATCGTCGGCGTCTTCCTGCTCGTGGCCCTCCTGGCCCCGTGGCTCGCCCCGTTCGGCGGCGAGGAGCTGCCCGGGCGCACCGAGATCACCCCCACCACCATCCCCGGCCCCGGCGAGGTCGAGGGCTATCCGCTGGGCCTGGACCGCTTCGGCGGGGACCTGCTGTCCAAGCTGATCTGGGGGGCCCGCGCCTCCCTGGTGATCGGGGTGGTCTCCACCGCCCTGGGCCTGGTCGGCGGAATGGTCCTCGGCCTGCTGGCCGGCGGCCTCGGCGGCTGGGTGGACAGCGTGATCATGCGCTTCGTGGACATCCTGCTCTCCGTGCCCAACCTGCTGCTCGCGGTGTCCATCGCCGCGATCATGGGGCAGAGCCAGTGGGCCGTGATGATCGCGATCGGCGCCTCCCAGGTGCCCATCTTCGCCCGCCTGCTGCGCTCCTCGATGCTGTCCCAGCGGGGCGCCGACTACATCCTCGCCGCCCAGACCCTGGGCCTGTCCCGCCGCACCATCACCATGAGCCACCTGCTGCCCAACAGCACCGGGCCGGTCATCGTCCAGGGCACCCTGACGCTGGCCACCGCGGTGATCGACGCGGCCGCCCTGTCCTTCCTGGGCCTGGGCGGCGGCGTGCCGCAGACGGCGGAGTGGGGCCGCATGCTCACCTACGCCCAGGCCGAGCTGTCGATCGCCCCGCAGCTGGCGTTCCTGCCCGGCCTGTGCATCGCCGTCACCGCCCTGGGCTTCACCCTGCTGGGGGAGTCCCTGCGCGAGTCCCTCGACCCCAAGTCACGAACCGCGTGAGGTGCACCGACCGATGAGACCGGAGAACCACGCCCCGGGGGCGGACCCCGCCCCGCTGCTCGAGGTCGGGAACCTCGCCGTGGCCTTCAGCACGATGAACGGACCGATCCAGGCCGTCCACGAGGCGTCCCTGATCCTGCGCGAGGGCCGGACCCTCGCCATCGTGGGGGAGTCCGGCTCGGGCAAGTCCACCACCGCCATGTCCGTGATCGGGCTGCTGCCCGGCAACGGCCGGGTGACCGGCGGCTCCGTCCGCTTCGCGGGCCAGGAGCTCGTGGGCCTGGACGAGGCGCGGATGCGGCGGATCCGCGGCCGGCAGATCGGTCTCGTCCCGCAGGACCCCATGTCCAACCTCAACCCCGTGACCACGGTCGGCCGCCAGGTGGCCGAGACCCTGCTCGTGCACGGACTGGCCACCCGCCGGGACGTGGACGAGAAGGTCGTGGCGGCGCTCGCGGCCGCGGGGCTGCCCGAGCCCGAGCGGCGCGCCCGGCAGTACCCGCACGAGTTCTCCGGGGGCATGCGCCAGCGCGCGCTCATCGCGATCGGGCTCGCCTGCCGGCCGCGGCTGCTCATCGCCGACGAGCCGACGTCCGCCCTCGACGTCACCGTGCAGCGCACCATCCTGGACCAGATCGAGCGGATGACCGAGGAGATCGGCACGTCCGTACTGCTCATCACCCACGACCTGGGCCTGGCCGCGGAGCGCGCCCAGGACATCGTGGTGATGCACCGCGGGCGGATCGTCGAGGCCGGCCCGTCCGCCCGGGTGCTCGAGGACCCGCAGGACGAGTACACCCGCCGCCTCGTGCAGGCGGCGCCCTCGGTGGCCGCGGCCCGGGTGGGCCGGCAGAACGCCCCGTCGCCGGGCCGGACGGGAGCGGGGACGACGGCGGCGGCTCCGGCGGCGGCCGGTCCGTCGGCCTCGGGCCCGACGGCGGGAGGCGTCGCGGCCCCCGCCGCCCAGGAGGCGGCCGGGGCCGCCGCCCGGGAGCCGCTGGTGGTGATCGAGAACCTCACCAAGGTCTTCAAGGGGCGGCTGGGCCAGGCGGACTTCACCGCGGTCCAGGACGTCTCCCTCACGGTGCCCCGCGGCAGGACCGTGGCGATCGTGGGCGAGTCCGGGTCGGGGAAGACGACGACGGCGCGGATGCTGCTGAAGCTCTACGAGCCCACCTCCGGGTCGATCCGCTTCGACGGCCAGGACGTGACAGGACTCCGGGGCAGGCAGCTGGCCGCGTTCCGGCAGCGGGTCCAGCCGATCTTCCAGGACCCGTACTCGTCCCTCAACCCGATGTTCACGATCGGGCGGATCGTCGAGGAGCCGCTGTCCACCTACGGCCGCGGCACCCGGGCGGAGCGCCAGGACCGGGTGAAGTGGCTGCTCGAGGAGGTCGCCCTGCCGCCCTCGACGGTCAGCCGCTACCCCAACGAGCTCTCCGGCGGCCAGCGCCAGCGCGTGGCGATCGCCCGGGCGCTCGCCCTGCAGCCGGAGCTGATCGTGTGCGACGAGCCGGTGTCCGCGCTCGACGTGCTCGTGCAGAAGCAGATCCTGGACCTGCTGGGGCGGCTCCAGGACGAGTTCGGGCTGTCCTACCTGTTCATCTCGCACGACCTCGCGGTGGTCCGGCTGATCTCGGACGAGGTGTGCGTGATGAAGGACGGCCGGCTGGTGGAGGCCGGCGCCAGCGAGGAGATCTTCACCGACCCGCAGCACCCGTACACCCGGCAGCTGCTGGCCTCCATCCCCGGCAACGAGCTGCGCGTAGGGGTCTGAGACCGGCCGGGCGGCCGCGCTCAGCGCAGCGGTGCGGTCGCGGCCAGCCCCGTGAGCACCGCGAGCACGGTCAGCGCGCCGGTGCCCGCGGCGTTGAGCACCGCCCGGAGCGTCCTGCCGTCCCGGACCAGGCGCACGGTGTCGGCCATCGCCGTGGAGAAGGTGGTGTAGCCGCCGCAGAAGCCGATCACGGCGACCGACGCCGCGGGCCCGCCCAGCACCCCGGCCAGTGCGGCCCCGGACAGGAGGCCGGCCAGGAACGAGCCGCTCACGTTGACGACCACGGTCCCGGCGGGGAAGGACGTCCCCCACCGCTGTCGCACGGTCCCGTCCACCGCGAACCGGGCCATCGCGCCCAGTCCGCCGAGGAGGCAGATCAGCAGGGCGGTCACGCGCGCCGCCCGCGGGCCGCGAGGACGGTGCCGGCGAGGCACGCCAGGAACCCGCAGAACAGCGAGATCCCCACGTAGGCCAGCGCCTGTCCCGCGGCCCCGCCGGTCAGCAGCCGCTCCGTCTCGAGGGCGAGCGAGGAGAACGTCGTGAAGCCGCCCAGCGCCCCGGTGCCCGCGCCGAGGCGCAGCAGCATCCCGCGGGGGGTCTCCGCACCGCGCCGCAGGAGGACCTCCAGGAGCATCCCCAGCAGGAACGCCCCGAGCAGGTTCGCGGTCAGGGTGGCCAGGGGCCAGCCGGCCACCGTCGGCACCAGCTGGGCGAGACCGTGGCGGGCGCCGGTGCCCAGCGCCCCGCCGGCTCCCACGGCGAGGACCAGCAGCAGGCGCCGGTGCGGCGGTCGGCTCATGGGGGTGCTCCTCGGGGGCGGGCTCCCCGGGGGGAGCGGTCGGCGGGCTCGATCCTACCGGCCGGTCCGTAGGATGTCCGGGTGCAGACGATACGCGGCGCCCGGATCCTCCTGGCCCTCAAGACCTCGCTCGCCGTGGCCCTGTCCTGGGTCGTGGCCCAGCGGATGCCCGGGGTGATCGACGACTACCCGTACTACGCCCCGCTGGGCGCGATCTCCGCGATGTACCCGACCGTGCTGGGCTCGGTGCGCGCGGGGCTGCAGACGGTGGCCGGCATCGCCCTGGGCATCATGCTGGCCGCAGGAGTCCTGCTGGTGGGTGACCCCAACCTCGTGACGGTCTCGGTGGCGGTCGGCGTGGGCGTGCTCCTGGCGGGCATCCGCCGGCTCGGGGCCGGGGCAGAGTACGTCCCGGTCGGCGCCCTGTTCGTCCTCATCGTCGGCGGCCAGGACGCCGAGGGCTTCTCGGCGGGCTTCCTCGTCCAGATGTCGGTGGGCGTGGCGATCGGGCTGCTCGTCAACGTGACGGTCCTCCCGCCCCTGGACTTCCGCACGGCCCGCCTGCAGCTCGACCGGCTGCAGAACGTCGTCGTCGACTACCTCGAGGACGTCGCCGGGGAGCTCGCCGAGCCCGGGACCACCGGGGGACGGGACTGGCGCCGGCGCAACCACTCCCTGGTGCGGATCACCGGCGAGGTGCGCGAGGCGGTCGACGAGTCGGCGCGCAGCGCCCGCGGCAACCCCCGGATGGTGCTCCGGCGGCGGCGGCGACCCGCCGCGGACCCGGGGGACCCCGGCTACGACTCCCTGCTGAAGCTCGAGAACGTCATCTTCCACCTCCGGGGCTTCACGGACGCGGTGCGCGAGCTCTACGACCACCAGGCGCACGACTGGCTGGTGCCCGCGGCCCTGACCGCCCGGCTCGGCGAGGCGGTGCAGTCCGCCGCCGACGCGGTGCGGGCGTGGGCCGCGGATGAGGATCCGGAGGAGGCCGCCGAGCGGGTCCGCTCCCTGGTGGGCCGGCTCCACTCCGATCTGACCGACCCCTCCCGGGCGGAGGACCGGCTCGTCATGGCCGCGGCCCAGGACCTCGCCCGGCTCGTGGCGGTCCTGGACCCGCCGACCGCCCCGACGGCCGGCAGCAGCGCCGTGACCCGGGGATAGGGGTCTCCGCCGTCCCGGGGCCCGTGGGGCCACCGGGACGGCGGGCGGCTCAGGACCGGCTGCGCCGCCGCAGGCGCAGCGCGCCCGCCGCGCTCGCGGCGATCCCCGCGGCGAGCAGGCCCGCGGCCAGGCCGGCGCCGGGACGCTGCTCCGGCTCCGCGACGGCCGTCTGCATGTTGAGGCCCGGGTTGACCTCCACCGGCGCGGTCTCGGCGGGCACCTCGACGGGCGCCGCCACGACGGGGGCCGGGGCGGGCTCCGCCGGGGCCGGGAGCACCGGCGCCACGGGGGCCGGGGCGGCGGGCGCCTCGCAGGCCAGGACGGCCTGCTCGAGGAGCACGAGGAACTGGTCGACCGCGCTCTCGTCGAGGGCCAGCTCGGCCAGCAGCGCCTCGAACGCCACGGAGGCCTCGGCGACGGCCTGCTCCGCGACGGCGGGGTCGAGCGTGCCGAGCGCAATGGTGAGCTGCTGGTCGAGCTCCACCAGTCGGGCCTCGGCCAGGGCGACGGCCTCCGCGTCGCCGGACTCCTGGGCCGCCATCAGCGCGGCCGCGGCCGCCTCCAGCTCCTGCAGGCTGGGTCCGCCGGCGCCCTCGACGAGCGCGGCGTACTGCGCCTCGGCGGCGGACACGGCCTCGGCCGAGAGGTCGAGCGCCCCGAGCGACTCGGGGGAGAGCCCGGCGCCCGCCAGCGCCGCGTCCAGCTGTGCCGTGGCCTGCAGGCAGGCGGGGTCCCCCGGGGCCGCGACGGCCGCCGGGGCCCCGAGGAGGAGGCCTCCGGCCAGCATCGCGGCGGTGGCGCCCGTGGCCGCCCATGTCTTTCCAGCAGTCATGTCCGGTGTCTCCTGTGCTCGGTCGTCGCCCCGGGGTCGCCCCGCGGCCGGCAGCGCGCGGCAGGACCTCCCCCCGCGTCGCCGGTCCGCGCGGCGGCGGGGGCGACAGGAAATGTCGTGCTGCTGGTCGTGCGGCGTGCACCGCGGAGCTCGCGGAGATCCGGAGCGCGTCCGACGGACTGCTGTGCCGTCAAACTACTTGCCGGTAGTCCGTGTTGACAATAGTGAACGGGCCGGCCGCGTACGGGCCCCGGCCGCTGGGCTCCGGCGGCGTCCTGCGCGCCCTGGGTGTCCCCGGTTGCCGTCCTGCGCGCACAGGACGGGAGCCGGGTACGCAGGACGCCGCGTCCCCCCGGTGCGGTGGCACCGGGGGGACGCGGCGTCAGGGGCGGGGCTGCCGTCCGAGGGGGGGCGGGGCTCAGCCGGCGGGGGTGGTCTCCAGGGCCTCCTGCCCGGCGGACCAGGCGGCGTAGGAGCCCTCGAGCTCCACCACGTCGTAGCCGGCGTGGCGCAGGGTCGAGGCCACGACCGAGCTGCGCAGCCCGCTCTGGCAGTAGGTCACGATCGTGCCCTGCTCCGGGAGCCGGTCCAGGTTCCACAGGACCCGGCCGCCGTGCAGCTGGGTGGAGCCGGGGATGTGGCCGGCGGTGTGCTCGCTCACGGCGCGCACGTCCAGCAGGACGGACTTGTCGAAGGTCTCGACCTCCTCGGGGGAGACCAGCCGCGGGGTGGTCTGCGGCAGGCCATCGATCCCGGTGACGTAGCCGGCCACGGCGTCGATGCCCACGCGCACCAGGTGGTCCCAGAACTCCTGGGCGGCCTCCTGATCCGGGGCCAGCAGCACCAGCGGCCGGTCGTCGGCCTCGGGGTTCACGGCCCAGGCTCCGAAGGTCGCGATGGACTTCCCTGCCGGGATGTTCAGCGCCCCGGTCACGGTCCCGGCGTGCACCTCGTCCGCGGAGCGGGTGTCCACGAAGGTCACCTCGCCGGCCGCCAGCCGCTGTGCGACCTGCTGCGGGTCGAGCTCGGGCAGGGGTGCCCGCTCGCCCATGACGGCCGGGCCCCGGCGGTTCTGGTTCTTCATCCGGCCGAAGTAGAACGGGGCGTCCGGCTGGCCGTCGAGCAGCTCGGCGACGAAGCCGGCCTCGTCGTCGGCCGCCAGGTAGGGGCCCCACCAGGCGTAGAGGCGCTCGTAGCCCACCGTGGTCGACGGGATCGCGCCCAGGGCCTTGCCGCAGGCCGAGCCCGCGCCGTGGCCGGGAAAGACCTGGACGTGGTCGGGCAGGGTGAGGAACTTCTCCTTGAGGCTGGCGAACATCTGCTTCGCGCCGAGGAAGCGGGTGTCCACCCCACCGGCGGCCTCGTCCAGCAGGTCCGGGCGGCCCAGGTCGCCGGAGAACACGAAGTCGCCGGTGAGCAGGTAGCCCGGGGCGTCGGCGAAGGCGCCGTCGGTGACCAGGAAGGACAGGTGCTCGGGGGTGTGGCCCGGGGTGTGCACCGCGGCCACCACGATGTTGCCGATGCGGATCTCGTCGCCGTCGTGCAGGCGGGCGGCCTCGAACTCGTACTGCCAGTCCTCCCCGCCCTCGCCGGAGACGTGGATGTCCGCGCCGGTGGCCGCGGCCAGCTCGCGGGTGCCGGAGAGGTAGTCGGCGTGGATGTGGGTCTCGGTGACGGCGGTGATCTCCATGCCGTTCTTCGCGGCCATGTCCCGGTAGACGTCGATGTCGCGGCGGGCGTCGACCACCAGCGCCTGGCCGGTGCGCTGGCACCCGATGAAGTAGCTGGCCTGGGCGAGGTCCTCGTCGTAGATGCGCTCGATCAGCATGGGATTCTCCTTCGTTCGATGGCTGATGACGCGTGTCCGGAAGGGGTTCCCGCGTCGTCCTGAGCACAACGATAATACCCCTGGGGGTATAGCGCAAGTACCCCCGGGGGTATCTAGTCGGAGGGGTGCCGGGGCGCCGGCCGGCGGCTCCGGTGCCGGCGGACCGCCTCCTCGTAGGAGGCCACGAGGAACTCCGTCGCGGCCCGCCAGCCGAGGCCCTCGGCCTCCGCGCGGCCGGCGGCGCCCATCCGCGCGCGCAGGGCCGCGTCGTCGAGCAGCCGGGCCAGGCCGGCGGTGAGCGCGTCCGCGTCGCCGGGCGGCACGAGCAGCCCCGTCCGCCCGTGGGCCACCGCGAACGGGATGCCGCCGGCCCGGGCGCCGACCACCGGCACCCCGCTCGCCAGGGACTCCAGGGCCACGAGACCCAGCGTCTCGGTGGTGGACGGGAACGCGAGCACGTCCGCCGAGGCGTAGGCGGCCGCCAGCTCCTCTCCGGCGAGCCGGCCCGGGAAGACCGTGGGGGTGCCCGCGAAGCGCCGTTCGAGCTCGGGCCGGTGCGGGCCGTCGCCCACCACGGCGAGCCGGGTGCCGGGCAGTCGCCGGATCGGCTCGAGCAGCGCCGCCACGTTCTTCTCCCTCGACAGCCGCCCCACGGAGAGCACCAGCCGCTCCCCGGGGTGCCCGCCGGTGAGCCGGGACCGCATCGCGGCGGAGGCTTTGGCGGGGTGGAACAGGGCGGTGTCCACGCCCTTGGGCCACAGCGCCACGCGGCGCACGCCCAGGGCCGCGGCCCGGTCCACCATGGGCCCCGACGTGCACAGGTTGACCTCGGCGAGGTTGTGGGTCGTGCGGATCCACCGCTCCACGGGCCGGCGCAGGGCGCCGAGCCCGTGCCCGAACACGCTCAGGTACTGCGGCACGTCGGTGTGGAAGGACGCCAGCAGCGGCAGGTCCCGCGTCCGCGCGGAGAGCGCGCCCCACGCGCCGAACCACACCGGGTTCACGGCGTGCACCACGTCGGGGCGGAACGCCGACACGGCCCGCTCCGTGCGCGGGGACGGCAGGCCTCCCCGGACGTCCCGGTACCAGGGGAACGTCACGGACGGGGCCCTGACCACCCGGTGCGGACCCCAGTGCCCGGGCGGATCCCCCGGCGTGAGCACGAGCACCTCGTGGCCGAGGTCCCCGAGCTCCTCGAGGGTGCGGGTCAGGCGCGTCACCACCCCGTCGACGTTCGGGGCGAAGACGTCCGTCCAGAGCGCGATCCGCATCCGCCGGCTCAGGCGCCCGCGGACATGGGCGCGGGCGTGGACGGGACCGCGGAGCGGGCCAGCCGCGCCGGGATCCCCGGGCGCCGGCGGGCGTTCCACACGGACGTCGCCGGGATGCGGGAGCGGTCCACGCGGTGGGCCCAGCGCACGGCGGTCCGCTCGACCTCGAGCAGCAGCCCCTCCGACAGGGTGGTGGGCCGCAGGCCGAGGTCCAGGAACGCGTCGTTGTCCACGTGCAGGTCGTTCTCCGCGGACTCCTGCCGGGGGTTGGGGACCATCTCCACCTCGGCGCCGGTGAGTCCGGCCACGAGCTCCGCGAGGTCGCGGACCCGGTGGGTCTCCGTCATCTGGTTGAAGATCTTCACGCGGTCGCCGGCCGCCGGGGGGTGGAGCAGGGCCAGCTCCACGCACCGGACCATGTCCTGGAGGTGGATGAACGCCCGGGTCTGCCCGCCGGTGCCGTGCACGGTCAGCGGGTGGCCGACCGCCGCCTGGACGAGGAAGCGGTTGAGCACCGTGCCGTAGTCGCCGTCGTAGTCGAAGCGGGTGACGAGCCGCTCGTCGAGCGCCGTCTCCGCGGTGCCGGTGCCCCAGACGATGCCCTGGTGCAGGTCGGTGATCCGCAGGCGGTCGTTCCTGGCGTAGAACGCGAACATGGTCTGGTCCAGGACCTTGGTCATGTGGTACAGCGAGCCGGGGCGGGAGGGGTAGAGGATCTGCTGGGGCACCGTGCCGTGCGGTCCGGGGACCTCCACGTCCAGGTAGCCCTCCGGGATGCGCATCCCGGCGGTGCCGTACCCGTAGACCCCCATGGTGCCCAGGTGCACCACGTGGACGTCCAGCCCGGACTCCACGACCGCGCACAGCACGTTGTGCGTGGCGCCGACGTTGTTGTCCACGGTGTAGCGCTTGGTGGCCGGGGTGCGCATGGAGTACGGTGCCGCCCGCTGCTCCGCGAAGTGCACCACGGCGTCCGGGCGCTCGATGACCAGGAGGTCGAGGAACGCCTCGTAGTCCTCGGCGAGGTCGATCTCGGCGACCCCGATCCGCCGGCCCGTCAGCTCCTGCCAGGCCGCGCGGCGCTCGTCGAGGCCGCGGATGGGCGTCAGCGACTCCGTCCCGAGCCGGACGTCGATGGCGCGGCGGGAGAAGTTGTCGACCACCACCACGTCGTGGCCGCGCGCGGACAGGTGCAGGGCCGCGGGCCAGCCGCAGAAGCCGTCGCCGCCGAGGATCGCGATCTTCACTGGTGCTCCGTTCCCGGGCCGCTGCCGGGCCCGTCGTGTCGGTCTCGCGCTCAGCGTGGAGGACGCACGTGAACCGCGAGTGAACGGTCCTGGACCAGCTGCTGGTGCCCGAACGAACCGGGGAGCACCTCCCAGCCCGGACCGGTCAGCTCGCGCAGCTCGTGGGGCAGGTAGGCACGGCGCAGGGACCGCAGCCCGTCGGTGCGCAGGAAGGAGCCCGGGGCCAGGGGCAGCACGCCCACCGAGTACAGCCGGTAGGCCGCCGGGCTGCGCACGAGGTCGTTGTGCAGCACGAGCCGGCCGGCCAGGTGCTCCGAGTCCGCCGCGAGGTCCCGCACCGGCCCCGGGTCCAGGTGGTGGAGCAGGTGGTTGGAGACCACCACGTCGAACGTCTCGCCGGCCGCGACCAGCTCCCGGCTGGTGACCCGCCGGAAGACCGGGGGCACTGCCCGCGGGTGCCGGGCCGACCAGCGGCGGGTCCGCGCCGAGGCCCACTCGTGGGCGCGGGCGTCCGGGTCGATGCCGGTGACCCGCAGGTCGATCCCGTCCCGCTGCGCCCACCGGGCCAGGGCGCGTGCCACGTCCCCGCCGCCGGCGCCGACGTCCAGGAGGGTCAGCGGCCGGCCGGGCACGGCCAGGGGCCGGATCCGGCGCCGGTAGGTCGCGGCCCACCCGGCGACCAGGGAGTTGACCACGTCGAAGCGTGCGTAGGTGCGCCGCAGCGCGGCGAGGTCGCAGCAGGGGTCGTCCATGAGCTCGCGCAGCTCGGCGTCCCGCCGGGAGAGGTCGGGCCGGGCGCGCGGCTGGACGGAGGGCATCTGCCCATTCTCCGCGGGCCGACACGATCCGCCAAGGAGCACGGCGGGCCGGGGGCGGCGCGGGGTGCCGTCACTAGACTGGGGCTCCCGGCCGGTGCCGGGCAGGACCGGACGGCAGGAGGGGACCGCGTGGGACACACCGTGCACGCCGTGGGCTCGCGACCCGGCCCGTGGATCGGCCTCGCGAGCGCGTGCTGGGCCGCCAACGCCGCCCTGGGGGCCTCCGTCGGCGCCGGGATCGTGCGCACGGGCCGGTTCCGCTGGATCCACCACGCCCTCTACGTCACCACCACCACGACGACGGCGCTGGCCGCGGTCCTCGCCGCCGGCTCCTCCTCCGCCTCCGGGCGCGCGGCGGGCCGGGCCCTGGCGCCGGCGCTGCTGCCCCTGGCCGCCCTGCCGCACCTCGGCACGCCCGCCCAGGGGCACCCGCGCCGCCACGCGCTCGCCGCGCTGTCCGCGGCGCCGTTCTACGCCACCGCCCTGTTCCGAGCCCGCGCCGCCCGCGCCGGCTGAGCCGCCCGACCTGACCGGAGAGCACATGGAGTTCCTCGACGTCGTCTTCAACCGCCGCACCACCAACGGCCCGTTCCTGCCGGACCGGGTGTCCCCGGAGCATCAGAAGCTGCTGCTGCGCACGGCGGCGGCCGCACCCTCCCAGTTCAACAGCCAGCCGTGGCGCTTCGTGCTGGTCGAGGACCGGGGGACCATCGACCGGATCGCCCGGATCAGCGCCGACTCGATGACGCAGGTGATGGCCGAGGGGAGCTTCTTCGACCGGTACAAGCGCTACTTCCGCTTCAGCAGGCAGGAGATGGAGGAGCAGCGCTTCGGGATGCTCTTCGACAAGCTGCCCGCGGTGCTGCGCCCCTTCACCAAGAAGGCGTTCACCCCGGGCGGGCAGGCGATGATGAACCGGCTGCGGGTGCCCCAGACCCTGGGCGCGGAGAACCACAAGCTCGTGGCGGGCTCCCCCCTGCTGATCGGCGTGATGCTCGACCGCCGCGAGTACCGGCCCGGGGAGCTCTCCGGGTTCTACTCGCTGTTCTCGATGGGCGCGGCCATGGAGAACCTCTGGCTGACCACCGTGGAGCTCGGCATGGGCATCCAGTTCATCTCCTTCCCCATGGAGGCGCCCGCCCGGTGGGCCGAGGTCGTGAACCTGCTGGACGTGCCCGAGGACCTCGAGCTCATGGCCGTCTACCGCCTGGGCTACGTCCCCGAGGAGCACCGCCGCCCGGCCATCGACTGGTCCAGCCGGGAGCGGCGCCGGATCTCCCAGTACGTCTTCCGGGAGTCCTGCGCCACGCCGCAGGAGGGCTGGGACGACTGAGCGCCGCCCGCCGGCGACGAGAGCCGCGGCGTGGGGCGGGCGGCTCTTCCATTAGTGTGTGACACACACTATCGTGTGGTCATGGCAGCTGAACCGAGCGACCCGATCGTGGCCTCCCACTTCCAGGAGCTGCGCCGCGGCACGGTGGTCCTGGCCTGCCTGCTCGTCCTGGACGAGCCCCGCTACGGCTACGCCCTGCTCCGGACCCTCGGTGACGCGGGGCTCGACGTCGAGGCCAACACGCTCTACCCGCTGCTGCGCCGGCTCGAGGCGCAGGGCCTGCTCGAGAGCGACTGGAACACCGACGAGTCCCGGCCCCGTAAGTTCTACCGGATCACCGGTCCGGGGGCCCGTGTCCGGGACGCCCTCGAGGCCGAGCGGCTCCGGCTGCACGCCGCCCTGTCCACCCTCGCCCGCCCCACTCGTCCCGAGGACTGATCGCCATGTCCGCCAGCACCCTCCCCCCGCGCACCGAGAGCTATCTCCACGAGGTCGCCCGGCGCCTGCCGCCCCGAGCCCGCGAGGACGTGTCCCGGGAGCTGCGGGGCACCGTCGCCGACATGGTCGACGACGGCGTGGCGCACGGCCTCCCGCCGGCCGAGGCGGAGCGCCGCGCCCTCGAGGAGCTCGGCGACCCCGCCCT
Source organism: Kocuria rosea (assembly GCF_006094695.1). Taxonomy (NCBI): domain Bacteria; kingdom Bacillati; phylum Actinomycetota; class Actinomycetes; order Micrococcales; family Micrococcaceae; genus Kocuria; species Kocuria rosea. The sequence goes on along the minus strand of NZ_CP035103.1, from coordinate 3,480,702 downwards.
GCTGGCCGAGGACTACGGCCCCGGCCCGCGGCACCTGATCGGGCCCGAGCACTACCACGACTTCCTCGAGCTGCTGAAGGTCCTGGTGCCCGTCCTGGCCGGCCTCTTCGGCGGGCTCACCCTGATCGGCCGGCTCTTCGGGGAGGCGGGGCGCGAGGACCTGGTCACCTACCTCGTGCTCTCGCTCGCCCCCGCGGTCGGTGCCGCGATCCAGGGGGCGCTCATGGGGGCGGGCATCGCCGTCGTCGTCTTCGCCGTGGTGGAGCGTACGGAGGTCGCGGAGGCGGTGGAGCGCGGCTCCCGGGGGGAGACCGGGGCGGCGGCGGAGGCGCCCCCGCGCTGGACGGTCGAGCAGCTGCCGCCGCCGCGCCCGGAGCGGGACTCGACCGTGGGGGAGCTGGTCTGGGCCACCATCGCCCTGGGCCTGGCCTTCGCCGCGCCGTTCCTGCTCTCGCGGCCGCTGCTCCGTGAGGGCCCGCTCGCCGGCGAGCCCCTGCTCGACCCCGCCGTGTGGACGCCCTGGGTGCCGCTCTACCTGGGGATCGTGCTGCTGGCCTGGGGGTGGGAGCTGCTGCGCTTCTTCCGCCGCCGCTGGTCCTGGGCGCTGTTCGGGGTCGGCGCCGTCCTGGACCTCGCCATGGCCGCGCTGCTCATCACCGTGCTGCGCACCGAGTCCGTGGTGAACCCGGTCTTCCGCGAGCGCGGCTGGGTGGGCGAGGAGTTCGCGCAGATCGGGGTCGCGCTCGTGGTGGTCGTCACCGTCTGGGACCTCGTGGCGAGCTTCCTCGCCTGCCGCCGGTCGACGGGCCGGCGGCGCTGAGCGGCGGCGCCCACCGGCGAAGGCGCCCGCCGCTCCTGTCCGCGGGAGCACTGAGCCGGTGGCAGCACTCGGCCCGCGGGAGCTCCGAGGAGCTCCCGCGGGCCGGAAGGGGGCCTCTGCCGCCGCGGGGTGCCGGGCAGCGCGGGACGCGGGACGCCTCGTGGGCGACCGGCGCCGGCCGGGATGCACCGAACCGGGTCAGGTGGCGCATCGTGTGACCATCATTCGACACCCTGGTCGGCACTGTGCGCAAACGTCTACTCTGGAACCGGTCAGATCGATCAGATCGAGGCGGGGAAGTGGGGCTGCGGTGGTCAGCATGACGAACGGCGGGGCGGCAGCGGGTCCGCTGGACGCGACGGACCGGAGGATCCTGGCGGCGCTGGACGAGGACCCGCGGATGACGGTGCTGGCCCTGGCCCAGCGCACCGGTCTGGCGCGCGGGACGATCCACGCCCGGCTCGAGCGCTACCGCGCGAGCCCCGCGCTGCGCCCGCACAGCACCCGGGTGACGCCCGCGGCGCTCGGCTACGGCCTGGCCGCGAGCGTGGCCGTGGAGCTCGACCAGCACCAGCTCGACGAGGCGATCGCGGGACTGCAGGCGATCCCGCAGGTCATCGAGGTGTTCGCCCCCGCGGGGCAGACGGACCTGCTGTGCCGGGTGGTGGCGAAGGATCCCGAGGACCTCTACCGGGTCTCCGAGGAGATCCGGCTGTGCCCCGGCATCCTGCGGACCTCCACGAGCATGTTCCTGCGCACGGTCATCCCGTACCGGGTGGCGCCGCTGCTCGCGGGGGACGAGGTCCTGGGGAGGGGCGGGGTCAGTTCCGGGCGGCCGCGCCCATGACCTCGGCGCGCAGCCGGTCCAGGTCCACGGCGTCCCCCTCGTGCAGGCCGTGGGTGCGGACCCACGCGCGGGCGCTGAGCATGATGTCGTCGTAGTGCTGGTGCGTCTCGCAGTGGGCGGCGCCGATCCGGGCCTGGGCGCGGTGCTCCCGGTCGTCCTCCGTGAAGGAGATGACGGCCACCGGGCTGAGGGCGAGTCCCACCACGCCGCGAACGGCCGTGATGGTGCGCCCGTGGAAGGTGTCGCCGGGAGCGAGGTCCCAGGCCCTGGCGGCGGGGTGCTGATGGGTGAGGTCCATGATCGGCTCTTGTGGTGTCGGGAGGCCGTCCCCCGCGCGCAGTGCCGGGGGACGGCCTCGGGGGCGTCGGGAGGAGGAGCGGTCCGGGGGTCGTCCGGTGTCCGGCCGGCCCCCGGTGCCGTCCGGTCAGTGGCCGAGACCGGTCCAGTGGCTGGTCTCCTGGTACCAGGGGGACCAGTGCTTGCCGTCGTAGTAGCGGTACTTGACCACGTGGTAGACCTTCTTGGCGTCGTGGTGGTCCAGGTGCTTCCAGTGCTCGCCGCCCCAGGAGCCGCCCCAGTAGTAGTCGTGGTGGCCGCCGGTGTAGTAGTGGTGGTCGTGCTTGTCCACCGCGTAGTAGTACTGCTTGACCTCCACCTTGTATCCCTTGTGGCACTTCACGTGGAAGGGGTACTTGACGTACTTCTTCCCGTGGTGCCACGTCCAGGACGGCTTGTGGGCGTCGACCGAGCAGTGCTTCTGGTGGGGCTTGTGCGACGCCGTCTCGAGCACCGAGGACTGCGTCGAGGCGGCCTGGGCCGGTGCGGCCTGGGCCGGGGCGCCCAGCAGCGGCAGGGCGCCTGCGGCCAGGGTCAGGGAGGCCAGGGACAGCACCGCCTTGCGGGCGTGGCGGCGGGCGCCGGCCGGCTGCGGGGCTGCGGTCGTGCTGGTTTCGATGGACATTTCGGGTCTCCTGCGGGACAGAGATTTCGTGGGTGCCGGCGGTTCCTGCCCGGGGTCCGGAGGGGAACTTCTCGAACCGACAGGACCAGGGTCGCAGTGGGGGGCACCTCCCGGCGTCCACCCGGGAGGTGAACTCCGGCGTACAACCGGGGTGGTACGCGCGGGACCGGGGGCAGGGCTCAGAAGCGGTCGGTGGGCTTGACGAGCCCGCTCTTGAACGCCGCCGTGACCGCCTGGGCGCGCTCGCTGACGCCCAGCTTCAGGAAGATCCGGTGGACGTGGGTCTTCACGGTCGCCTCGCTGAGGAACAGGCGCCGGGCGATCTCCGAGTTCGTCAGGCCGTGGGCGACGGCGACCAGGACCTCGCGCTCCCGCCGGGTCAGCTGCTGCAGCCGCTCCGGCGGAGGGGCGGAGGGGTCGGGCCCGCGGCCGAACTCGGTCAGGAGCCTGCGGGTCACGTCCGGGTCCAGCCAGCCCCCGCCGCGGGCCAGCGAGCGGACGGCGTCCGCCAGGACCTTCGGCGCGGAGCTCTTGAGGATGAAGCCGGAGGCGCCCGCCCGCAGGGCGGCGTGGACGGCGGCGTCCTCGTCGAAGGTCGTCAGCACCAGGACGGCGGGGACGTTCGGCACCCGGTCCAGGAACGCGTCGGAGGTGAGCACCCGGGTGGCGGCCACCCCGTCCGTGCCGGGCATGCGCACGTCCATGACCACCACGTCCGGCTGCAGCCGCGCGGTCTCCTCGACGGCCTCAGCGCCGTCGGGGGCCTCCCCGACGACGATCAGGTCCGGCTCGGCCGTGAGGAGCATGGCCAGCCCGGAGCGCACCATCGCCTCGTCGTCCACCAGGAGCACCCGGACGGGTGCGGGTTCCGCGCCCCGTGTCATCCGGTGCCCTCCCCGCGGCCGGTGGCCGCCGTGGTCGCCGCGGCGTCCTGCGCCGCGGCGTCGCCGGGGCCGGGCGGCCGGACGGGCAGCCGCGCGGACACCAGGTACCCCCCGTTCGGATCGGGCCCGGCCGTCGCCTCGCCGCCCACCGCCCGGGCCCGCTCCGCCATCCCCCGCACCCCGTGCCCGGTCGACAGCCGCGCGGAGAGCCGGCCCCGGGCCCCGGCGCCGTCCGTGCGGACGGAGAGCTCGACGTCCCGGGGGCCCCAGTCGAGGGCGACCCGGACCGGGCGGTCCGGGGCGGCGTGCTTGACCGCGTTGGTCAGCGCCTCCTGCGCGATCCGGTACGCGGCCTCGTCCACCGCCGGCTCCAGGGCCCCGGGCTCGCCCGCCACGCAGAGCTCCACCTCACGGCCCGCCGTGCGCAGGTGGTCGAGCAGGCTGTCCAATCGCTGCAGGCCCACTGGCTCCGGCGCGGTCTGCGCCGCATCGGACGGCGCCGGGGAGAGCAGGCCCAGCATGCGCCGCAGCTCCGTGACGGCCTGCTCCCCGAGCTCGTCGACCTGCCGCAGCGCCGCCCGCGCCCGCTCCGGGTCCCGGTCCATCACGCGCTCGGCCCCTCCGGCCTGCAGCACCATGAGGCTCACCGCGTGGGCCACGACGTCGTGCAGCTCGCGGGCGATGCGCTGGCGCTCCTCGGCCTCGGCCCGGGCGGCGGCCAGCCGGGCCACGAGCGCCCGCTGGGCCACGCTCCAGCGGACCCACCGGCCCACGCCGAAGACGACCACGTGGGCCACGGTGAGGAACAGCGCGGCGACGACGAACGTGGCCACCCGCATCGACAGGTCGGGAGTGTCCCGGACGGTGGCCTGCACGCTCGTGGCGACCGGCAGGAACGCGAGCGCCAGGCCGAGGAGGGCGTTCCGGTCGGAGCAGTGCGCGGCCGCCGCGAAGAGGGCCAGCCAGACGCAGAAGACGGGGTGGAACGCGAAGCCGAGCAGGGGGACGGCCACGGCGCCCAGCGACACCAGGGCCAGCACCGTCAGGGGCCGGCGCCGGCGCCAGAACAGGGGCAGGTACAGCAGCGCCGCCGTGAGGACGACCACCCAGGTGGCGGTCGCGTCCGGCTCCGCCGTGCGGTCCCACGTGATCTGGAGCTCGATGCCCCACAGCACCGGTACCGCGACGAGGTCCACGGCCAGGCGCGAGGGGTGCCTCCGGGATCTCATCGGGTCCCGCTCAGCTGCACACGGACCTGCCGAAGACGGTGCAGATCCACATCCGCTCGACGGGAGGAGCGGGCAGCCGGCAGTCCTCCACGATCGAGTGGCGCCGGATCTCCTCCCACGCCACCACGGGTCGCAGGGCCTCCTCGGTGCTGTCCGGGGCCTCCTCGGCCGGGGCCGGGCCCAGCACCGTGTCCACGGCCGAGCACAGTTCGGCGCCCGTGGCGAGCCGGCGCTCGGAGCCCGCGCCGTCCGGTGGGCCCTGGGCCGGGCACCCGGACGGGTGGTCGAGCCGGATGCCCGTCATCTCGGACGCGGGGTCGTGCAGGACGCCGTGCAGCTGGATCCGGGCGATCCTGATCCGCTCGACCTCGTCCGTCCGCCCCGACACGACCCGGGCGATCAGCACCTCGGGGTCGACGTCCCGTCCCAGCCAGTCCGGCGGCCCGTGCACCAGCACGTAGTCGCTGTCCACCAGGCGTCCCCACGCCAGGTGTCCCTCGACGGCATCAGCTGCCCGCGCGTCCTGGACGGACACCAGTGTCCGGAATTCTGTCTCGAGATTCGCCATGTCGAGCCCCCCGCAGGTCGTGCGGCAATTCTCCCCGTCCGCCCACGTCAAGTCCATAGTCCTCCGTGGGGCGCCCCGGGCCGGTGTCGGCCGGCCCGGGGCCGGCCGGGCCGCCGACCCCTGGTCACACCGCGCGCCCAGCGGTATCGTAAGCACACTGGCGAATCGGCGACGCTTCGCCGCCCCTGATCGTCGAGACGGATCGAAGGAGATGCCATGAGCACCAAGGTCGAGAAGAATGTCGTGGTCGACGTGCCGCTGAGCACCGTGTACAACCAGTGGACCCAGTTCGAGGACTTCCCCCACTTCATGAACGGCGTGCAGAGCGTGACCCAGCTCGGCGCCGACCGCCTCCAGTGGGTCGCCGAGCTCGGCGGCGTCCGCCGGCAGTGGGATGCGAAGATCGTGGAGCAGGTCCCCGACAGCCGGGTCTCCTGGGCCGCCACCGAGGGCGCCACCAACGCCGGCACCGTGACGTTCCGCGACGCCGGCAACGGGCGGACCGAGGTGCACCTGGTCCTCGAGTACGAGCCCGAGGGCCTCGTGGAGAAGGTCGGCGACAAGCTCAACGTGGTCGAGAACCAGGCCGAGGGCGACCTCGAGCGGTTCAAGAAGTTCATCGAGGCCGAGGGCTACGCGACCGGCGCCTGGCGGGGCTCCGTCAACGAGGGCGCCCCGGTCGGCACGCCCGGCGTGGAGCACGCCGCGGCCTCCCGCGGTGACGACGGCAAGGCCGGGGTCTCGGGCAAGGCGGTCGCCGCGGGCGTCGCCGCGGCCGGGGTGGCCGCCGCCGGGGTCGCGGCCGCGGCGAAGAAGAAGGACTCCGGCCCGGACACGGAGCCGGTGACCTTCGAGTCGACCGCGCCCCCGGCGGCGCCGGCCGCACCGGTGGCACCGGTGGCGCCGGGGGCTCCCGGGGAGACCGTGACCGGGGAGGTCCCGCCGATCCCGCCCGTGGACGAGACGCTCGCCGACGGCACCGTCGACGCGGACCCGGGCGTGGACCCCGCCACCCGGCGCATCGACGACCGCCCCGCGGGCGGCCCGCTCTGATTCGTCCCCGTGCACGCACCGGGCCCCGACCGCACGCGGTCGGGGCCCGGTGCGTGCACGGGGCGTCCCGTTCGGCGGGGCGGCGGAACCGGCCGGTCAGCCGGTGACGGCGCCCAGCGAGGCCGAGCGCACCAGCTTGACGTACTTGCCCAGCACGCCGCCCTCGTACTGCGGGCGCAAGGGGGCCCAGCCGCTGCGCCGCCGCGCCAGCTCCTCGGCGTCCACCAGCAGGTCCAGGGAGCGGGCCGTCAGGTCCACCCGGATCCGGTCGCCGTCGCGCAGGAACGCGACCGGTCCGGCGTCGACGGCCTCCGGCGCGATGTGGCCGATGCACAGACCCGTGGTGCCGCCCGAGAACCGGCCGTCCGTGAGCAGCAGGACGTCCTTGCCCAGCCCCGCGCCCTTGATCGCCCCGGTGATGGCCAGCATCTCGCGCATGCCGGGGCCGCCCTTGGGGCCCTCGTAGCGGATCACGAGCACGTCCCCGGCCGTGATCTCCCCGGCCTCCAGGGCGTCCATCGCGGCCTGCTCGCGCTCGAAGACGCGGGCCGGGCCCTCGAAGACCTCGGCGTCGAAGCCCGCGGACTTCACCACCGCGCCCTCCGGCGCCAGGGAGCCGTGCAGGACGGTGATCCCGCCCGTGCGGTGGATCGGGTTGTCGAGCCTGCGGATCACGTCGCCGTCCAGGGGCCCGGGGTCCAGGGCGGCCAGGTTCTCGGCCACCGTGCGGCCGGTCACGGTGAGGGCGTCCCCGTGCAGCAGCCCGGCGTCGAGCAGGGCCTTCATGACCACCGGGATGCCGCCGTGCCGGTCGACGTCGTTCATGACGTACCGGCCGAACGGCTTGAGGTCCGCGAGGTGCGGGACGCGGTCCCCGATCCGGTTGAAGTCCTCGAGGGTGAGATCCACCTCCGCCTCGTGGGCGATGGCCAGCAGGTGCAGGACGGCGTTGGTGGACCCGCCGAGGGCCATGAGCACGGTGACGGCGTTCTCGAAGGCCTCCTTCGTCAGGACGTCCCGGGCCGTGATGCCCTGCCGGAGCATCTCGACGACGGCCTCCCCGGAGCGGTGGGCGAACTGGTCGCGCCGCCGGTCCGCCGAGGGCGGGGCCGCGGAGCCGGGCAGGCTCATGCCCAGGGCCTCGGCCACGGAGGCCATCGTGTTGGCCGTGTACATCCCGCCGCAGGCGCCCTCGCCCGGGCAGATGGCCCGCTCGATGCGGTCGAGGTCCGTCCTGCCCATCAGGCCCGCCTTGCACGCGCCCACGGCCTCGAACGCGTCGATGAGGGTGACGTCCTTCTCGGTCCCGTCGGTGAGCTTCACCCACCCCGGGGCGATGGTCCCCGCGTAGAGGAACACCGAGGCCAGGTCCAGGCGCGCGGCGGCCATGAGCATGCCCGGCAGGGACTTGTCGCACCCGGCCAGCAGGACGGACCCGTCGAGGCGCTCCGCCTGCATCACCGTCTCCACGGAGTCCGCGATGACCTCGCGCGAGACCAGCGAGAAGTGCATCCCCACGTGGCCCATCGAGATCCCGTCCGAGACCGAGATCGTGCCGAACTGGAGGGGGTAGCCGCCGCCGGCGTGGACGCCCTCCTTGCAGCCCTGGGCGAGCCGGTCCAGGGAGAGGTTGCAGGGGGTGATCTCGTTCCAGGAGCTCGCGATGCCGATCTGGGGCTTCTCCCAGTCGGCGTCGCCCATGCCCACGGCGCGGAGCATGCCGCGGCTGGCGGTCGCGTCGATGCCGTCGGTCACCTGACGGCTGCGGGGCTTCATGTCGGGGCTCATGCGGTCTCTCCCGGGTCGTCGGTGCGCGGTGGGGTGCGTGCCGCGAACCTATCAACGGAACTCGAGGAGCGTCGAGGGGTGTCCACGGCCGGCGCGGAAGATTGTGCCCCCGGGGGAAGACAAGGGGGCGCCCGTCCTCCTAGGGTGGGAGAAGCAAACGATAAGCAACCTGATCGAAGGAGCCCGACATGCCCGAGGCACCCGTCTCCCAGCACGCCCGCGCGATGGCCGACGACGAGGGCGGGATGCCCGAGCAGCAGCAGACGCCCCCGGGGCTGACCGCCGCCATGGACCCCGTCCCCGACCACGGCGAGGCGTCCTGGGAGGGCAGGGGCCGGCTCGAGGGGCTCAAGGCCCTCATCACCGGCGGGGACTCCGGGATCGGCCGCGCCGTGGCCATCGCGTTCGCGCGGGAGGGGGCCGACGTCGCGATCAACTACCTGCCCGAGGAGCAGGAGGACGCCCAGGACGTGGTGGGGTGGATCGAGAAGGCCGGCCGCACCGCCGTCCTGGTCCCCGGCGACGTGCGCGAGGAGCAGAGCTGCCGGGACATCGTGGACCGGGCGGTCGAGGGCCTCGGCGGGCTCAACGTGGTCGTCAACAACGCGGGCTTCCACTGGGCCCGCGGGGAGGCGGGGCTCAAGGGCCTCGCCACGGAGGACCTCGAGCGCGCCGTGCGCACCAACCTCTACGGCACCCTCTGGATCAGCCGGGCGGCGCTGCCGCACCTCGGCCGCGGGGACAGCATCATCAATACCACGTCCGTGCAGGCCTACGACCCGTCCGTGTCGATGATCGACTACGCGGCCACGAAGGCCGCGCTGAACAACGTCACCGCCAACCTCGCCGCCGAGCTGGGGCCCGAGGGCATCCGCGTCAACGCGGTCGCCCCCGGACCGGTGTGGACCCCGCTGGGGCCCGCCACGAAGGAGCCCGGAGCGGTCGCGAACATGGGCAAGGAGACGCCCCTGGGCCGGATCGGCCAGCCCGCCGAGCTGGCCGGCGCCTACGTCTTCCTCGCGAGCCCGGCCGAGGCCAGCTACGTCAGCGGCACCGTCCTCGGCGTCACCGGCGGCATGCCCGTCTTCTGAGCCGCGCCCCCACACCCCTACGGAAGGAGCACCTCGTGCCCAAGACCGGCAAGGACGACCACGCCAAGAAGAGCGAACTGCCCTCCACCCTGCAGCGCTCGGGGCAGAAGGCGCAGGACACGTTCGCCAAGACCTACGACTCCGCGCTCGAGGAGTACGGCGACGAGGAGCGCGCGGCGCGCACGGCCTACAGCGCGCTCAAGCACACCCACGAGAAGGTCGGCGACCACTGGGAGGGCAAGGAGGAGTACGGGCCCTCCGACGAGCACGCCGCGGGCGGCCGCGACTCCCGCGCGGAGACCGCCGGCGGGGTCGACGCGAACTCCTCGAAGGAGCACCTCTACGAGGTGGCGAAGCGGCTCGACGTGGAGGGGCGCTCCTACATGACCAAGAAGGAGCTCGTCGACGCGATCCGGAAGGCCAACGACGCCGCGACGCGCCGGGCCCGCGAGGACTGAGGGGCGGCCGGGCTCAGAGCACGCCCAGCAGCCCGCGCACCAGCGTGATCGCCCCGCCCAGCCCCGCGAGGACCAGAGCGACCGTGCGCGCCGTGCTCAGGGACACGCGGCGGGCGACGACCCCGCCGATCCGCACGCCCAGCACCACCGTGAGGACCACGCCGGGGGCCACCCACCACGGCGGCATCCCGCCGGTCCCCGCCGCGCCCAGCAGGGTCTTGGTGAGCACCGACAGGGCGCCCATCGTCATGAACACCGGCTGCAGGGTCGCGGCGAAGGAGCGCTGCTCCCAGCGGGCCAGCCGGGAGTGGATCACCATGACCGGTCCGGCCACCCCCGCCGTGGTGTTGAAGAACCCCCCGATCGCCCCGGCGAGCACCGTGGGCAGCCGCCCCGGCCACTCGGGCAGGCGGGGGAGCCCGAACATGGTGGTGAGGGCCAGCAGCACCACGCCGCCCACCAGCACCTGCAGCCAGGCGGCGGGCAGCTCGCGGACCACGAGCGCCGCCGGCACGGCGCCCACCGCCGCGGCCGGGGCGATGAGGGCGAACCGCCGCCAGTCCACGTGGCGCCACACCGAGAGCATGATGAGGAAGCCGGAGACGGTCGTCGTCGCGTTGGTCACGAGCACGCCCGTGGCGGGGCCCAGCAGCAGGGCGAGGGTCGGGGCCACGACCAGGCCGACCCCCGTGCCCGAGACGCGCTGCAGGACCGAGCCCACGAGGATCGCGAGGGCGGCGATGACGATGATTTCCACGGGTCCCATTCTGCGCCTCCGGCAGCCCGGCCCCGGACCGCACACGGGCCCGCCGTGGTGATTCCCGGATCCGGTGCCTACCCTGGCCGTGAGGAGAGACGGCCGCAGGGTGCGGCAGCGGACGGGAGCGGCACCATGGGCACCAGCCGGGACCTGGTCGACGACGACGAGGGCGGGCACGGGCCCGCGACCGTCCTCGCCCTGATCCCCCGCTGAGCCGGTGGGTGCCGCCACGGGCGCGGGCGGGCGCGCCGCACCGGTCACCGCGGAACGGCTCCGGGAGGTCGCCGCGTCCGGCTTCGGCATCACGGAGTTCCGCGAGGGCCAGCTCGAGGCGATGGCGGCGGCGGCGGCCGGCCGGGACGTCCTGGCGGTGATGCCCACCGGCCACGGCAAGTCCGCGATCTACCAGGTCCCGGGCGCCGCCCTGCCCGGGACCGCCGTGGTGGTGTCCCCGCTGATCGCCCTCCAGCACGACCAGGTCGAGGCGATCAACGAGGACCTCGGGGCGGAGGTCGCCTTCGCGGTGAACTCCGCGGTGGGGGCGCGGCGCGAGCGCGCCGCCTGGGACGCCGTGGCGCGCGGGGACGCGAAGTTCCTCTTCCTCGCCCCCGAGCAGCTGGCCAGGGAGGAGATCACCGAGCGGCTCGCCGCGCACCCGCCGTCCCTGTTCGTGGTGGACGAGGCGCACTGCATCTCCTCGTGGGGCCACGACTTCCGCCCCGACTACCTGGTGCTGCAGGAGGCCGTCGAGCGGATGGGGCGCCCGGCCGTCGTGGCCCTGACTGCCACCGCCTCCCCGCACACCCGGGCAGAGATCGTCGACCGGCTGGGCCTGCGCGACCCCCTGGTCCTGGTGCACAGCTTCGACCGGCCCAACATCGAGCTGCGGGTGGTGCGCCACCACCAGGCCTCCGACAAGCGCCGGGCGGTGCTCGACGAGGTCGCCGGGCTCGCCGGCCCGGGGCTGGTCTACGTCGCCACCCGCCGGGAGACGGAGGACTACGCCGCGGAGCTGGTCCGGCGCGGCGTGCGTGCCGAGGCCTACCACGCGGGACGCCGGAGGTCCGAGCGGGACGAGGTGCACGCCCGGTTCCACGGCGACGAGCTGGACGTGGTGGTGGCCACCACCGCCTTCGGGATGGGCATCGACAAGCCGGACGTGCGCTTCGTGGTGCACGCGGACATCCCCGACTCCCTGGACAGCTACTACCAGGAGATCGGCCGGGCCGGCCGGGACGGGAGGCCTGCCCTCGCCGTGCTGCACTACCGCTCCGAGGACCTGGGGCTCCAGCAGTACTTCGCCGGCGCCGCCCCCGAGCGGGCGGACCTCGAGGAGGTCCTCCGCGCCGTCCTCGGGCACGGGCCGGTCCGGGCCCGCGAGCTGCGCGAGCACACCGGCCTCGGCCCCCGCGCCCAGGCCCGGGCCCTGCACCTGCTCGAGCACAGCGGCGGCGTGCTGGCCCGGCCCGAGGGCTACCGGGCCGTAGACGGGGTCGCGCCGGAGGACGCCGTCGCCGCCGCGCTCGCGGAGGCCGAGGCCCAGCACCGGATCGACCGCTCGCGGATCGACATGATGCGGGGCTACGCCGAGACGGACGGGTGCCGGCGGGACTGGCTGCTCCACTACTTCGGCGAGGAGACCGACGGCTGGTGCGGCAACTGCGACACCTGCTCGGAGACCGGCTCCGCCGCCGAGGCCGCGGAGCGGTCCGCCGCCACCCCGCACGGCTGGGAGATCCAGAGCCCGGTCACCCACCGCGAGTGGGGCCACGGGATCGTGATGGGCGCGGAGCCGGACCGGATCACCGTGCTGTTCGACGCGGTCGGGTACAAGGAGCTGTCCCTGCGCCTGATCGAGGAGCACGACGGGCTGCTGGTGCGCGGCTCCGGGGAACGGCCGGATGAGGGACCGTGAGCCCCGACGGGCGGCCGCCGGTCAGCGGACGACGTCGTAGACGGACTTGAGGACGCCGTTGGCGTAGGCCTCGTGCTCCACCAGTTCCAGGGTGCGGAACGTGTCGGTGCTGTCGTCGAAGAGACGGCGGCCCGCGCCGAGCAGCACGGGGAACACCAGCAGGTGGTACCGGTCCACGAGATCCGCGGCGGCGAGGCCCTTGGCCAGGGTGGCGCTGCCGTGCACGAGGATCGTGCCGTCGACCGTGGCCTTCAGCCGCGCGACCTCGTCGAGGGAGCGCAGCACGGAGGTGTTGTGCCAGCGCGGGTCCTCCAGGGTGGAGGAGACCACGTACTTGGGCATGGCGTTGTACTCGGCGAACTCCTCCATCGACGGCCAGACGGGGGCGAACTCGTCGTAGCTGACCCGGCCCATCAGCATCGCCGCCGCCTCCTTCTGCTCCCGGTCCTTGAGCTCGTAGGCCGCCTCGTCATAGGTCACGTGCCGGAAGCTCCAGCCCGCGTGCGGGTGCGGGCCGCCGCCGGGGGAGTCGACGACGCCGTCGAGGGTGATGAACTCGGTGACGATCAGCGTGCCCATGGGGATCTCCTGTCGGTGCGGTCGGCGTCCGGCGCTGCGGTTCCCACTCTCGCGCTCCCGGTCGGCCGGGGGAAGGGGGCGGCGGGGATGACGCGTCCGGCCGGGACGCGGGCCGGGCCGCCTCTTGCGCGACCGCCACCCCGGTGGGATCGTCGGCAGGGACAGCGGACGAGCGAGGGCCCGGGAGGCACCCGTGGCGGCGGAGCGGACGACGGAGCAGGTGCGGACCACGTGCTGCGTGGTGGGCGGCGGCCCGGCCGGGCTGATGGCCGGGGTGCTGCTCGCGCGGCAGGGCGTGGACGTGGTGGTCCTGGAGAAGCACGGGGACTTCCTGCGCGACTTCCGCGGCGACACCCTGCACCCCTCCACCCTCGAGCTGATGGCCGAGCTCGGCTGGCTCGAGGACGTCCTGGCGCTGCCGCACACCCGCGTGGAGCGCGCCACCGTCTCCCTCGGCGGCGAGACGGTGGTGGTCGGCCGGTTCGACCGCCTGCCCGTGCGCTGCCCGTTCATCGCGTTCCTGCCGCAGTGGGACTTCCTGGACCTGCTCGCCGAGAAGGGCGAGGCGATGCCCGGCTTCCGGCTGCTGCGCTCCACGGCCGCCGACGGCCTGCTCGTCGAGGACGGCCGGTGCACCGGCGTCACGGCGCACGACGACGACGGGGCGCCGGTGCGGATCCGGGCCGAGCTGGTGCTGGCCGCCGACGGCCGCGACTCCGTGCTGCGGGCCGCGGCCGGCCTGGTGCCCAGGGCCTCGCCGTCGCGGATGGACGTGCTGTGGTTCCGCGTGCCCCGCCACGAGGGGCAGGAGCAGCCGCTGTTCAACGCCGGGGACGGCGCGGTGGTGGCCCTGCCGCGCACCGGCTACTGGCAGGCCGCCATGATCGTGCGGGCCGGCGAGCACGACGCCCTGCGCGCCCAGGGACTGGACGCCTTCCGGGAGAGGGTGCGCGCGCTCGCCCCCGGGCTGGGGGAGGGGGTCACCACGATCGAGGACTGGGACCAGGTGAAGCTGCTGCGCGTGCGCGTGGACCGGCTGCGCCGCTGGTGGCGGCCCGGGATCCTGTTCCTCGGCGACGCCGCGCACGCGATGTCCCCGGCCGGGGGCGTGGGCATCAACCTCGCGATCCAGGACGCGGTCGCGGCGGCGAACCTGCTCGGGCCGCGGCTGCTGCGCGGCGGGGTGCGGGCGCGGGATCTCGCGCGGGTGCAGCGCCGGCGGGCGTGGCCGGCGCGCGCCACCCAGCTGTTCCAGCTCGTGCTGGCCCGCCGGCTCGTGCCGGCCCGGACCGGGGCGCGGCCGCGGCCCCCGGTGCCGCTGGGCCTCGTCCGGGCGCTGCCGTTCCTGCCCCACCTCACCGGGCGGGCGATCGGCATCGGTCTGCGGCCCGAGCACGTGCGCCCGCTGCCCCGCGCCTGACGGGGGCCCTCCCGCCCGGCCGGCGCGGTGCGCTCAGGGGCGTGGGCTGAGCCGGTCCACCGCGGCCAGGAGGTGCTCCAGGATGGTGTGCCGCCTGGCGCTGCCGTCGGGCAGCAGGCCGATCGACGCGTTGTGGTAGAGCCCGTCGCCCATCTGCTGGACCGCGGTCGCCACCACCGGGTCGCCCACGTCCGCGAGGATCAGCTCGTACCATGCCACCTCGAGCCGCTTCAGGGCGGCCCGGGCGTTCTCGTCCCCGGCCTGGACGAGCCGGGAGGCCACGATCAGGGCCCGGTCCAGCCGGCTGTCCTCGAACAGGGACGTGACCAGGAAGTAGCGCGCGGCCCCGTCCGGCGCCGCCGCCATGGCCTCGAGGTCCAGCTGCATGAGCTCCTCGAGGCGCTGCAGCGTCGCGTCCACGAGGGCCTGGCGGTGCGGGAAGTGGTAGAGCAGACCCCCCTTGGACACTCCGGCGGCGGCGGCGACGGCGTCGAGGGTCGCGGCGCGCTCGCCGTCGTCGAGGACGATCTGCTCGAAGGCGGCCAGGAGCTTGTCCCGGGCCACGGGTGGGCGGGGCATGTGAGGAAGACCTCCCTGGGTCGGACGTGGTGCCCATTGTGTCAGCTCGCCCATAACTGTACCGTCTAGACGGTACATTTACTGAGGCTGTCCGCTCCCGATCCGTTCCCCGGAGGTGAACCATGACCACTCTGCTGACGCCCCGCCCCACGGCCGGTGCGCGCGAATGGGCCGCGCTCGCGGTCCTGATGATGCCCGTCCTGCTCGTGTCGGTCGACAACACGGCCCTGAGCTTCGCGCTGCCCACCATCTCCCAGGCGCTGCACCCCACCGGGGCGCAGCTGCTGTGGATCGTGGACGTCTACCCCCTCGTGCTCGCCGGCCTGCTCATCCCCATGGGCTCCCTGGGGGACCGGATCGGCCGCCGGCGGCTGCTGCTGATCGGCGGCACGGGCTTCGCCGCCGTCTCCGCGGCGTCGGCCTTCGCGCCCACCGCCGAGCTGCTCGTGGCGGGGCGGGCCGCCATGGGGCTCTTCGGCGCGATGCTGATGCCTGCGACCCTGTCCCTGCTGCGCAACATCTTCCTGGACCCGGGGCAGCGCCGGATCGCGATCGCGGTGTGGGCCGGCGGCTTCAGCGGCGGCGCCGCACTGGGCCCCATCGTCGGGGGCTTCCTGCTCAACCACTTCTGGTGGGGCTCGGTGTTCCTGATGTCCGTGCCGGTGCTGCTGCCCCTGCTGGTGCTCGGCCCCCTGCTGGTGCCGGAGTCGCGCGACCCCCGGCCCGGGCCGGTGGACGTCCCGTCCGTGCTGCTCGCCATGCTCGCCATGACCCCCGTGGTCTACGGCATCAAGGCGGCGACGGCCTCCGGGGAGCTCTTCCAGGGCCTGCTCAGCGCGGCCTTCGGCGTGCTGGCCGGTGTGCTGTTCGTCCGGCGCCAGGCGGTCCTGGCGCACCCGATGCTGGACCTCGGCCTGTTCCGGCACCCGGGCTTCCGCGGCGGCGTCACCGTCAACGTGCTCGGCAACGTGGGGCTCTACGGGTTCTTGTTCATGCTGACCCAGTACCTGCAGCTCGTGGTCGGTCTGGACCCGATGACCGCGGGCCTGACCATGGTCCCGGGCCTCGTCCTCACGGTCCTCGCCGGCTTCGTGGCCGTGCGCGCCGTGCGGTGGCTGAGCCCCCGGACCGTGATCACGGCGGGGATCCTCCTGTCCTCGACCGGCTTCCTCGTGGTCACCCTCGCGGACCTCTCCGCGACCGCCGGCGCTGTGGTGGTCCTCGTGGCCTTCTGCCTGGTGGGCACCGGCATCGGGCTCGCCGAGACGCTGTCCAACGACCTCGTCCTCACGGCGGCCCCGCCGCACAAGGCCGGCGCGGCCTCGGCGATCTCGGAGACCGGCTACGAGGTCGGTGCGGTGCTGGGCACGGCCGTGCTCGGCGGACTGATGACCGCCTTCTACCAGCGCCACCTCGACCTGCCCACGGCCCTGGACGCCGGCTCCTCGGCCGCGGCGCACGAGACCCTCGGCGGAGCCGTCGAGGTCGCGGAGGGCGCCGGGGCGCTCGGTCCGGCGGTGCAGGAGGCGGCGGTCGCTGCGTTCACGGCGGGCATGCACTGGACGGCGCTGGTCATGACGGCCGTGGTGGTCCTGGCGGCGTTCACGGTCGCCCGCATGCTGCGGCCGGCCGTGCGCTGACCCGCCCGCACCCGGGCCGTCACTTCATCGGGACCCGGCGCCACGGCCCCTGGGGGACGTAGGCTCGGCGGCAGGGGCCGGCCCGGCCCCGGCGAGGAAGGAGTGGTCGCGATGACGCCGCAAGAACTGTTCGAGGACGCCGCCCGCCGCCCGTCCGAGGTGGCGGAGCACGTGCTCGAGGGCATCTCGGCGGAGGTGCTGCACACCATGCCGGGCGGGACCGCGAACTCCGTGGTCTGGCTGGTGTGGCACGCGTCCCGCCAGCAGGACGCACAGGTGGCCCAGCTCGCCGGCACGGAGGAGGTGTGGACCGCCGAGGGATGGAGCGGGCGGTTCGGCCTCGACGTCCCGGACTCCTCCATGGGCTTCGGAGACGGGCCGGAGGACGTCGCGCGGATCCGGGTGGCGTCCCCCGACCTGCTGCGCGGCTACCTCGACGCGGTGGTCGAGCGCACCGTGACGTACGTGCACGGACTCACGGAGGCTCAGCTGGACGACGTGGTGGACCGGTCGTGGACCCCGCCCGTCACCCGGGGCGCCCGCCTGGTGAGCACGGTCGACGACGCCGCGCAGCACCTCGGCCAGGCCGCCTACGTCCGCGGTCTGCTCGAGGACGGGTGGTCGGGGCCCTACTGACCGTCCGACCCGAGGCGTTTGCGTTTGCATCAAGTCGTCGCATGACAAGGCGCTGATGTGGGGACGGGAGTTTCCTCGGTGGTCAGACTCCGTTCGCTTAAGCTGATCACGCTGGGTCCCAGCACCTCGAACTCCTGCACGATCTTCACGTCGCTCGTCGCGACATCCTGGGGGAAACACCGTCATGCCCCGCGACTCCTCTCGCCGTTCCGCCCGCCCCGGTCTGCGCCAGCGCGCGTCCTCGCCGGTGACCGCGCTCACCGCGTTCTCGGCGCTGGTGGCCGTCAGCGTGGCGGTCAGCTCCGGCATCAGCCCGGACACCGGGCAGGGCCGGGGCTCGGCCTTCGGCGCCCCGGCGGCCTCCGCGGAGCGGACGGAGCAGCGGGACAGCGGATGGAGCCTGCTCGCGGCCGGGCAGGAGCGGCCCGCTCCGCCGGCCGGGCCGCTGCGGGACGACCGCACGACCTCGCCCGTGCGGGACGGCGGCGCGGGCCAGGGCTCCTGGCGGGCCGGGACGGGCCGCGGTGACGGGGGGCGCGAGTCGGCCTCGACCGTGCGCCCGGGCCGGCAGGCGCCGAAGCTGTACCAGGGCGAGCTGCCAGTCAACACGATCATCGCGCCGGCCCGTCCCGGCGCCGTCCTGCCCGGCGGCCAGTTCGGCTGGCGGATCGCCCCGGACCGCGGCGGGCGCGAGTTCCACAACGGCACCGACGTCTCCGCCGCGGCGGGCCTGCCCGTCGTCGCCGCCCTCGACGGCGTGGTGACGGCCGTGTTCTGGGACGTCTGGGGCGGCAACCGGGTGGAAGTCACCCACGCGGACGGGATCAGGACCACCTACAACCACCTCGAGGACGTCCGGGTCCGGACCGGGGACCGGCTCGCCGCCTCCGAGCAGCTCGGCACGGTGGGGGCCACCGGCGTCCGGGTCACGGGCCCGCACCTGCACTTCGAGACCTGGGTGGACGGGCAGGCCGTCGACCCGCAGTCCTTCGACTGGGTCGACGGCATGCGCGTCATCCCCGCCTCCCGCAGCAAGTACTCCCTCGAGGTCCCCGTCCCGGACACGGTCGAGGACCCGGCCGTGCAGCAGGCGGAGGCCGCGAAGAAGGCCGATGCGATGAAGAAGGCGGCGGCCGCCAAGAAGACCGAGGCGGCGAAGAAGGCAGGGGCCGCGAAGAAGGCGGCGGCCGCGAAGAAGACCGAGGCTGCGAAGAAAGCCGATGCGGTGAAAAAGGCGGAGGCCGCCAAGAAGGCCGAGGCCGCGAAGCGAGCAGAGGCCGAGAAGGCCGGAAACGCCAAGCCGCCCGTGCAGCAGGCGGAGGCCGCCCCGGCTCCGGATACCCCACCCGTGCCGGCCATCCCGGCCGTGCCGGCTGCCCCATCCGTGCCGGCTGCTCCTCCGGCCGATCCTGACGTGCCCGAGCCCGTTCCGGCCCCGCCGGTACTCGAGGAGCCAGAGCTGCCTCCGGTGGCACCCGAGCCCGTGGTGAAGCCCGCGCCTCAGCCCGACGTGGAGCCCGAGCTCGAACCGGGAGTCGCCCCGCAGATTCCGGACGCGCAGCGGGACACCGACAAGGACGGGATCCCGGACGTCGACGACGACAACCTGGACGGCGACCTCCTCGACGGCGCCCCCCTGCTGAACCACGAGGACCCCGATCTCGACGGGGACGGCTTCCCCAACGACGAGGACCCGGACCTGGACGGCGACGGCCTGCGCAACGAGGACGACCCGGACCGCGACGGCGACGGGATCCCGAACGACCAGGACGCGGAGCCGGACAGCCCGGCGCCGAAGGCCGCGGCCGGGCCGGCCACCGGCAGGACCGGGACCACCGACCCGGCCGATCCGGCCGGCCCCGCGGAGGGCGCCGGTGCCGCCGGGGCGGCTCCGGCCGCCGAGCTCCGGCCGGCCGCCGGAGCGGACGGGACCGTCCGTCCCTGACGTCCCGCGCGGAGTTATGCAGGCGTGACGAGGTCATCTGCCGAGTCGGGAACGCGGACGACTAGAATTTGCCCCGGGCCGACGAATTATTTTCGCGCGGGAGCGGGAGCCATGAGCACCACCGACCACGGTGCGCCGGACCACGGGACGACCAGGGCGCTCCAGGAACTCCGGGGCCGTCTCGCCGGGGCGCTGGTGGAGCCGGGGGACGCCGACTACGACAGGGCCCGCCGCGTCTGGAACGGCCTGATCGACGCCCGTCCCCGGGCTCTCGTGCGGGCCGGGGACCTCGCCGACATCGACCTGGCGCTGGCCGCGGCCCAGCGCACGCGCCTGCCGCTGGCGGTGCGGGGCGCCGGGCACGGCGTGGCGGGCCACGGCACGGTCGAGGGCGGCCTGGTGCTGGACCTCGGGCGGCTGCGGGGCGTCGTCGTCGATCCCGCGAACCAGCTCGTGAGCGTGGAGCCCGGCACCACCTTCGCCGCTCTCGACCGCGCCACGGCCCGGCACGGCCTCGCCGTTCCCGGCGGCCTCACCGGCGCGGTGGGCGTGGCGGGGCTGACCCTGTGCGGGGGCATGGGGTGGCTGACCCGCAGCAACGGGCTGAGCCTCGACAACCTGGACTCCGCCGACGTCGTGACCGCAGCCGGCGACCACCTGCACGTCAGCGAGGAGGAGAACGCCGGGCTGTTCTGGGGGCTCCGCGGCGGCGGGGGCAACCTCGGGGTGGTCTCCTCCTTCACCTTCCGGGCCCGCCGGCTGCCGTCCACCGTGCTCGCGGGGAACCTCCACTACCGAAGGCCGCGCTGGGCGGGCGCCCTGTCCGCCTTCGCCGCGTGGTCGCGCGGTCTGCCGGACGAGATGAACCCGGTCCTCACCTTCGCGATCCCGCCCCCGGCGGCCGGGATGGGCGAGGAACCGGTGCTGACCGTGGGGTTCAGCTGGGTCTCGGAGGACCACGCAGCAGGCCTGGACGTCGTCGACGGACTGCGGGAGGACGCTCCGCCCGACGCCGAGGAGATGGGCCCGACGCCCTGGCTCGCGTGGCAGGGGGCGCGGGACGGGCTCTTCCCCCGGGGCTCGCACGGCCACTGGCGCAACCTTCCCTTCTCCCGGCTGGACGACGAGGTCGTCGACGTCCTCGTCGGGCTGGCCTCCGGGATCACCTGCCGAGGCACCGGCATCGACGTCCACCACCTCGAGGGCGCCTTCGGCAGGGTGCCCGAGGAGGCCACCGCCTTCCCCAACCGGTCCGCACGGTACTGGCTGACGGTGCACGGCGTCCGGCACGACCCGGCCGAGGACGAGCACCTCGCAGCCTTCGTGCGGACCGTGCGGGACACGATGCAGCCGTTCGCCGAGCACGGCGAGTACGTCGGCCTCATGGGGCCCGACGCCGAGCTCGGGGGCGACCCGGTGGAGGCGGCCCGCCTGGCCTACGGGCGGGAGAAGCACCAGCGGCTGGCCGCCCTCAAGGACCGCTACGATCCCGGGAACCTCTTCCGGCACAACCTGAACGTGCCGCCCGGCCGGCCCTGAGCGCACGTCCGGCAGGGCCTCCTGGTGCGGGCTCGCGCCCCGAGGAACCTGCGGCCCCGCCCCGTCATGTCCGGGCGATGTCGATGGCAGCCCTTCCCCGGCCACGGACCCCGCACTAGGGTCGTCAGTCCAGAGACCCCGCGTTCCCGGGAGGCGCCCCGCATGCCGATCTACGAGTACCGGTGCCGGGAGTGCGGCGACTTCGAGGTCCTGCTGGGCATGGGCGCGGCCACGCGCGAGAGCGACTGCCCCGGCTGCGGCTCCGCGGCGCGGCGGCTGATGAGCGCGCCCGGGCTCTCCCGGGCCGGCACCCCCGCGGCCCGGCTGATCGAGCGCACCGAGCGCACCGCCGCGGAGCCCGACGTCGTCGCCGCGCCCCCGCCCGGCTCCCGGCGAGCGACCCGCACCACCGGCAACCCCCTGCACCGCAGACTTCCCCGGCCCTGAGAGGCACACCACCGCAGCACAGCCGCCAAGGAGGCACGTCATGCCGGAGCTCATCTTTCCCCTGGACTCGTCACGGCCGTTCGAGGACCAGCAGCTGGTCGGGCACAACCGGTGGCACCCGGAGATCCCCCCGGTGGCCACCGTGCGACCGGGGGACACGTTCCGGGTGCACTGCCGGGAGTGGTTCGACGGCGCGATCGTCAACGACGACTCCGCCGAGGACGTCCTCAACGCGCCGCTGACGACCGTGCACAAGCTCTCCGGCCCGTTCGCGGTGCAGGGCGCCCAGCCGGGCGACCTGCTCGTCGTCGACATCCTCGACGTCGGCCCGATCCCGCAGGAGGACTCCGGCCCCCTGGCCGGGCAGGGCTGGGGGTACACCGGCGTCTTCGCGCGGTCCAACGGTGGCGGCTTCCTCACCGACCGGTTCCCGGACGCCTACAAGGCGATCTGGGACTTCCGCGGCCAGACTGCGACCTCCCGGCACGTCCCGGAGGTCTCGTTCACCGGCATCGTCCACCCCGGCCTGATGGGCACCGCGCCCTCCGCGGAGCTCCTGGCCCGGTGGAACGCGCGCGAAGGGGCGCTCATCGCCACCGACCCGGACCGGGTCCCGCCCCTGGCGCTGCCGCCCGAGCCGGAGAACGCCCTGCTCGGCGGGGTTCCCGGCCCGGACGTCGAGCGGGTCGCCGCGGAGGCCGCGCGCACCGCGCCGCCCCGCGAGAACGGCGGCAACCAGGACATCAAGAACCTCACCAAGGGCACCCGCGTCTTCTACCCCGTCTTCGTGGACGGCGCGAACTTCTCCGTGGGCGACCTGCACTTCTCCCAGGGCGACGGCGAGATCACGTTCTGCGGCGCCATCGAGATGGGCGGGTTCATCGACTTCCACGTGGACGTCATCAAGGGCGGGATGGAGACCTACGGGGTCACGGAGAACGCGATCTTCCTGCCGGGCAGGACGGACCCGCAGTACAGCGAGTGGATCGCCTTCTCCGGCACCTCGGTGACCCTCGACGGCGAGCAGCGCTACCTCGACTCGCAGCTGTCCTACCAGCGGGCGTGCCTGCACGCCGTCGACTACCTCACGAAGTTCGGGTACTCCCCGGAGCAGGCGTACCTGCTGCTGGGCGCCGCGCCGATCGAGGGCCGGTTCTCGGGGGTGGTGGACATCCCCAACTCCTGCGCCACGGTCTATCTGCCCACCGCGATCTTCGACTTCGACGTCCGGCCGTCCGCGTCCGGACCGCACCGGGTGGATCCGGGCGCGGGGGCGCCGCACGCGGCCGCGTGAGCTCAGCCGGTCCCGAGCGCGAGGTACAGGTCGACCACGGCGGTGGCCACGTCCTGGCCGCAGGCCGCGGAGGGGTAGCCGGAGCCCAGCACCGCGATGTGGTGGGCGGTCCCGCCCGACACCGTGCGCCCCACGCTGTGGGTGTCCCACGCGCCGCCGGCGTCCGGCAGCCACCCGTTCTTGACGAGGGAGTCCGCCGCCCCGGACCCGTCCGCGCGGGCCGCGCCCACGCCCCAGGTCTGGGACGGATGGGTGGGCCGCATCTGCTCCCGCAGCCAGGCCAGGTCCTCCTCGGGCAGCCAGTCCGCCCCGTGGACGACCGTGCCCAGCACGGCCAGCTGGTCGGAGGCGGTGGTCAGGTTGTGGCCCCAGCCGCCCGAGGACCGGGTCGAGCTGACGCCCATGAGGTCGTAGGTCTCGTTGAGCTCGCCCTCCATGGCGGAGAGCGTGGGCCCGAGCGCGCCGTAGAGGGCGGTGGTGGACTCGTTGCCGCTCTCGTGGACGCTGTCGCGGATCAGGGCCCGCTGCTGCTCCGTGAGCCGGCCGTCCCGCTCGGCGGCCAGGCGCATGATGGTGAGGGCCAGCGGGACCTTGGAGAGGCTGGCCTCCATGCCGGACACCTCGGGGCGGTGGGCGAAGACCGTGCGGCCGTCCGCGTCCTGCACCAGCAGCCCGATCTCGGCGCCCACCGCCGCGCTCAGCCCGTCCAGCGCGGTGGTCAGGGCGCGCCGGTCGTCCTGCGCCGCGGGTCCCACCGCGGCGGGCAGCGGACCCGCGGCCGGACCGCAGGAGGCGGGGACGGTGACCGCCGCGGTCGTGGCGGCCGCGCCGCCCGGGGCGTCCGGGAGCGCCGCCGCGGGGGCCGGGACGGTGAGTCCCAGGAGGAGCGCGGCGGCCCCCAGGGTGCGGACGGTCCTGCGGTGCTGCGGGTGCGATCGGCTCATGGTGCCCATGCTCTCGCACGGCGGCCGTCCTGCCGAGCCGGGCGGGTCCGGCTCACGCAATGAGACCCCGGTCCGTCCAGGACGTCGGCAGGTGCCCACCGGAGGGGAGCAGCACGAGCTGGGCCGAGGGCAGCCGCTCGGTGAGGCAGCGCGCGTGGGCGGGGGGCACCACGTCGTCGTCCTCGGCGTGGACCACGACGATCTCGAGGTCGGCGAGCTTCCGGCCCACGGTGGAGGGCAGGGCGAAGCCCTGCTCCTCCACGTCCGGGTGCTCCGGGCACCAGCACGGGGCCGCCACGGTCACGACGCGCTGCAGCAGGGTGGGGATCCGGTGGCAGAGGAAGCGCAGGGCCTCGGACCCGCCGAGGGAGTGGCCCACGATCACCCAGGGCTCGTCCGGGATGGCGCGGACGGCCCGGCCGATCGCCTCCTGCCACTGGTCCGGGTCGGGGTCCTCCGGGCTCGGGAGGTCCGGGGCCACGAGGTCGGCATCGGGCCACTGCCGCCGCACGGCCTCGAGCACCGGGTTGTCGCCGGTGCGGGGCTGGGGCCCGGCACCGTGCAGGAAGAGGATGCGCTGGACCATGGGTCACCTCGGGGACGGGGGAGGTGACGGCGGACGCCGCCTCCACCAGCGTCCCCGCCGCCGCGGCGAGGTGTCAAGAGCGGCGGGAGGCTCCCGGGCCCGCTCCCACGACGTCGAGGCCGGGCCCCTCGAGCCGGTCCAGCGCCGCGGTGCGGCCGGTCAGCAGCAGCAGGAGCGCGTCGATGGCGCCTCGGACCTCGGGGCCGCTGCCGGCGCGCCAGTCGACGTCGGTTGCGGTCAGCGTCACCCCGCGCAGTCTCCGGCGCGCCCGGAACGGGAACGGCATGGACCACACCCGGTCGGCGGCCGTGCGCGCGGCCTCCGGGGGCATGGCGTGGTGCCGGCCCAGGGGCAGGACGATGTCCTGGGTGTGGACCAGGACGTCCAGCAGCGGCTCGCGGACGGTCGTGCCCGGCGGGTGGCGCCTCGAGCCGTCCAGGCGGCGGTAGTCGGCGAGGATCGACTCGACCGGCCGGCGACCGCGGGCCCGGGCGTCCAGGTACAGGGCGCGGTTGTAGTCCCCGCGGCCCCGCCACAGGGCCGGGACGAGATCGGCGAGACCGACCTGGGGCGAGGCGATGACGTGGGCCGCGACGTCCCGCACCGCCCATCCCGAGCAGAGGGTGGGGTGGTCCCACTCCTCGGGGCGGAGCGTCTCGAGCAGGTCCGCCAGCGCGGACCGCTCCCGGTGGACGGCGTCCCAGATGGCGTCGCGGTCCATGATAATCTCCTCCAAATGGTCAGGTTTCCTGACTGAATTTTCCGGCGGCGACGGCCAGGCTGTCAAGGGGTGGGCATGCACGAGGACGCGAGGACCAACACCGGGCTGCTGCTGTACTACCCGTACCGGGACATGGAGATCCGGGTGGTCGAGGCCCTGCACGCCGCCGGCTTCGCGGACCTCTCCTACGCGCAGGCCCGGATCTTCCAGCGCATCGGCCCGGGCGGCACCCGCACGGTGCAGCTGGCGGAGCAGGCCCGGGTCACCAAGCAGACGGCCAGCCTCCTCGTCCAGGCCCTGGAGGAGGAGGGGTACGTGGAGCGGCGCCCCGATCCCGCCGACGCCCGGGCGCGGCTCGTGAGCGTCGCCGAGCGCGGCCGGGCCGCCCAGGCGGTGGCGGCCGGGGTGGTCGCCGAGGTGGAGGAGCAGTGGCGGCGCCGGCTCGGGGCGCGGCGCTATGCCGCGCTGCGCCGGGCGCTCGCCGAGCTGCACGAGGAGCCCGGCGACGTCCGCTCCCCGCCGGCCGACCACGGGGCGCCCGGCTGACCCGGCAGCGCCCGGCCGACCCCGCGGCGGCGTGGTCGGCCGGGGGCACGGGGGTCACGGGGGCGCGCCGTGGTCACCCGGTGGCGCGGCGCGGCCGTCAGGACACAATGGGACCATGACCGACGCCGCTCACCCCGCCCCGCCGGAGGACCCCCGCACCGGCCGCGCCTACTGGACCGTGGAGCCCGGCCGGGGAGAGCTGCGCACCGCGGAGCTGCCCGTCCCGGGCCCCGAGGACGTCCTGGTGCGGGCGCTGCGCTCCGGGGTCAGCCGCGGCACCGAGTCGCTCGTCCACCGCGGCCTCGTCCCGGCGCGCGTGCACGGGCGGATGCGCGCCCCGTACCAGGAGGGGGACTTCCCCGGCCCCGTGAAGTACGGCTACCTCTCCGTGGGCGTCGTGGAGCAGGGGCCGGAGGACCTGGTGGGCCGGCGGGTCTTCAGCCTCCACCCCCACCAGGACCGCTACGTGCTCCCGGCCTCCGCCGTGACCCCGGTGCCCGACGACGTCCCCTCCGGGCGCGCGGTGCTCGCGGGCTCGGTGGAGACGGCCGTCAACGCGCTGTGGGAGGCCGCGCCCCGCTTCGGGGACCGCGTGGCCGTGGTCGGCGCCGGGATGATCGGCGCGTGCACGGCCGCGCTGCTGGCCCGCTTCCCGCTGGCCCGGCTGCAGCTCGTGGACCCGCAGCCGTCCCGCGGGGGGCTCGCGGCCCGGCTCGGCGTGGAGCACGTGCTGCCGGAGGACGCCGCGGGGGAGTGCGACGTCGTCCTGCACGCCTCCTCCACCGCCGCCGGCCTGGCGCGGGGGCTCGAGCTGCTCGGCGACGAGGGGGAGCTGATCGAGCTGTCCTGGTACGGCGACGAGGACCCTGCCGTCCCGCTCGGCGCCGACTTCCACGCCCGCCGGCTCCAGCTGCGCGCCAGCCAGGTGGGCGTCGTCGCCCCCGCCCGCCGGGCCCGCCGCACGACCGCCGACCGGCTCGCCACCGCGCTGGACGCCCTCCGGGACCCCCGCTTCGACGCCCTGCTCTCCGGGAGCTCCTCGTTCGAGGAGCTGCCCGCCACGATGGCACGGCTCGCCGCAGGAGCCCCGGACGTCCTGTGCCACGTGGTGCACTACGACTGACCGCCCCCCACCGACCCGAGGAGCTCCGTGTTCACCCTGACCGTCCGAGACCACATGATGATCGCCCACAGCCTGCCGGACCCGTTCTTCGGCCCCGCCCAGAACCTGCACGGGGCCACCTACGTGGTGGAGACCACCTGGTCCCGGCCGGTCCTCGACGAGCACGGGGTGGTCATGGACATCGGCGTGGCCAACGACCTGCTCGCGGGCGTCCTCGACGGGCTGCGCTACCGCAACCTCGACGAGCACCCGGACTTCGCGGGGCGGCTGTCCACCACGGAGGTCCTGGCCCAGTACGTCGCCGAGCGGCTCGCGGCGGGGGCGGCGTTCGTCGAAGGGCTCGAGCGGCTGACCGTGACCCTCCGGGAGACCCCCGACGCCTGGGCCTCCTACACCCTCGAGCTGCCCGTGCTCAGCGAGCGCGGCGGGCCCGCCCCCGCCCGGTGAGCACCGCGCGCGCGGGCATCGACGTGGTGGTGCCCGACGACGGCGGGCGGCCCACCGGCGGCTCGCTCTACGACCGCCGGCTCGTGGCGGCGCTGGACGCCCTGGGGCGCCCGGCCCGGCTCGTGCCGGTGGCCGGGTGCTGGCCCGCGCCGGACGGTGCCGCCCGGGCCCGGCTGCGGCGCGCGCTGGGCGCACCGGCCCCCGGGCGGGCGGTCGTCCTCGACGGCCTCGTGGGGTGCGCGGCACCGGAGGCGGTCGACGACGCCGTGCGCTCCGGGGTGCCCGTGCACCTGCTCGTGCACCTGCCCCTGCCCGCCGAGACCGGGCTGGAGCCCGCGGCCGCCACGGAGCTCGCCCGGCGGGAGGCGACCGCTCTCGCCGCCGCCACCGGCGTGCTGGCGCCCAGCGCCTGGGCGGCCCGCGACCTCCTCCGCCGCTACGGCACCGCGGACGCCGTCGTGGCCGAGCCGGGGGCCGAGCGCGGACCGGTGGCCGCGGGGTCGCGCCCGCCGCGGCTGACCTGTCTGGCGTCCCTGACCCCGCGCAAGAATCAGGGCCTCCTGCTGGAGGCCCTCGCGCCGCTGACCGCCCTCGCCTGGACCCTCGACCTCGTCGGCCCCGAGGGCGACCCCGGGCACGTCCGCACCCTGCGTGCGGCAGTCCGGGACCTCCCCGATCCGGGGCGCGTGCGCTGCCCCGGTCCCCTCGAGGGCGCCGCGCTGGCCCGGCAGTGGGCGCGCACCGACCTGCTGCTGCTGCCCTCCACGACCGAGACCTACGGCATGGTCGTCACCGAGGCGCTCGCCCACGGCGTGCCCGCGGTGGTCGCGGCCGGCACCGGTGCGGTCGAGGCCCTCGACGGCACGCCGGGGCCCCGGGGTGCGCCCGACACCGGTGTTCCGCCCGGCGCCGGCCTCCGGGCCGGTGCCGCCCTCGACCTCGCCGACCCGTCCGCCTGGACCGCGGTGCTGCGCGACTGGCTGACCGACCCCGCCCTGCGCGCGCAGTGGCGGGCCGCCGCACTGGTCCGCCGCGACCGCCTGCGCAGCTGGACGGACACCGCCCGCGACGTCCTCGCGGCGATCGGCCCGCACCTCGACCCGCCCCTCGACCCGTCCGATCCCCTCGGGCGCAGTCCCGACCCCGACCACGACCACGACCGCACCAGGAGACCGTCATGACGAACCACTCCGCCCCCGACCGTCCCGTCGCCGGCGACTGGCTGGCCCTGCGGGAGCCCGCCGACGCCGCGGCCCGCGAGGACTCCCTGCCGCTGATCGCCCGCATCGTGCGGCACTGGGAGCAGCTGCCGCCGGCCGCGGCCCCCGGCGCCGCGGACACCGAGCCGGTCGTGGTGGTGGACCTCGGCGCCGGGACGGGCGCGAACCGGGCCTGGCTCGCCCGGCACCTCCCCGGCCCCCAGCGCTGGATCCTGCTCGACCACGACCGCGAGCTGCTCGACCAGGCCGTGGCCGCCGCCCGGGCGGAGGGGGCCGACGTCGTGCCCGTCCTCGCCGGGGTCGAGGAGCTCGGCCGAGTGCTCGCGGAGCACCCGGCGGCCCGCCGGCTCGTGACGTGCTCCGCCCTGCTCGACCTCCTGACCCGGCAGCAGCTCCGGGACCTGGCCCGGGTGCTCTCCGAGGAGGCCGTCCCGGCGCTCCTCGCCCTGACCGTCGACGGCGAGGTCCTCCTCGACCCGCCCCACCACCTGGACCCCTCGGTGCTGGGGGCCTTCGAGGACCACCAGCACCGCGGCGAGCTCGCCGGGACCGACGCCGTGCGGCTGGCCGCGGAGGCCCTGCAGGAGCGCGGCATGGTCGTGGACGTGACGCCCACCCCCTGGTGGATCTCCGACCAGGCGTGGGCCCGGCCCCTCCTGGAGCGGTTCCTCGCCGACCGCGCGGACGCCGCCGTGGAGCACCGCCCGGACCTCACGGCCGAGGCCCACGCCTGGCTGCGGACCCGCCTGGTGGACTGCGCCCGCGGCCGGCTGCGGGCCACCGTGGGGCACGCGGACGTGCTCGGCCTGCCGCCCGTCAGCTGAGGCCGCGGGCGCACCGCTCCAGCCACAGCACGTCCCGGCCGAAGGACACCAGCAGCAGGACGAGCGCCACGACGGTCGCCGTGACGGCCAGCGGCAGCGGGATCAGCGGGACCAGGGCGCCGAGCAGGACGCCGCCCTGGATCCCCGCCACCACCCGCCGGTACGAGGAGAAGGGCAGCTCGCGGCGCCACGCCGGGCGCACCCGCAGACCCAGCAGGAAGAGGTAGCGCAGGGCGCCGATCACCACCACCCACCACGCCTCCGGCAGCCCGATCCGGGCGGCGACCGCCACCGAGAGGAAGAGCAGCAGCACGGCGTCGACCTCCTGGTCGAACCGGGCCCCGGCGCGCGTGGCGGTCCCGGTGCGGCGCGCCACCCACCCGTCGATCCCGTCGAGCAGCCACGCGGGCAGCGCGACGGCGAACACGGCCCAGCACCAGGCGTCGGCGGGCCGGCCCCCGTCCTGCCCCAGCACCGGGGCCAGCCCCACGGGCAGGAGCCCGGCGGCCAGGGCGACGAGCACGGAGCGGCCCACGGTGACCCGGTCGGCCGGGCCGTAGGGCTCGCCGCGGCGGCGCACGGTGCTGCGCACCACCGCGCCGAGCACGGCGAGACCCAGCAGCACCGAGCACACCAGCACGGGGAGCGGCGCGTCCGCCAGGAGGAGGAGCGCCGCGAGGGCTCCGCCCAGCGCCACGAAGGCGAGCAGACCGTCCCGGCGCGCCGAGGGGTGCGGGCCGGTGGAACGGGCCAGGGGCATGCGGTCGCCTTCCGCGTCGGGGGGTCTTCATCCTGGGCGGGCCCGGTCCGCCGCGTCAAACCGGGCGACGGCGGGCGGTGGCTAGACTGCGCCCATGCCCGCCGAGACCACGCCCGCCCTCACGCGGCGGCGGCCCGTTCTCCGCGTGCTGCTCGCCGCCGGGCAGGCGGTGGCCGGGCTGGTCCTCCTCGCCATGCTGTTCCGCGTGCTCGGCACGGACGCGGTCCGCAGCGCCGTCGGGATCCTCACCCCCGCCACGGTGGCGCTCGCCCTGGGCGTCGGGCTCGTGGCCACCGCGGCCCAGGCCCAGCGCTGGCGGCTGGTGGCCCGCAGCCGGGCCACGCCGATCGGCTTCCGGGAGGCGCTGGGCGAGTGCTGGGCGTCCGGGCTCGTCAACCTGCTGCTGCCCGGGGGTGTGACCGGGGACGCCGTGCGGGTGCTGCGCCGCCGCCGGCGCGGCGACAGCTGGCCCGGCGCCGGCGGCTCCGTGCTGGGCGAACGGCTGGCGGGGACGTCCGTGCTCCTCGCGGCCGGGGTCGTCCCGGCCCTGGCGGTCGGCGGCTGGCTCGCCGCGGCCCTCGGCCTCGGGGCGCTCGCCGTCGGGGCCGTCGCCTGGCGCTCCACGAGCGGCGCCCCGGCGCGGGACCGGGCCGGGGTCTGGGCGCTGTCCGTGCTCGCCTGGGCCTGCTACCAGGGGCTGTTCCTGCTGGCGGCCGTGCGCACCGCACCCCAGGAGACCCTGGCGAACCTGTGGGGGACCACCGTGCTGGGCCTCGCCGGGATGTCCGTGCCCGTCGGGGTGGGCGGCTGGGGTCCGCGGGAGGGGATCACCACCCTGGCCGCGATGGCCCACGGCCTGCCCGCCGGGACCGGCTTCGCGATCTCGATCGGCTACGGGCTGCTCGCCCTGATCTCGGCCCTGCCGGGAGCCGTGGTCCTGGCGGGCTGGCTGCTGCCCCGGCGCACCGGCTCTCCCCGCGCCGGTTCTCCCCGCGGCTGACGAGCCGGTCCCCCGGCGTCGGGAGGCCCGTGGTGCGCGTCAGCCGCCGATCGCGCTCATGGGGCGTTCCGGTTGGACGTAGTCGGAGGAGTCCAGGCCTACGTGGTCCATGCCGTGGGCGGCCGGTTTCGCCCACATCGCGGCCCGCCAGCGCTCGGCCAGCTGGGCGTCGGTCGCACCGGTGCGCAGCAGCGGCAGCAGCTCGACCTCCTCGTGGGAGAACAGGCAGGACCGGATCCTGCCCTCGGCGGTGATCCGGGTCCGCTTGCAGTCGCCGCAGAAGGGCTCGGTGACCGAGGCGATGACCCCCACCGTGCCCAGCGGTGCGCCACCGGAGCCCCCGGCGCCGGCGGCCCGGGTTTCGTCCGGGGTGGGGGTGCGGGGGTGCACGTCCCACAGTTCGGCCGGGGCGCCCTCGCGCGGGCCCGGGTGCGGGGTCAGCCGGTACCGCTCACCGAGCCGGTGGCGGATCTCGGCGGCGGTGACCATCTCCGCCCGGGTCCAGCCGTGGTCGGCGTCCAGGGGCATCTGCTCGATGAACCGCAGCGCGAAGCCGCGCGCCAGCGCCCAGGCGAGCAGGTCGGGGGCCTCGTGGTCGTTGACCCCGCGCATCAGCACCGCGTTGATCTTCACCGGGGTCAGCCCGGCCGCGGCCGCCGCCTCGGCCCCGGCCAGCACCTGCGCCAGGCGGTCCCGGCGGGCCAGGGCGCGGAAGGTCGCCGCGTCCAGGGAGTCCAGGGAGATGTTGATCCGGCTCAGCCCGGCCTCGGCCAGGCCCTGGGCGCGGGCGGCCAGACCGATGCCGTTGGTGGTGAGCGAGACCGGCAGGTCCGGGTGGGTAGCACGGATCCCGGTGATGATGTCCTCGAGGTCGGCCCGGACCAGGGGTTCCCCGCCGGTCAGGCGCAGCTCGGTGACCCCGAGCTCGGTCACCCCGACGTGGACGATCCGGGTGATCTCGGCGGGGGTCATCAGCTGGGCGGCGGGCAGCCAGGGCAGACCTCCGGCGGGCATGCAGTAGGTGCAGCGCAGATTGCACTTGTCGATCACCGACAGTCGCAGGTCGGTGGCGCGGCGGCCGTGGCGGTCCATCAGCCCGGCCCCGGCCGGGGCGCCGCTGGGGCCCGGACCGGTGCTGCGCAGCCGGGGCAGTCCCAGGGAAACGCTCATGTCACCGCCTCGATCGTCTCGGACGGGCGTCCAGGGTCCGCGGGCGCCGCAGCCGGTGCGCCGGCGAGGTCCTGGAGCAGGCGGGCGGCGACGCTGATCGCGATCACCGCGGGCGCCTTGCCGGGGATGCCCGGGAGACCTATGGGGCACGTGATGCGATCCACGGTGCTCTCCGCATGGCCCTCCGCGCGCAGCCGCTGCCGAAAGCGGGCCCACTTGGCCCGGGAGCCGATCAGGCCCACGCTGCCGAGGTCGTCCCGGCGCAGCGCGGCGTCGCACAGCACGAAGTCCTCGGCGTGGTCGTGGCTCATGATCAGCACGTGCGCCCCGGCCGGCAGCCCGGCCAGCACGTTCTCCGGGACGGGGCTGTGGTGGAGGCGGACCTGCGCGGCCCCGTCGGTGACGTCGGCCAGCCGGGCGGGGGCCAGCTGACCCTCCCGGCTGTCCACCAGGTGCAGGTTCAGGGGCAGGCGGGACAGCACCCGGGCTAGCTCGTGACCCACGTGGCCCACACCGAACACGGCTACCACGGGGCGGGCGCCCTGGGGCTCGAGCAGCACGCTGACCACGCCTCCGCAGCACTGGCGCCCGTGCTCCACGGCGGCGTGCTCGTTGAGCGAGAAGGTCATCGTCTCCGGATCCGTGGCCCCCGCTGCGAGGAGGACCCGAGCCCGCTCGACCACGGTCGCCTCGAGGTTGCCGCCGCCCACGGTGTCCCACGCGGCGGACTCGGACACCACCATCTTGGCCCCGGCCTCCCGGGGGGCGTGCCCGCGCACCTCCGTGACGGTGACGAGCACCCCCGGCGCGCCCTCCGCGCGCAGGTGCTGCAGGGCGTCCAGCCAGTCCACGTCAGCGCGCCGCCGGAGCGGCCGGAGCGGCCGGAGCGGCGACGTCCGCCACGGGCAGGGCGCGGCGCGCCTCCTGGACCGCCCAGAACACGGCCTCCGGGGTGGCGGGGCTCGCGAGCTCGGTGCTCCGCCCGCCCGGCCCGAACGCGGCCGCGGCCTCCCGCAGCGCCTCGCGCACGCTGAAGGCCAGCATGAGGGGCGGCTCCCCCACGGCCTTGGAGCCGTAGACGACGCCGCTCTCGGTGGCCTCCTCGAAGAGGTGCACGTTGAACTCCTCGGGCATCTCCGAGAAGCTCGGCAGCTTGTAGGTGCTCGCCGCCTGGGTCGCCAGCCGGCCCCGGTGCGGCCCGTCGGACTCGTCCCAGCGCAGCTCCTCGAGCGTGAGCCAGCCGGCGCCCTGGACGAACCCGCCCTCGATCTGCCCCACGTCGATCAGCGGGGAGAGGCTGTCGCCCACGTCGTGGACGATGTCGGTGCGCAGCAGCCGGTACGCGCCGGTGAACCCGTCGACCTCCACCTCGGAGACGGAGGCGCCGTAGGAGAAGTACTTGAACGGCTCGCCCTGCATCCGGGCCGCGTCCCAGTGGAGCCCCTCGGTGCGGTAGTAGCCGGCGGCCCACAGCGAGATCCGCTGGAAGTAGGCGTCGTGGGCGAGTTCGGCGAAGGACATCTCCCGGTCGGAGAAGCCGATCCCGGTGACCGTGCCGTCGACGAACCGGACGTCGTCGGGGTGGATGTCGAACTTGCGGGCGGCGACCTCGGCCAGCCGGTCCCGGATCTGCTCGCACGCGTTCTTGACGGCCCCGCCGTTGAGGTCAGCCCCGGAGCTCGCGGCCGTCGCGGAGGTGTTGGGCACCTTGTCCGTGCGCGTGGGCGCCAGCCGGACGGCCTCCAGCGGCACCCCGAGCGCGGTGGCCGCGACCTGGCGCATCTTGGTGTGCAGGCCCTGGCCCATCTCGGTGCCGCCGTGGTTGATGAGCACGGACCCGTCCTTGTAGACGTGCACGAGCGCACCGGCCTGGTTGAAGGCCGTGAGGTTGAAGGAGATGCCGAACTTCACGGGGGTGACCGCGAGCGCCCGCTTGGTGTCGGGGTGGGCGGCGTTGAACGCGGCGATCTCCTCGCGGCGGCGCTCCACCTCGGCCCGGTCCAGCAGCTGGGTCCAGATGGTGCGCAGCCGCTCGGCGTGCCGGACGGGCTGGCCGTACGGCGTGGCCTGGCCGGGGACGTAGAGGTTGCGGTGGCGCAGCTCCGTGGGATCCAGTCCGAGCAGCGGGGCGCAGCGGCCCATGACCTCCTCGATCACCAGCATGCCCTGCGGACCGCCGAAGCCGCGGAACGCGGTCTGGGAGGTCTTGTGGGTCTTCGCGATCCGGCCGTGGACCTGCACGTGAGGGATCCAGTAGGCGTTGTCGATGTGGCACAGCGTCCGCTGCAGCACGGGCTCGGAGAGGTCCAGGCTCCAGCCGCCGTCGCTGGTGACGGTGGCCTCCAGGGCCTGCAGATGACCGCCCTCGTCGAAGCCGGCCTCCCACCGGGCGTGGTACGGATGACGCTTGCCGGACAGCGTGAGGTCCTGGGTGCGGTTGAGCCGCAACCGCACCGGCCGGCCCGTCAGCACCGAGCCGAGGGCGGCGACGGCGGCGTAGCCGTGCGGCTGCATCTCCTTGCCGCCGAACCCACCGCCCATGCGCAGGCACTGCACGGTGACCTCGTGGCTGTGCAGACCCAGGACGTGGGCGACGATCTCCTGGGTCTCCGTGGGGTGCTGGGTGCTGCAGTGCACCAGGACCTGCCCGCCCTCGTCCACGTAGGCGAAGGACGCGTGGGTCTCCAGGTAGAAGTGCTCCTGGCCGCCGAACTCGAACTCCCCGCTGAAGCGGTGGGCGGAGCCGGCCAGCGCCGTGCCCGTGTCCCCGCGGCTGACGGTGGGCTGACCGCCCTGGAAGCTGCCGGCCTCGACGGCCTCCGCTACGGTGACCAGCGACGGCAGCGGCTCGTAGTCGACCTCCACGGCGTCGGCGCCCAGCCGGGCGGCCTCCTGGGTCTCGCCCAGCACCCAGCACACGGCGTGCCCGTAGAACATGACCTCGGCGGGGAACAGCGGCTCGTCGTGCTTGGTGCCGGCGTCGTTGACCCCGGGCACGTCGGCCGCGGTGAGGACCCGGACCACCCCGGGGACCGCCAGGGCCGGGGCGGTGCGCAGGTCCTGCACGCGGGCGTGGGCGTGCGGGGCCTGCACGGGCCAGGCGTGCAGCACGTCCTGGTGGCGCACGATGAGGTCGTCGGTGTACAGGGCCGTGCCGGTGACGTGCAGGGCGGCGCTCTCGTGCGGGACGGGCACGCCCACCACGGGGTCGACGGGGCGGTCGGCGAGGGACTTCAACGGGACACCTCCAGATCGGGGGCGGGCGCGTGCTGCGCCCAGAACTTGAGCAGGGCCTGCTCGAGCATGGCCGAGCGGTAGCGGGCGCTGGCCCGGTGGTCGTCGATCGGGGTGCCCTCCCCGGCCAGTGCGGCCGCCGCGGCGACGACCGTGTCGCGGGTCCACGGCGCCCCGTCGAGGAGGCGCTCCGCGCCGTGCGCCCGGATCGGGGTGGCCGCCACGCCGCCCAGGCCGATCCGCGCGGACGAGACCGTCCCGGCGTCCACCTGCACGGCGATGCCGACGGCCACGCTGGAGATGTCGTCGAAGCGCCGCTTGGCGATCTTGTGGAACCCGCTGTGCCGGGCGAGAGGCAGCGGGATCCGCACGGCGCGGATGATCTCCCCGGGGCGGCGGACGCTGCGCCGGTACCCCGTGTAGTACTCGTCCAGGGGCACCTCGCGCTCGCCCCCGGCGGAGGCCAGCACCACGGACGCGCCCAGGGCCAGCAGGGCCGGGGCCGAGTCCCCGATGGGCGATCCGGTGCCGAGGTTGCCGCCGAACGTCGCGGCGTTGCGGATCAGGCGGGAGGCGAACTGCGGGAAGAGCTGGTCGAGCAGGGGCACCCGTCCGGCGAGGCCGCGCTCGACCTCGGACAGGCTCAGGGACGCCCCGATCTCGATCCGCTCCTGTCCCACCTCGAGCGTGCGCAGCTCCTCGAGCCGGTCCACGGCGAGGGACAGCGGCGGACGGGTGTGGCGGATGTTGACGTCCACGCCCGCGTCCGTCGAACCGGAGATCAGCTGGGCCCCCGGTTCGCGCTCCAGGTGCTCGAAGAGCTCGTCCAGGGAGCCGGGACGGACGAACCGTGCGCCGTCGGCCTCCACCTGGGTGGGCGGGGCGGGCTGCGCGGGCCGCTCCTGGCGCCGGAGCAGGGGGTCGGCGTCGGCCGGAGCCCCCAGGGCGTAGGCGGCGTCGCGGATGGGCCGGTAGCCGGTGCAGCGGCAGAGGTTGCCGCTCAGGGCGTGCAGGTCGAACCCGTTGGGCCCGCACTCGTGATCGGCCGCGTGCTCCTCGCCGGTGACCGCGGTGCCGGTCTGCGCCTCGTCGGCCGCGCCGGAGGTGCCGCGCTCGGGGCGGTAGTACTCGGCGGCCATGGCGCAGACGAACCCCGGCGTGCAGTAGCCGCACTGGGAGCCTCCCCGGAACGCCATCTCCTGCTGGACGGGGTGCAGCGCCGCGGGCGCGCCGGCCCCGGGGGCGGACCCGAGCCCCTCGGCGGTGACGACCTCCTGGCCATCGAAGGCGACGGCGGGGGGCAGGCACGCGTTCACGGCGGTCCACCGACTGCGCCCTTCCCCGTCCGGCCGGGCGACCAGCACCGCGCAGGCACCGCACTCGCCCTCGGCGCAGCCTTCCTTGGCCCCGGTCAGGCCCTCGCCGCGCAGCCAGTCCAGCAGCCGGGTGTGCGGGCCGAGCCCGTCACAGCTCCGGGTACGACCGTTGACCGTCACTCGGATGTCGCTCATGCCTGCTGCTCCTCGGTGCATGCCACTGGCCGCGACCTGGAGTCAGGTGGTTCCCCGGGGGTACCGGGAGCTCTCTGGCGGCGGACCAGCGCGATTCGTCGTTGCTCGCCCGGTAGATAGTCCGCTTCAGGACCCGCCGTAGGCTGAGTCACACCATAACCACGCCGTGACGGGGCCGCAAGAGTTTGGGCGCCACGACCGGGCCACGGCGGATCTGGAAGAATTCTTCCACAATGTGTTGTACCTCACGTCCAACTGCTCTACGTTGGCCTCAGCCACAGGCGGGTCCCGCTCGATCGGGACTATCTACCGGGCATGATCTGACAGCCGGGTGGGCCCGCCGACGGACATCAGCCGTTCCCCGGGTCCCCCCCCACGATCCGTGAGGACCTGAGCAGCATGTCGACCGTTCACGAAGAGACCACGCACCTCCAGACCCACCTCCAGCACGCCGTCGACCTCGCGGCGGAGAACGCCGCTGTCGACGGCGGACCCTTCGGGGCCGTCGTCGTGACCGCGGACGGGCGGGAGTTCCCCGCCGTCAACCGTGTGACGGCGGACCACGACCCCACAGCGCACGCGGAGGTCATGGCCATCCGCAGCGCCTGCCGCGAGCTGGGGACCTTCGACCTCAGCGGGGCCGTGCTCTACACCAGCTGCGAACCGTGCCCGCTGTGCCTCTCGGCCTCGCTGTGGGCCCGGCTGGACGCGGTGTACTTCGCCGCCGACCGGCACGACGCCGCGGCCGGCGGATTCGACGACGCCGAGTTCTACGAGTTCTTCGCCCGGAGCGCGCAGGAGCGGGACCGGGCCCTTCCGGTCCGCCACGTCGCCCTCGCCACGCGCACGGAGCCGTTCGAGGCCTGGGCCGGCAACGCCCAGCGCACCGCGTACTGATCCGAGCACCCCGCCGCCCCGGTCGGCTCCTACCGGGACCATCAGATCTGGACACTTCACGGGAGCCCCGCCGGCAGCGGCCGGGCCCCGGAAAAACAGAGGATCGCCGGACCTTGCGCAGCAGAGCCGACGCCTGCGCGCTGAAGGAGGCACCTTCCATGTCATCGACCACACCTGACCGTCCGACCGACGCCCGCACGACCGCGGCCCGCACGATCCGCCGTGGGCGCCCGGCGCCCGCGCCCGGACCGGAGGACGAGCGGCTGCCGCTGGGGCGGACCACCGCCTACGGCTTCCAGCACGTCCTCACCATGTACGGCGCCATCGTCGCCGTCCCCCTCATCATCGGGCAGGCCGCCGGGCTCTCCGGCGAGGAGATCGCCCTCCTCATCAGCTCCTGCCTGCTCATGGGCGGGGTCGCCACCGTCCTGCAGAGCTTCGGGGCGCCCTTCCTCGGCTCCAGGCTGCCGCTCGTGCAGGGCGTGTCCTTCGCCGGGGTCGCCCCCATGCTCGCGATCCTGGCCGGTGGCAACGACCTGACCACCATCTTCGGGGCCGTGCTCGTCTCCTCGGTGGTGGGCTTCCTGCTCGCCGGCGCGTTCTCCCGCGTCCTCCGGCTGTTCCCGCCGGTGGTCACCGGAACGGTGATCACGGTCATCGGCATCTCCCTGCTGCCGGTCGCGATCTCCTGGGCCGCCGGCAGCGGGGAGGGCGGAGCGGCCGATCCCCGCAGCCTCGCGCTCGCCGGGATCACCCTGCTCATCGTGCTGGTGCTGTCCAAGGTGGGCGTCGGGATGATCTCGCGCCTGTCCATCCTGCTCTCCTTCGTGCTCGGCACCGTGATCGCCCACACGATGGGGATGGTGGACTTCTCCGGTGTGGGCCAGGGCGGTATCGTCACCTTCCCAACGCCCCTGGCCTTCGGCCCCCCGACCTTCGAGGTCGCCTCGATCATCTCGATGCTCATCGTGGTGCTCGTGACGATGACCGAGACCACGGCGGACATCCTCGCGGTGGGCGAGATCACGGGGGCCAAGGTCGACTCGAAGCGCGTGGCCAACGGCCTGCGGGCGGACATGCTCTCCTCCGCGGGGGCGCCGCTGCTGAACTCGTTCACCCAGACGGCCTTCGCCGCCAACGTCGGTCTCGTGGCGGTGACGGGCGTCCGCAGCCGCTTCGTGGTCACGGCCGCCGGCGTCATCATGGTGGGACTGGGGCTGTTCCCCGTCATCGGCGAGGTCGTCGCGGCCATTCCCACCCCGGTCCTCGGCGGCGCGTCGATCGTGCTCTTCGGCACGGTGGCCTCCTCCGGCGTGCGCACGCTGGGCAAGGTGAACTTCAACAACTCGATGAACCTCGTCATCGTGGCGGTCGCCTTCGCGTTCGGCCTCATCCCTGTGGCCGCGCCCCAGTTCTACGCCGGCTTCCCCTCCTGGACGCAGACCATCCTCGGCTCGGGGATCAGCGCCGCAGCACTCGTGGCCATCGCTCTCAACCTGCTGTTCAACGAGCTGGCCGCCGGCAACTCCCGGCACCAGTCCGTCATGGCGGCGGCGCCGGTGCGGGTCGTCCGGGCGGACACCCTGGCGCACCTGCGGGAGGGCGACCGGATCCAGGACGGTGCCGTGGTGGACAGCGACGGAGCCGAGGTGGCGGTCGTGGCGGAGCACCACTTCGACGACGTCCGGAGGATGATCGACGACGGGGAGATCACGCACACGGGACAGATCCGGACGGTCCTCGCCGCCAAGGACGCGACGGCCTGAGCACCCGGGCTCGCACCCCACGTGCGAGGCCTCTACCAGGGGCGTTCCCCGCCTCCGCCCGGCGCACCGCCGGGCGGAAGCGGGGAACGCCCCTGCGACGGTGTCCGGGCCGGTCCGCTCAGCTCGCTGCCACCGGGCCGCGGCGCCCCGTCCCGGCCCGGCCCGCGAGCATCGGGCCCGGCGGGGCCGGGAGCTTCAGGCGTTCACCAGGCGGCGGGCCGCCGCGGAGTGCTCGGCGGTGAGCGCCTCCACGTCCAGACCGGTGATCGCACCGTCCTCCACGAGCCAGCGCCCGCCCACCATGACCCGGTCCGCGCGCTCCGCGCCGCACAGCAGCAGCGCGGAGAGCGGGTCGTGGGCGCCGGAGAAGCGCAGCCCGTCCAGCCGGAACATCGCGAGGTCCGCCTGGGCGCCCGGGCGCAGCACACCGAGGTCCGGGCGGCCGAGCAGGCGCGCGGAGCCGCGCGTCGCCCAGCCGAGGGCCCGCTCCGGGGTCACGGCCTCCGCCCCGTAGCGCAGCCGCTGCACGTACAGGGCCTGCCGGACCTCCTGCACCAGATTGGAGGCGTCGTTGGAGGCGGACCCGTCCACCCCGAGTCCCACGGGGGCTCCCGCCTCCTCGAGCTCCACGGCCCGGCAGATCCCGGAGGCCAGGCGCATGTTGGACGTGGGGCAGTGGGCCACGCCCACCCCGGCCGCGCCCAGGCGGGCCACCTCGGCGTCGTCGAAGTGGATGCCGTGGGCCAGCCACGTCCGGTCGGTGAGCCAGCCCGTGGACTCGAGGTAGTCGACCGTCCGCAGCCCGAAGCGCTCCCGGCAGAAGTCCTCCTCGTCGATGGTCTCGGCGAGGTGGGTGTGCAGCCGCACGTCCAGCTCGCCGGCCAGGACGGCGGTGTCCCGCATGATCTCCCGCGTCACCGAGAACGGTGAGCACGGGGCCAGGGCGATCTGGGTCCGGGCGCCGTCGCCGCGCTCGTGGTAGGTCCCCACCAGGCGTGCGCTGTCGGCGAGGATCGTCTCCGCCTCCTGCACCGTCTGCTGCGGGGGCAGCCCGCCGTCGCGCTCGCCCAGGCTCATGGATCCCCGGGAGAGGACGGCCCGCATGCCGAGGCTCCGGGCGGCCTCGACCTGCACGTCGATCGAGTGCTCCATGCCGCCGGGGAACAGGTAGTGGTGGTCGGCCGCCGTGGTGCAGCCCGAGAGCAGCAGCTCCGCCATCGCCACCGTGGTCGCGAGCTGCAGGTCGCGGGGGCGCAGACGGGCCCACACGGGGTAGAGGTCCCGCAGCCACGGGAACAGGGGGACGCTGACCACGGGCGCCCAGGCACGCGTGAGCGTCTGGTAGAAGTGGTGGTGCGTGTTGATCAGCCCGGGCACCACCACGTGCTCCCGGGCGTCGAGGACCCCGCACGGAACGGTCGGGGCTCCGCCGGCCGGGACCAGCTCCACCACGGTGCCGGAGGCGGTGTCCACCACGACACCGCCGGCCGTGTCCGCGGAGGTGTCCTCGCCGGTGTACAGGGCCAGGGGCTCGCGCAGCCACAGCAGGTGGGAGCCGGAATTCGAGGTGTGGGGACGCACAGGGTTCTCCGATCGGTCGCAGGTCTCGTCACCGGCGCCGTGCGCCTCGTGTGTTCCGAGGGCGGCACGCGGCGCCGCCAGCTCAGTGAGGTCCTGTCTGCTGATCCAGGAGACCGCTCCCGCGGTCCCGGTGACCGTAGCACCGGCGGATGTTCGCCTTCAACCGTCCGGGCCCCGACGACGACGGGCCCGGACGGCGTCCGGTCAGCTCTCCCCGCGCCGGATCAGTCGGCCCGACGGAGTCCGGAAGTCCACGGAGCTGCCCCGCAGATAGGTTCTGCGCACCTTTCCGGACAGCGCCTTGCCCTGGTACGGGGTGATGGGGTTCTTGTGATGCAGCTTCCCGGCGTCCACGACGAAGGCGTCGTCGGGCGCGAAGACCACCAGGTCGGCGTCGTAGCCGATGGAGACCTTGCCCTTGGCGCGCAGGCCGGCCCGCTGGGCCGGCTTCGTCGACATCCACTCCACCACGCGGCCCAGGTCCACTCCGCGGCGCCGGGCTTCCGTCCAGATCAGGGACAGCCCCAGCTGCAGCGAGGAGACCCCACCCCAGGCCACCCCGAAGTCGCCGTTGTCGAGGTCCTTGAGGTCCAGGGTCGAGGGGGAGTGGTCGGAGACGATGAAGTCGATGGTCCCGTCGATCAGGCCCTGCCACAGCAGCTCCCGGTTGCCGACCTCCCGCACGGGCGGGCAGCACTTGAAGGCGGTGGCGCCGTTGGGCACCTCCTCGGCGAGCAGGGTGAGGTAGTGCGGGCAGGTCTCCACCGTGATGTCCAGGCCGTCCCGCTTCGCGGTGGCGAGCATGGGCAGAGCGTCCGAGGAGGACAGGTGCAGGATGTGGGAGCGGGCGCCGGTCCAGCGGGTGCGCTCGATGACCTCGGCGATGGCCAGGTTCTCGGCGCCGCGCGGGCGGGACTTCAGGAAGTTCTCGTACACGTCCCCCTCGGGCCGCGGGGCACGGTCGATGGCCCGGGAGTCCTCTGCGTGCACGATCATCAGCGAGTCGAACGTCTTGATCTCGGCGAGGTCCTCCTCCATCTCGTCGGCCTCCAGATGGGGGAACTCGTCCACGCCGGAGTGCAGCAGGAAGCACTTGAAGCCGAAGACGCCGTCGTCGTGCAGCTCGCGCAGGTCGGGCTTGTTGCCGGGGATCGCCCCGCCCCAGAAGCCGACGTCCACGAAGACGTTGTTCTGGGCGAAGAGGCGCTTGTACTCGAGGGCCGGCACGTTGACGGTTGCCGGGACCGAGTTGAGCGGCATGTCCAGGACCGTGGTGACGCCCCCGGCGGCGGCCGCGCGGGTGGCGGAGGCGAACCCCTCCCACTCGGTGCGGCCGGGCTCGTTGATGTGCACGTGGGTGTCCACCAGGCCGGGCAGCAGGTGCTCGTCCTCGGCCAGCTCCACGACCTCGCGGCCGACCAGGCCGGCGCCGAGGGGTTCGATGGCCACGATCCTGCCGTTGCGCACGCCGACCTCGCGGGGAGCGAAGTGGTCCCCGCAGGAGACGTTCTGCCCCCGCACCACGAGGTCGAACTCGCGGTGGCCGTGCGCATCGGTGCCGGCGTCACCCGACGCCGGGCGGGAGGCCTCCGCGGCATCGGCAGGCATCCCGTGCTCCCGCTTGTAGTCGGCGATCAGCCGGCGCACGCGCTCGGGGTCGTTGACGTCGTGGCTCACGTCCAGCTTGTGCGCCTGCTCGGCCTCGAAGGCGCTCCGGGCGGCGGCCGGCTTGGTGGCCGCGCGGGCGGAGTCCTCCCGGGCGATCGCCGCAGGGTCCGCACTCACCTGCTGCGCACGCCCTGCGGCGTCAGAAGCGTCGTCCGCGCGCTGTCCGGGCTCCGCGGACGGTTGACCCGGATCCGGTCGGTGCCCCTGCTCGTCGCTCTGCTTCCCGCCCCGGTCGGTGGTCCCCGGCCGCTGCGGCGTCTTCTTCTCCGTCATTCGGAGCTCCTCCTCGTCTTCGGCGTCCGCGCGGGCCGCCGGATCGATCAGTTGGGTCGGGTCCCCGTGAGCAAAGCGGGGAGCTCGAGGGCGAGCCGGGCGCCCACCTGCTCGAGCAGCCTGCCGGCCTCGCGCATGCTGACCCGCGGGTCCGGCTCGAGCTCGGTGAGGGCATAGGTGCGCACGAAACCGGCGGCCCTGCGGGTCTCCTCGTCGAGGGTGGTGCGGCCGCACACGGCCACCACCGGGACGCCGGCGGCGTGCGCGGTGGTGGCGACCCCCATGGGGGTCTTCCCGCCGAGCGACTGCTCGTCGAGGCTGCCCTCCCCGGTGACGACCAGGTCGGTGCCCGCCATCCGGTCGGCGAGCCCCACGAACTCCAGGACCACGTCGATGCCGGGGCGGCGCTGGGCCCCGAGCACGGCGAGGGCCGCGTAGCCCACGCCGCCGGCGGCTCCGGCGCCGGGGGCCCCGGCCGCCGTCAGGGCGGCCGGGCCCAGGGCGTCCGCCAGCCGGTCCCGGAAGACCGTCAGCGCGGCATCGAGGGATGCGACGAGATCCGGGTCGGCGCCCTTCTGCGGGCCGAACACGGCCGCCGCACCGTTGCTCCCCGTGAGGGGGTTGTCGACGTCCGCGGCCAGGACGAACTGTGCGTCCCGCACCCGGGGATCCAGCCCGGTGAGGTCCACCCGGGCCAGCCGGGCGAGCTCGGCGCCTCCGCGGCCCAGCTCGGCGCCCTCGTCGTCCAGCAGGCGAGCGCCGAGGCCCTGGAGCAGCCCCGCACCGCCGTCGGTGCAGGCGCTGCCGCCCACCCCCAGGACGATCCGGGTGGCTCCGGCATCGAGGGCGGCGCGGACCAGTTCGCCGGTGCCGCGGCTGGTGGCGCCCCCGGCGTCGAGCACGGGTGCGCCGTCCTCGTCCACGGGGAGC
The DNA here is from genome assembly GCF_006094695.1 of Kocuria rosea. NCBI lineage: Bacteria > Bacillati > Actinomycetota > Actinomycetes > Micrococcales > Micrococcaceae > Kocuria > Kocuria rosea. Next base: position 3,437,048 of record NZ_CP035103.1, on the reverse strand, counting down.
GCGGCCAGTCCCGAGGCCAGGGCCATCTCCACCACCGCGGTCCGGTCGAGCAGGGCGAACCCTGCCGCGACGGGGTTCCCGGCGGGACCGGTCACGGTGGTGGAGCAGGCGACGAACCCGGCACCGACGGCGGCGTCGAGGGTGCCCTCGCCGCCGTCGGCCACCGGGACGGCCACGACCGTGGCGGACGGCTCCACGGACCGGATGCCCGCCGCGAGGTGCTCCACCACGTCGGTGGCTTCCAGCGAACCCTTGAACTTGTCCGGGGCGACGACGATGCGCACGGGGCGTGCCTCCTGTTCTGTGCGGACGGGGATCAGTCGAGCAGGGCGATCGCCGTCGGGGCGTCCACGCCGCTGACGGCGAGCTCCTCGAACTCGACCACGTTGTCGATCTCGGTCCCCATGGAGATGTTGGTGACCTTCTCCAGTATGACCTCCACCACCACGGGGACCTGGTGCTTCTCCAGGAGGACCCGCGCCTGGCCGAAGGCCTCCTGCAGCTTCTCGGGATCGGTCACGCGCAGGGCCTTGCAGCCCAGGCCCTCGACGACCTTGAGGTGGTCCACGCCGTAGCCCTGGGTCTCCGGGGAGTTGATGTTCTCGAACGCCAGGGAGACGTTCTGCTCCATCTTGAACCCGCGCTGGGACTGGCGGATGAGGCCCAGGTACGAGTTGTTCACCACCACGTGGAGATAGGGCAGGTTGAACTGCGCCCCGACGGCCAGCTCCTCGATCATGAACTGGAAGTCGTAGTCCCCGGAGAGCGCTACGACGGTGGCCTCGGGCTTGCCCCGGACGACGCCGAGGGCGGCGGGCCCGGTCCAGCCCAGCGGGCCGGCCTGGCCGGCGTTGATCCACTGGCGGGGGCCGTGCACGTGCAGGAACTGGCCGCCGGCGATCTGGGAGAGCCCGATCGTGGAGACGTAGGTGACGTCCGTGCCGAAGGCGGTGTTCATCTCCTCGTAGACGCGCTGCGGCTTGACCGGGACCTGCGTGAAGTGCGTCTTGCGCTGCATCGAGCCCTTGCGCTGGGCGCAGTCCTTGACCCACACGGACCAGTCCGGCACGGAGAACCGCTCCTTCCGCTCCCGGGCGACCTCGATGAGGATCTCCAGGGCCGCGCCGGCGTCGGAGACGATGCCGAGGTCGGGGGAGAAGACGCGTCCGATCTGGGTGGGCTCGATGTCGATGTGCACGAACGTGCGACCCCGGGTGTAGGTGTCCAGGCCGCCGGTGTGGCGGTTGGCCCACCGGTTGCCGATGCCGAGCACGAAGTCGGACTCGAGGAACGTCGCGTTGCCGTAGCGGTGGGAGGTCTGCAGGCCCACCATGCCCGCCATCAGCGGGTGGTCGTCCGGGATGGCGCCCCAGCCCATGAGGGTCGGGATCACGGGCACGTCCAGCAGCTCGGCGAGCTCGACCAGCTGCGCCGAGGCATCGGCGTTGATGATGCCGCCGCCGGCCACGATGAGCGGACGCTGCGCGGAGGAGAGCATGTCCAGGACCTTCTCGGCCTGCGCGCGGGTCGCCGCGGGGCGGTGGACGGCCAGGGGCTCGTAGACGTCGATGTCGAACTCGATCTCGGCGAGCTGGACGTCCAGGGGGAGATCCAGCAGCACCGGACCGGGCCGGCCCGAGCGCATGAGGTAGAAGGCCTTCTGGAACGCCCCCGGCACCTGGCCGGGCTCCAGCACCGTCATGGCCATCTTGGTGACCGGCGCGGCGATCGAAGAGATGTCCACGGCCTGGAAGTCCTCCTTGTGCAGCTTGGCCACGGGGGCCTGGCCGGTGATGCACAGGATCGGGACGGAGTCCGCCCACGCGGCGTAGAGGCCGGTGATCATGTCGGTGCCCGCAGGCCCGGACGTCCCCACGCAGATCCCGATGTTGCCGGGGGCGGCCCGGGTGTAGCCGTCGGCCATGTGCGAGGCGCCCTCGACGTGCCGGGCGAGGGTGTGCCGGATGCCGCCGTGGGCGCGCATCGCCGAGTAGAACGGGTTGATGGCGGCGCCGGGCAGGCCGAAGGCCTCGGTGGCGCCCTCCTTCTCGAGGATGGCGACGACGGCGTCGACCGTGCGCATTCTGGCCATGATGAACTCCTTGGAAGCAGGACCCGGGATCGGGTCGGGAAGCGGTGGGGTGGGGAAGGTCAGCGGCCCGAGCGGCCGGAGAGCTCCTCGACGAGCTTGAAGAGACCCGAGTGGTCGAGTCCGCCGTCGCCCTTGTTGACGGTGGCGGCCACGAGCTGGGCGACGATCGCGCCGAGCGGCACGGCCACGCCGGCCTCCCGGGCGGCGGAGGTCACGATGCCCATGTCCTTGTGGTGCAGCTGGAGCCGGAAGCCCGGGTCGAAGTTGCGGTCCAGCATCTTCTGGCCCTTCTGGTCCAGGACCTTGGAACCGGCCAGGCCGCCCCCGAGGACCTTCAGCGCGGCGTCCGTGTCCACGCCGTAGGCCTCGAGGAAGACGACGGCCTCCGCGAGCAGCTGGATGTTGCCGGCCACGATCAGCTGGTTGGCCGCCTTGACGGTCTGCCCGGAGCCGGCGGGGCCCACGTGCACGATCGTCTTCCCGACGGCCTCGAGCACCGGGCGGGCGGCCTCGAAGTCCGCGGCCTCGCCGCCGACCATGATAGAGAGCACGGCGTCGATGGCGCCCTGCTCCCCGCCGGAGACCGGGGCGTCCAGCGGGCGCAGCCCGTGCTCGACGGCCTCCCGGGACAGGCGCGCGGCCACGTCCGGGCGGATGGAGCTCGCGTCGATCCAGACGGTGCCCTGCGCGGCGTGGGCGAAGACGCCGTCCTCGCCGGTCACGACGCCCTCGACGTCCGGGGAGTCCGGGACCATCGTGATCACGACGTCGGCGTTCGCGACGGACTCGGCCACGCTGGACGCGCCCTTGCCGCCGGCCTCGACGAGCTGGTCGATCTTGTCCTGCGAACGGTTGAAGCCGACGACGTCGTAGCCGGCCGTGACGAGGTTCTTGGCCATGGGCAGGCCCATGATGCCGAGTCCGATGACGGTGACGTTGGTCATGGTGGGATTCCTCACTGTGGGAGCCCGTGCGGTGCGTACGACGGGCCGTGGTGGCAGGTGCGGGGGAGGAGCGGCGTCAGGCGCCGGCGCGGGCCGCGGACCACGCGGCGGTCCAGGCGAAGGGGTCCTGCTGCGACGCCTTGTACTCGAGGCCCACGTAGCCCGAGTAGCCGAGCTCCCGGCTGCGCTCGATCCACTGCTGGAGCGGGAGCTCGCCGGTGCCGGGCTCGTTGCGCCCTGGGGCGTCGGCGATCTGGATGTGGCCGAAGTCAGCGGCGTGCTTCTCGATGACCGTGGAGACGTCGTCACCGTTGACCGACAGGTGGTAGAAGTCGGCGAGCAGCCTGATGTTGTCGGCGCCGGCGGCCCGGACCTCCGCGATGACGTCGAGGGCGTCCTGGGCGGTCTTCAGGGGATAGGCCTCGGTGCCGGAGACCGGCTCCAGCAGCACGGTCCCGCCGATGCGCGCCACGCCCTCGGCGGCGGCCACGAGATTGCGCACCGCCAGCTCGTCCTGGGCCTCCGGCGTGTGCTCGGGCCGGCGGTTGCCGTAGAGCGCGTTGAAGGCTCGGCAACCGGTGCGCTCGCCGATGGCGGCGACCACGGCGATGTTCTCCTTGAACTCCCCGCAGCGGCCCTTCCAGGACACGAGGCCCCGGTCTCCGCCCGGCATGTCGCCTGCGTTGAAGTTCAGCCCGCTCAGCTGCACCCCCGCGTCCCGGATCGCGTCCACGAAGGCGTCGACGTCGCGGTCCGCGGGCACGGACTCCGCGAAGGGCCACCAGAACTCGACCGCGTCGAAGCCGGCGGCCTTGGCGGCCGCGGGGCGCTCGAGCAGGGGCAGGTCGGTGAGAAGGATGGAGCAGTTCACGGTGTAGGACATCTGGATCCTCCTGGTTCGGACGGGGCCGCCACGTATTTCGGGATGTGGAAGTCAATTTCTGTCTTGTGAAACAGCGTACGATCCCCGGTGACGCAGGTCAATCCCTGATTGGAAGAATTATTTCAGGATGTGGAAACTGTGGGGTGTGGTCCGATGGCATGGAAGGACCCCGTGCCGCCGCGGTGGCAGGGCGGTACGGGGTCCGGTCGGTGGGGACGGGATCGCCGTCCGGTCAGCGCAGCTTCATCTGCCGGTTGACGTCCTTGTAGAGGAGGTACCGGAACCGGCCGGGGCCGCCCGCGTAGCAGGCCTGGGGGCAGAACGCCCGCAGCCACATGAAGTCGCCGGCCTCGACCTCGACCCAGTCCTGGTTGAGCCGGTAGACGGCCTTGCCCTCGAGGACGTAGAGCCCGTGCTCCATGACGTGGGTCTCGGCGAAGGGGATCACCGCCCCCGGCTCGAAGGTCACGATCGTCACGTGCATGTCGTACCGGACGTCGTCCGGGTCCACGAAGCGCGTGGTCGCCCACTTGCCGTCGGTCCCCGGCATGGCCGTGGGCTCGACCTCCTGCTCGTTGGTGACGAACGGCTCCGGCACCTCGATGCCCTGCACGTACTCGTAGGCCTTGCGGATCCAGTGCAGGCGGGCGGGCTCGCCGCCGCGGTTGCGCACGGTCCACTCGCACTCCGGCGGGAGGAAGGCGTAGCCGCCGGGGACGAGCTCGTGCTCCTCCCCGTCGACGGTCAGGACGAGCGCCCCCTCCATGAGGAAGAGCACGCCCTCCACGCCGGCCTCCGTCTCGGGCCGGTCGCTGCCGCCGCCGGGGCCGACCTCCACGATGTACTGCGAGAAGGTCTCCGCGAAGCCGGACAGGGGCCGGGCGAGCACCCAGACCCGGGTGTCCTCCCAGAACGGGAGCCGGCTGGTCACGATGTCCCGCATGGTCCCGCGCGGGATCACCGCGTAGGCCTCCGTGAACATCGCCCGGTCCGTGAGCAGCTGGGTCTGGTCGGGGTGGCCGCCGTGCGGCGCGTGGTAGGTGGTCTCGGTCATCTCAAGTCGCCTCCGGTGGTCGATGCGGCCGGTGCCGCCGCCTTGGGGTGGGCCAGGGAGAAGAGCTCGTGCTCGCCGATGCCGGCGCTCTCCTCGAGCTCCTCCCCGGAGATCGCGCCGCACAGCACGCCGCGGTGGACGAAGCGGGCCAGGGCGCGGGCGGTGGCCGGTTCGTCCATGATCTCCGACTCGATGCCGTGCACGTAGTTCTTCAGCCGCAGCGCCGCCGCGGGGAAGCCCTCGCGGTAGAAGAAGTACGTGGCCAGGTAGCGGGTGGGCAGCTGGTGCGCGTGCAGGTCCCATCCCTGGTAGTAGCCCCGCTCCAGGGAGCGGCGCACCAGACGGGCGTGCAGCCGCCAGGCGGCCAGCTTCTGCCGGTCGCTCCCGGTGGGCAGGATGTTCGTGGAGCCGTCGGACAGCCGCACCCCGGTGCCGGCCACGGCGACCTGCATGACGGCCTTGGCGTGGTCGGCGGCCGGGTGCTCCATGGACTGGTACTGGGCGGCGATCTGCAGGGAGTCGGAATAGTCGTAGGTCCCGTAGTGCAGGGCCTCGACCCGTCCGTCCGTCCGGTGGAGCATCACCGGGATGGGGCAGGTGCCGTCGGTCCCCAGGATCATCGGGGCCGTCTCCATCTGCACCTCGAACCGCAGCCGCCCGGCCGGCAGTCCGAGGCCCGCCTCGAGCTGTTCGCAGGCCTCGACCATGACGTCGACCTGCTCCGTGGTGCTCACCTTGGGCAGGGTGAGGACGAGGCCGCGGGGGAGGCCGTCCTCGCTGTGCCCGGCCTCCCGCAGCCCGCCCTCGCGCACCAGGGTGGTGACGAACAGGTCGAGCGTGCGCAGGCCGCGGTCCCGGGTGGCGGCCTCGAAGCACTTGAAGCGGATCCCGATGTACGGCGGCGCGGTGCCCTCCCGGACGGCCAGGGCCACGGTGCGCGCCGCGCGCACGGCCCACTCGTCCTCCTCCTGGTCCCCGCGGTCGCCGAAACCGTCCTCGAAGTCCAGACGGACGTCCTCGATGGGCTCGGTGGCGAGCTTGTGCTCGACCGCTCGCGCCACCCGGTCGACCAGACCAGGGTCGGCACCCTCGGGGGCCACCTCCTCCGCGAGGGAGGCCGCACCGAGCCCGGCCACGGACTGGGCGGCGCGCTCTCCCCACTGCCGGGCGGTCTCCGGGGTGAAGCTGTCGGCGGGGAGGTAGACGGTGTGCACGGGCTGGCGTGTACCCGGGTCTCCCGGGTAGGACCGCTGGAGCAGCGCGTCGGTGCCGGCCAGCCGCTCCGCAGCGCGCTGCCGGAAGGCCGTGCCCAGCGTCCCGGTGTCCAGGTCGCCGGCGCTCACTTCGTGGCCACCCGGTCGCGGTCGGACTGCTCGAGCAGCTCGTAGGCGGGCAGGGTGAGGAAGTCGACGTAGTCCTCGCCCAGCACCAGATCGGCGATCAGGGCGGCCGCCGGCTCGAAGTGCGCCTCGTAGGACTGCGGGTCGACCTCCTCGCGCAGGACCTCCTTCTGCCGCTGGAGCTCCTCGGCCACGAGCTCGCGGGTCGCGGTGTTCCCGGTGTCCTCGTAGACCACGCCGTTGCGGATCTGCTGCCAGATCTGCGAGCGGGAGATCTCGGCGGTCGCGGCGTCCTCCATGAGGTTGTGGATGGCCACGGCCCCGTTGCCGGAGAGCCACACGGCGGTGTAGCGGATCGCCACGTAGAGGTTGGCCGCGAGCTCCTTCTGGGTGCTCACCCGCCCGGCGCTGGCGACGTCGAGCAGCTGCTCGGCGCTCACCCGCACGTCCTCGCGCAGCCGGTCCACCTGGTTGGGCCTCTCGCCGAGGACCCCGTCGAAGACCTCGCGGCAGGTGGGCACCAGGTCCGGGTGGGCCACCCAGGAGCCGTCGAAGCCGTCGTCGGCCTCGCGGGTCTTGTCCGCGCGCACCTTGGCGAACGCGGCCTCGGTGGCCTCCTGGTCCCGGCGGTTGGGGATGACCGCGGCCATGCCGCCCATCGCGAAGGCCCCGCGGCGGTGACAGGTCCGCACGAGCAGCTCGGTGTAGGCCCGCATCAGCGGGGCCGTCATGGTGATGGTGGAGCGGTCCGCCAGGACGAACTTCTCGCCGGCGTCCCGGAAGTACTTGATGATGCTGAACAGGTAGTCCCAGCGTCCCGCGTTGAGCCCCGAGGCGTGCTCGCGCAGCTCCCAGAGGATCTCGTCCATCTGGAACGCCGCGGGGATCGTCTCGATGAGCACGGTCGCCCGGACGGTGCCGTGCTCGATGCCCAGGTGCTCCTCGGCGAACGTGAACACGTCGTTCCACAGCCGGGCCTCGAGGTGGGACTCCAGCTTCGGCAGGTAGTAGTACGGTCCGTGCCCGTTGGCCAGCAGGAGCTTCGCGGTGTGGAAGAAGTGCAGGCCGAAGTCCACGAGCGCGCCGGAGGCCGGCTGCCCGTCCACCGTGACGTTGTGCTCCGGCAGGTGCCAGCCGCGGGGCCGGGTGACGACCACGGCGAGCGGGGCGTCCTGGCGCAGGGCGTACTGCTTGCCCTCCGGGGACGTGAAGCTCAGGGTGCCCCGGGCGGCGTCGCGCAGGTTGAGGACGCCGTCCACCTGGTTGTGCCAGGTGGGGCTCGAGGCGTCCTCGAGATCGGCGAGCCACACCTTGGCCCCGGAGTTCAGCGCGTTGATCGCCATCTTGGCCGGCGAGGCGGGCCCGGTCATCTCGACCCGGCGGTCCTGCAGGGCCGGCGGCGCCGGGGCGACCGTCCAGTCCCCCTCACGGATCTCCCGGGTCTCCGGGAGGAAGTCCAGGGTGCCGGTCTCGGCGGCCCGGCGGCGGTTCTGCTCCCGGGCGCCGAGCAGCTCGGCGCGGCGGTCGGCGAAGTGGTGGTGCAGGGCCTCCACGAAGGAGAGGGCCTCGGCGGTGAGGATCTCGCTCGCGCGGTCCAGGCCGGCGGGGGTGGTGAACTCGATGGCCATGGTGGTCTCCGTTCGGTGCTGGGTTCGGTGGGCGTCGCCGCCCGTGGTGCCGGGCGGCGACGCCCGGTGGTGCGGACTCGGTGCCGCGCTGCTAGCGGGCGGCCACCGGTGCGAGCTGACGGGTGTCCTGCTGGGCCGCCTGCTGCACGGCCTCGGCCACGGCCGGTGCCACGTGCTGGTCGAAGACACTGGGGACGATGTAGCTCGCGTTGAGCTCGTCCTCGGCCACGCAGTCGGCGATGGCCTGCGCGCCGGCGACCAGCATGTCGGTGGTGATGTCGGATGCCCCGGCGTCGAGCAGGCCGCGGAACAGGCCCGGGAAGGCCAGGACGTTGTTGATCTGGTTCGGGAAGTCCGAGCGGCCGGTCGCGACCACCGCGGCGTGCTCCGCGGCGACGCCGGGATCGATCTCGGGGTCGGGGTTGGCCATGGCGAAGACGATCGCGCGGTCGTTCATGGCGGCCACGTCGGCCCCGTCGAGCAGGTCGGGGGCGGAGACGCCGATGAAGACGTCGCTGCCCACCACGGCCTCCTTGAGCGAGCCGGAGAACCCGGTCTCGTTGGTGTTCTCGGCGATCCACTGCCGGTGCGGGTCGTCGTAGCTCTCCCCGCGGTGGATCGCGCCCTTGCGGGAGCAGGCGATGATGTCCTGCACTCCCTGGGCCTTGAGGAGCTGGATGATGGCGTGCCCTGCGGCGCCCACCCCGGAGACCACGACCTTGATGTCGCCGATCTGCTTGTCCACCACACGCAGGGCGTTGAACAGCGCGGCCAGGGCCACGATCGCGGTGCCGTGCTGGTCGTCGTGGAAGACCGGGATGTCGAGCTCCTCGCGGAGCCGGGCCTCGATCTCGAAGCAGCGCGGGGCCGCGATGTCCTCGAGGTTGATCCCGCCGTAGACGGGTGCCATGGCCTTGACGATGCGCACGATCTCGTCGGTGTCCGTCGTGTCGAGGCAGACCGGCCACGCGTCCACGCCGGCGAACGCCTTGAACAGGGCGGCCTTGCCCTCCATGACCGGCAGGGCGGCGGCGGGGCCGATGTCGCCCAGGCCGAGCACCGCGGTGCCGTCGGTGACCACGGCCACCGTGTTGCGCTTGATCGTCAGCCGCCGGGCGTCCTCGGGGTTGTCGTGGATGGCCATGCAGACCCGGGCCACGCCGGGGGTGTAGGCGCGGGAGAGGTCGTCACGGTTGCGCAGCGAGACACGGGGGGTGACCTCGATCTTGCCGCCGAGGTGGATCAGGAACGTGCGGTCGCTGATCTTGCGCACCTGGACGCCGTCGAGCGCCTCGAGGGAGTCGCGCACCTCGTCGCGGTGGGAGGCGTCGGAGACGTTGCAGCTGACGTCGACGACGACGTGGTCTGCGTGGGACTCCACGATGTCGAGGGCGGTCACGGCCGCGCCGGCCCGAGCGGCGGCGGCGGCGAGCTCGCTGGTGACGGTGAGGCCTGCCGGGGCCTCCACACGCAGGATCATCGAGTATCCGGGACTGGGCGTGGCCATGGTTCCTCCAAGGGCTGTGGTGCGACCATTTCAGTCGCATCGTGGAATGAAACTTTCGTATTATGGATATTATGGGAGCCAGCCGAGGTTGGCAAGGATCTTTCGTGACACCTGTCACGGATCCGGCCGCCGAGATCTCGCCCGGCGCACGAGGCGGCCGGGCTGTACCGACGGGAGATGGCCATGACCACGACGACCACACGAGCCGGTTCGGGCGGGGTGCAATCGGTGGAACGCGTTTTCGAGCTCCTCGAGGTGATCACCGCGGCCGGTGGGGAGATGTCGCTCAGCGAGCTCTCCGCCGCCGTGAAGCTTCCGCTGCCCACCATCCACCGGCTGCTGCGCACGCTGGTGCCCTCCGGCTACGTCCGTCAGCTCCCCAACCGCAACTACGCGCTGGGGCCGCGGCTGATCCTGCTGGGGGAGGCCGCCGGGCGGCAGTTCGGTTCGGCGGCCCGTTCGCGTCTGGACGAGCTGGTGGCCGAGCTCGGCGAGTCGGCGAACATGGCCGTGCTCGACGGCCAGGAGGTCGTCTACATCGCCCAGGCCCAGTCCAACCGGTCCATGCGCATGTTCACGGAGGTGGGCCGCCGGGCCGACACCCACGACACCGGTGTGGGCAAGGCCATGCTCGCCACCCTGCCGGACGAACGGGTCCGTGCCATCGTGGGCGCGGCGGGCATGGCCACGCCCACGCCCAAGAGCATCGGGACCCTCGAGGAGCTCTTCGCGGACCTCGACCGGATCCGGGAGCGCGGTTACGCGATCGACGACGAGGAGACCGAGCTCGGCGTGCGCTGCTACGCGATGGCCGTGCCCGGGGCGCCGACCCCCACGGCGATCTCCGTCTCCGGACCGGTGTCCCGGGTGGACGAGGAGTTCGGCCGCCGGGCCGTGCCCGTGCTGCGCCGAGCGGCCGAGGCGATCGCCGCCGAGCTGATGCCCGTCACGGCCTGACTCCCGGGCGCGACGACGACGCCCGCCGGCCCCCGAGGGGCCGGCGGGCTTCGCTGTCGGAGGCGGGTGCGGGATCAGGCGTCGCCGCCCGCGTTGCCGGTGGTGCCGGCGGTGACGTCGTCCAGGCGGTAGCGCTCGAACGCCCGGGCCGGGGCCCCGGCGTCCACCTCCCCGCGGTCGGCAAGCATCTGCAGCGCCCGCACCACGATGGAGTGCACGTCGATCCCGAACCAGCGCCGAGCCGCGGCGCGGGTGTCCGAGAAGCCGAAGTCGTCGGCACCCAGGGTGGCGAAGTCGTTCGGCAGGTACTGCCGGATCCGGTCCGGCAGCTCCGAGACGAAGTCCGTGGAGGCGATGACGGGCCCTTCCGCCCCTGCGAGCTGCTGGGTCACGAAGGGCACCCGGCGCGGTGCTGCCGGGTTGCGGAACGCCTCCTGCTCGGCGGCCAGGCCGTCGCGGCGCAGCTCGTTCCAGGAGGTCACCGACCACACGTCGGCGGAGACCCCCCACTCCTCGGCCAGCACCTGCTGGGCCTGCAGGGCCCACGGCACCGACACGCCCGAGCCGAGCAGCTGCACCTTCGGGCCGGGGTGCGCGGAGCCGGCGACCCGGTGGATGCCGCGCACGATGCCCTCGACGTCGACGTCCTCCGGCTCGGCCGGCTGCTGGTAGGGCTCGTTGTAGACCGTCAGGTAGTACATGACGTTCGGGTCCGCCGAGTCCGGGCCGTACATCTGCTCGAGGCCGTGCCGGACGATGTGGGCGATCTCGTAGCCGTAGGCCGGGTCGTAGCTGCGCACGGCCGGGTTCGTGCCGGCGAGCACGGGGGAGTGGCCGTCGGCGTGCTGGAGGCCCTCGCCGGTGAGCGTGGTGCGCCCGGCGGTGGCCCCGATGATGAACCCGCGGGTCATCTGGTCGGCGGCGGCCCAGAAGGAGTCGCCGGTGCGCTGGAAGCCGAACATCGAGTAGAAGATGTAGAACGGCACCATGGGCTCGGCGTGGGTGGCGTAGGAGGTGCCGGCGGCGGTGAAGGCCGCGACGGCGCCGGCCTCGTTGATCCCCGGGTGGAGCAGGACGCCCTGTGGGGACTCCTTGTAGGCGAGCATCAGCTCGCGGTCCACGGAGAGGTAGTTCTGCCCGTTGGGGTTGTAGATCTTCGCCGTGGGGAAGAACGAGTCCATGCCGAAGGTGCGGGCCTCGTCGGGGACGATGGGCACGATCCGGTGGCCGAAGTCCTTGCTCCGCATGAGATCCCGCAGGACGCGCACGAAGGCCATGGTGGTGGCCGCCATCTGCTTGCCCGATCCCTTCTTGCCGGACCGGTAGGCGTCGTCGCCGGGCAGCACCACGGGGGCGTGCTGGGCCCGGCGCACGGGCAGGCCTCCGCCCAGCTCCATGCGCCGCTCGAGAAGGTACCGGATCTCCGGGGCGTCGGGACCGGGGTGGTAGTACGGGGCGCCGTAGAGGTCGTCGTCGATCTGCTCGTCGGTGATCGGGATGCGCAGGTGGTCGCGGAAGGCCTTGAGGTCCTCCAGGGTCAGCTTCTTCATCTGGTGGGTCGCGTTGCGCGCCTCGAAGGAGGCGCCCAGGCCGTAGCCCTTCACCGTCATCGCGAGCACCACCGTGGGCTTGCCCCGGAACTCGGCGGCCGCCCGGTAGGCGGCGTAGACCTTGCGGTAGTCGTGGCCGCCGCGCTTGAGGGCCCAGATCTCGTCGTCGGTCATGTCCGCGACGAGCTCCTTGGTGGTGGTGGACCGGCCGAAGAAGTGGTCGCGGACGAACCCGCCGGACTCCGCCTTGAAGGTCTGGTAGTCCCCGTCGAGGGTCTCGTTCATGACCCGGACCAGCTCGCCGTCCGTGTCGGCCGCCAGCAGGGGGTCCCACTCCCGTCCCCACAGCACCTTGACCACGTTCCAGCCGGCGCCGCGGAAGAAGGCCTCGAGCTCCTGGACGATCTTGCCGTTGCCGCGCACCGGCCCGTCCAGGCGCTGCAGGTTGCAGTTGATCACGAAGTTGAGGTTGTCCAGCTTCTCGTTGGCGGCCAGCTGGAGGAGCCCGCGCGACTCCGGCTCGTCCATCTCGCCGTCGCCGAGGAACGCCCAGACCTGCTGGTCGGAGGTGTCCTTGATCCCGCGGTGGTGCAGGTAGCGGTTGAACTGCGCCTGGTAGATCGCGTTCATCGGGCCGATGCCCATGGACACGGTCGGGAACTGCCAGAAGTCCGGCATGGACCGGGGGTGCGGATAGGACGGGATGCCGTTGCTGCCCTTGGACTTCTCCTGCCGGAACCCGTCCAGCTGCTCCTCGGTGAGCCGCCCCTCCAGGAACGCCCGGGCGTACATGCCCGGGGAGGCGTGGCCCTGGAAGAAGACCTGGTCCCCGCCGCCGGGATGGTCGGGGCCGCGGAAGAAGTGGTTGAAGCCGACCTCGTAGAGGGTGGCCGCGCCGGCGTAGGTGGAGATGTGCCCGCCCACGCCGATCTCGGGGCGCTGGGCCCGGTGCACCATCACGGCGGCGTTCCAGCGCAGCCAGCGGCGGTAGGTGCGCTCGATCTCCTCGTCGCCGGGGAACTCCGGCTCCTGGTCCACGGGGATCGTGTTCACGTAGTCCGTGGTGACCGTCGGCGCGGCCGGGCCAGCGGACCCGGGTCGTGGTGCCGATGACTGCAGGAGGTACTGCGTCCGCTCCCGCACCTGCTTCTCGACGAGGTCCTCGAAGGAACCCAGCCACTGCGCGGCTGCGGCCGATGTGCTGTCCGGGGCCTCGGGGGTCGGCCGGTTGCGGTGTTCAACCATGTGCTCAGGGGTCACGTCAACTCTTTCTCAGGGGTCATGGGTGGAGAAAGCCAGGGGTGGAGGAGAGGCGCGTCCGACCGGCCTCCTGCGGCGCCGGGATCCCCGGCGCCGCAGAAGACCGGTGGAGGTTCGTCGGCGGGTCAGTGTGCGGACGAGCCGCCGGAGCCGTCCTGGGGCTTGCAGACCCTGGTGTCGATGATCTCGCCGGCGGCGGTGATGACGGGCACCTCGTTGCCGTCGCAGTCCACGAGCTTGCCGTTCCTGACCGTGTCGCCCTCCTGGAGGTGGCCCTGCAGGTGCTCGATGCTCTCGTAGCGCACCGCGCGCACCGGGGCGTTGGCGAAGACGGAGCCGGTGCCCCGCGGTGGGTTGCCGGCGCGGAACTCGTTGAACAGGATGTTGAGCAGGATCGCCATCACGGCCGCCGAGCTGATGCCGGAGTGGAAGATCGTCTCGAACCAGGCCGGGAAGTTCGCGTAGATCTCGGGCACGGCGATGGGCAGCATGCCGAACCCGAGGGAGGTGGCCACGATGATCAGGTTGGCGCCGTTGCCGAAGTCCACCTTCGCCAGGGTGCGGATGCCGGAGGCGGCCACGCTGCCGAAGAGCACGATGCCGGCCCCGCCCAGCACGGGCGGCGGGACCGCCGCGACGACCCGCCCGAGCACGGGCAGCAGGCCGAGGGTCACGAGGATGAGGCCGCCGGCCGTGACCACGAAGCGGCTCTTGACGCCGGTGATGGCCACGAGCCCCACGTTCTGGGCGAAGGCGCTCTGGGTGAAGCCGTTGAAGAGGGGGGCCAGGGCGGAGGAGGCCATGTCCGCGCGCAGGCCGTCGGCGATGCGCTTCTTGTCGACCTTCGTGTCGACGATCTCGCCGACCGCGATGATGTCGGCGGTGGTCTCGGTGAGGGTCACGAGGATGACGATGAACATGGAGAGGATGGCCGCCACCTCGAACACGGGGGGACCGAAGGCCAGTGGCTGCGGGACGGCGAAGATGTCGCCGCTGAGCACCTGGCTGAAGTCCGCCATGCCCAGCGCCGCGGCCGCGGCCGTGCCGAGCACCAGGCCGATGAGGATGGAGAGCCGGGAGATGGCGGCGCTGCCGAGCTTGGAGAGCAGCATGATGATCAGCAGGGTCAGGCCGGCCAGGGCGATGTTGCCGACCGAGCCGTACTCGGGGGACTGCGCGTTGCCGCCCATGGCCCAGCGGGCCGCCACCGGGAACAGCGTGAGGCCGATGGATGTGATCACCACGCCGGTGACGACCGGCGGGAAGAAGCGGATGATGCTCACGAAGAACGGGGTGATGAGGAAGCCGACGACCGAGGCGACGATGACGGCGCCGAAGACGGCCTGGATGCCGCCGCCGCTCTGGACGATCGCGGTCATGGTGGCCACGCCGGCGAAGGAGGTGCCCTGCACGAGCGGCAGCTGCGAGCCGAAGAACTTGAAGCCCCAGGACTGCAGGACCGTGGCGAGCCCGCCCACGAACAGCGAGGCCGCGATGAGCAGACCCTGCTCCTGCGGGGTCATGCCGGCGACCCCGCCGATGATGAGCGGCGGCGCGATGATGCCGCCGTACATGGTGAGCACGTGCTGCAGCCCGTAGCCGAGGCTGGCGCCCGCGCCGAGGTACTCGTCCTCGGGGCGGGCGCGGGTGGTGGTGGGCGGCTCGGCGGTGCGTGACCTGGCCATGGTGTTCTCCTAAGGATCCTGGTGACGGGAGAGACCCGGTGCCGGCGTCGGAGCGGGACCGGGGCGGAGCGAGGAGGTGGAGAGGTGCGCGATGCGCGGTGGGCGCCGCGGGGCGCCGGGCGAGCCGGCAGCGTGGGCGCCGCCCGCAGGAGGGTGCGGGGCCCGCCGTCGTCGCGCACGGACGACGACGGACCCCGGCCGGTGCCGCCGTGGGCGGCACCGGGGAGTGCGGTGCTCAGCAGAAGCCGGCGATGCCCATCCAGGCGGACTCGTTCTCCGCGGCCCCCTTGCGCTGGATCGTGGCCTCGATGAGTCCGTAGGGGCGGTCGGCCGCCCAGTGGGTCTCCTTGTCGTTCTCGAGGCCGCAGAAGCCGAGGTCGTACACGAAGTGGTGCTTGTTCGGGCACGAGAACTTGATCTCGTCGATCTCCGGGTGGGCCTCGATGACAGCCTTGCCCATCAGGTAGAGGGTCTCCTGCAGGGCCTTGGAGTAGTGGTCGGTGAACTTGGTCAGGATGATCTTCTTGACGTTCTCGTAGACGGCGTCGTAGTCCACGTCGGTGGTGTTGTAGCGCCACCGGGTGGCCACGTCCGTGGACATGATCCGGTCCTCGGTCTCGGGCAGGACCGTGTACTTGTCCTTCGGGTAGCCCGTGAAGCCGGACTGCGTGGACTTCAGGACCGTGAGGTCCTTGAACCCGGAGATCACCGTGCGCTCCTCGCCGTCGGCGACGACCACCGCGGTGCGCACCTCGTCCTTGTGCTGCACGAAGCAGTGGTCGTGGTCGTTGATGCGGTTCCACGCGTACTCCTGGGCCGCCCAGCGACCACCGGTGATCCACTCGAACTCGCCGGTGAAGTGGTCGGCGAGCTTGAGCAGGAACTGCTCGGGGGACTCGATCCCGTACTGCTGGGCGAAGGCGAACACGGTCTGCTTCTGCGTGTCCGTGGGCACGCAGTGGGCGTTGTCGCCGAGGGTGTGCACCTCCTCCAGGTCGCCGCGCAGCTGCGAGGTGACCACGAGGTCGCGGATCTCGTGGCGGTCGGTGTCGCGGTTGATGCGCACCACGTGGTTCTCGGCCTTGCCGTACTGGTTCTTGCCCAGGACGACGGTGTCCGTGGTCTTCTCGGTGATGACGTCGGTCATGACGTTTCTCCTTGCACTCGAGGTTTCTGCTGATCGGGGCGGTCGAAGACGGGCTGACCCGTCGACTCCTGGGTCAACTGCCCCGGTAGGTGGAAAAGGCGAACGGGCTCAGCAGGAGCGGCACGTGGTAGTGCCTCTCCTCGGCCTGCACCGTGAAGTTCACCGTCACGAACGGGTAGAACGTCGGCTGGTTCCGGCCGGCGAAGTACTGTCCCGTGGCGAAGGTGATCCGGTAGTCGCCGGATTCCAGGGTCTCTGGGCCCAGTTCGGGCACGCGTCCGTCGGCGTTGGTCTCGGCGGTCGCGATGGAGGTGCCGTCGGCGGCCTCGAGGGCCACGGCGATCCCCTGGGCGGGGGTGCCGGTGACGGAGTCGAGGACGTGGGCGGTGACGTAGCTCATGGGGTGACGAGTCCTTCGAGTCGGAGGAGGGCGATCTGGCGCAGCTGGTCGGCGACCACGGCCTGCTCCGTCCCGGGGTCGTTGTCCATGCGGGTGGAGAGCTGGTCGAGGATCTCCTCGGGTGTGCGCCCGGCGGCGCGGATGAGGAACACCTGGCCGAACCGCTCCTCGTAGGCGAGGTTGCCCTCGCGCAGGCGCTGCTGGACGTCGGTGTCCGTGGGGTCGACCGCGGACTGCTCCGCTCGCGACAGCCCGGCCTCCGCGTGGTCGCCCTCGGCCCGTTCGCCGATGCGAGGGTGGTGGGACAGGGCTCTCTCGATCTCCTCGGCGCCGAACGGTTTCGCGGCCGTCCGGGCCGTGCTGAGCAGGGCATCATGGTGGGCGTAGGGCCGGGCGTCGACCACGGCCTCCACCCAGCGCGGGATGTCGAGCGCCGGACGGACGACCTCGGCCGCCTGGGTCCTGTTGAGGGAGTTGAACGCGGTGAGCTTCATGGAGTGTGCCTGTCACCTCTCTGTATTCCGTAATGTGGAAGAAAACTTTCACTACGTATAGTGAACTGGCTCACAAGCTGGAAGTCAATGGTCGCATCCTTGTGTTACTGATTTTTTGCAGAGAGATGCCGGGAGTGAAACTTCGGTTTCACCGCGGGGCAGGAGGATTGCGGCCATGCCGAGGGAGTGCGGAAGGAACGTCATGGATGGAGCAGGGGATCGGCACGGCGGTCCGGGTGCGGAGGACAAGGTGCTCGTGGTGACGGGAGCCGGTTCGGGGATCGGCCGCGCGGTGGCGCGCGCCTTCCTGGCGGCCGGGTGGGTGGTGGTGCTGGCCGGCCGGCGGCGTGCCGCCCTGGTGGAGACCGCCGCCGGGGCGCCGGGCGCCCGGATCGTCCCGGTGGATGTGGCCGACGCCGAGAGCGTGGCCTCGGCCTTCCGGGAGATCGAGGAGCTGACCGGGCGGATCGACGTCCTGTTCAACAACGCGGGCACGTTCGGGCCCCGCGGCGGGGCGGACGAGATCGATCCCGCGGAGTGGCAGCGCACCCTGGAGGTCAACCTCACCGGCACGTTCCTGTGCTCGGCACAGGCCGTCCGGATCATGAAGCGGCAGCAGCCCCGGGGTGGGCGGATCATCAACAACGGCTCGATCTCCGCGCACGCGCCCCGGCCCCTGTCCGCGGCCTACACCGCGAGCAAGCACGCCGTCACCGGCCTCACCCGGTCCCTGGACCTGGACGGGCGCCCCTACGGCATCACCTGCGGGCAGATCGACATCGGCAACGCGGCCACGGAGCTGCTGGCGGGCCTGGGCACGGACGGCGGCGCCCTGCAGGCCGACGGCACGCTGCGACCGGAACCGAGCTTCCCCGTCGAGGAGGTGGGGCGGGCGGTGCTGATGATGGCCGAGCTGCCCGCCTCCGCCACGGTGAACTCGCTCGTGCTGACCGCCTCGGGGATGCCGTTCGCCGGCCGCGGCTGACGGATCGGTGCCGCACTCCGCGCCGGGGACCTCCGCGACACTGTCTCCGGGGGCACCCGTTCTCGCGACCCCTCTTGACGAGCGCCCCAGGAGGTACTAATTTCATATTGTGGAAACTTAATTCCATAGTACGAATCCTGGAGGAACCCGTGAACCACACCGCGCCGTCGCCCGCACCCGCGATCTTCTTCGACTACACCGCCATCGACTGCGACCCGGACCTCAGCCGCCCGCTGCACCGGCACCGGCGGACCGCACCGCTGTGGGCGCTCGCGGTGTCCTCGGCCTGCGTGGGCGCGATGGTGGGCCGCGCGGCCGCTCGACGCCTCCCGTAACCACGTCCTCCAGGAGCCGGTGCAGACCAGCGCGCCGGCTCGCTCCACCGATCCACCCCTCGAGGAGAACCCATGACCCAGCAGATCCGGACCGGCCGGCAGGCCCCCGACCTCGCACTGACCGACCACGAAGGACAGCAGGTCCGGCTCTCCGAGCTGCGCGACCACAAGGTGATCGTCTACTTCTATCCCAAGGCCTTCACCCCCGGCTGCACCTCCGAGGCGTGCGACTTCCGGGACAGCCTCGCCTCGCTCCAGCACCTGGGCTACACCGTGCTCGGGGTCTCCGGGGACGACCCCGAGACCCTGTCCCGATTCGCCGAGGAGTACCACCTTCCCTACCGGCTGCTCTCCGACCCCGACGGTCAGGCCGCCCGGGCATGGGGTGCCTGGGGGGAGAAGACGGTCAACGGGGAGACCCGGACCGGCCCGCTCCGCTCGACCTTCATCATCGAGCAGGACGGCACCGTGAGCTCCGCGGAGTACAACGTCCAGGCCGAGGGCCACGTCAAGAGCCTGCGGGAGCGGCTGGGCGCCTGAGCCGCACCGGTCGTCGGACCCGGATGGGCTCAGGCCCGGAAGGTCAGCTCGGTGCAGAGGTCGTCGCCGAGCACGAAGCGGCGCACCGGGGCGCGCAGCGCCCCGGAGAGGTGGTCCGCGCCGGGGAACCGGATGCCCGGCACCCCGTCCCCGATGAGCATGGGCGCGGTGGTGAGGTAGAGACGGTGCAGCGTCCCGGCCGCGAGGAACCCCGAGACGGTGCGCCCGCCGCCCTCCACGAGCACCCGCCGCAGGCCCCGCCGGGCCAGCGCCTCGAGCACGGCCCGGGGTGCCAGCCCGTGCTCGCCCACGGGCACCCGCAGCACCGCGACGTGCGGCGCCGGCGCCGCGGGCACGTCCGCGTCCTCGCCCACGACCCACAGCGTGGGCGCGGCTCCGTCCGTGAGCACGGCCGAGGTCAGCGGGGCGCGCGCCGAGGGGTCCAGGACCACCCGGGTGGGATGGGGGCCGGGCACGGCGCGGACGGTCAGCCGGCAGTCGTCGGCGACCACGGTGCCGACGCCCACGACCACGGCCTCCACGAGTGCGCGCAACCGGTGCAGGTGCTCCCGGTCCTCCGGGCCGGTCACGAACTCGGCGTGCCCGGTGCGCGAGGCGATGAACCCGTCCAGGCTCTGTCCCAGCTGGGCGAGGACGAGGGGGCCCCGGTGCGCCACGAGCGGTCCGTAGCGTTCGACGAGCTCCGCCCCCGGCGGCGGCACGGGGCCGGTCCGGCCGGCGAGCAGCGCCTCCCAGGCGGCGGCGGGGGAGGCGTCCGGGGCGGCCGGGCCGGAGGCGTCGTCGTCCGCGGGCGGTGGGGCGGCCCCGGTGCCGCGGGGCGCGGAGCTGTCGGTCACGGCTTCGGTCACGGGGTCAGTCCCGGGCGAGGAACCGGTCCCGTGCCGTCTCCGCGGCGATGGCCCGCAGGCGGTCGTACTGGTCGGCGGCCCCGGCCTCGAGGGTCCTCAGCTCCTCGGTGTCGAGGCGCGGCTCGGCGGGGGCGAGCTCCAGGAGCGTGACCCACATGCTGCGCTTGGCGACCACCAGGGACTGCAGCATCTCGAGCTCACCGTGGGCGGCGATGCCGGTCCGCTCCCGGATCCGGCTCAGCGGATTGAGCCGGGAGGCAATGCCGGTGACGGTTCCCAGCCCCTTGGCCACCGTGCGCCGGCCGGAGCCCAGACGGTCGATCATCGCCTCGAGGCGGCCGATGTCGTCCTTGATCTCGTCGACGAACGCCGCGAACCGGCCCTCGTAGGGGGTGCCGGCCCACGTGGTGGCCGCCTCGTCGAAGAGCCGCACCCCGGAGAGGGCCCCCATGTAGTGCCCGAGCATGTAGGCCTCGAGCTTGTCGGACCGGACTCCGGCGCCCGCGGCGCCGTTCGGGCCGGTGGGCGGCTGCTCGCTCATCTGCTACTCCTCGCTCGTGGGAAGGGCGTCGCCGGGGCCCAGCACGGATCTCCCCGGGGCCACCAGCCTACTGACTCCGTCCCCCTCGCGGCAGGAGGGGTGCGGCAGGACGGGGTGCGGGGCCGCCGGGCCGGGCGGAAACCATAAGGGATGTGACTATCATGGGGCGCATGACTGAGAACGCGAGCGGATCCCCGGACCCCGACGAGCAGCAGACCATCGGCGCCTCCAGCCCCGAGCCGGGCAGCGGGCTCGACCGCGACCCGGACGAGTGGGCCACCGGCGAGGAGCCGATGACCAGCGCGCAGCGCAGCTACCTCGACACCCTGGCCCGCGAGGCCGGCGAGGAGCTGCCGGCGGACCTCACCAAGGCCGAGGCGTCCAAGCACATCGACCGCCTGCAGGGCGAGAGCGGCAGGGTGCAGGACCAGTAGGTCCTGCACCGGCGGAGGGGGAGCACCGTGAAGATCGTCGTCCTGGGAGCCACGGGCAACGTGGGCACCGCGGTGCTCCGCCGGCTGCACGCCGCGCCGGAGGTCACCCGCATCGTCGGGGTCTCCCGCGAGGGGCCCGAGCGGGGCGGGGAGCCCTACGACGGCGTGGAGTGGCACACCGTCGACGTCGCCGCGAAGGAGTCCACCGCGGCGCTGGCGGAGATCATGGCCGGCGCGGACGCCGTGATCCACCTCGTGTGGCTCATCCGCCCGAACCGGGACTTCGCGCTGATGCACGAGACGAACGTGGACGGCCTCGTCCACGTGCTCGACGCCGTGGTGCTCGCCGGCGTGCCCCAGATCGTCTACCCCTCCTCGCTCGGCGCCTACAGCCCCGGCCCCAAGGACCGGGCCGTGGACGAGTCCTGGCCGGTCGGCGGGGTCGAGACCTCGCACTACAACGTGCAGAAGGCCGAGACGGAGGCGCTGCTCAACCGGTTCGAGGAGGCCCACCCCGGGATCGTGGTGACCCGGCTGCGGCCCGGCTTCCTGTTCCAGGCGGACGCCGCCCCCGAGATCGGGGACTACTTCTTCGGCGCCCTCGTGCCCAGGAAGCTCATCGCCCGGCTGCGCCTGCCCGTGCTGCCGTTCCCCGAGAAGTTCCGCTTCCAGACGCTGCACACCGACGACGTCGCGGACGCGTTCTGGCGGGTCGTCCAGCACCGGGCCGGCGGGGCGTTCAACGTCGCCGCCGAGCCGGTGCTCGGCGCCGACGGCGTGGCGAAGGTGCTCGGCGCCCGGCGCGTGCTGCCCGTGCCGCCGGCCCTGGTGCGCGCGCTCGTGGCGATCACCTACCGGCTGCGGCTGCAGCCCACCGACCCCGGATGGATCGACCTGGCCGGCGCCGTGCCGATCATGGACACCACGCGGATCCGCGAGGTCACCGGCTGGTCGGAGAGCGTGAGCTCGCTCGAGGCGCTGCGGGAGCTCGTCGACCACCTGGACGGCCGGGAGGGCCTGGGCAACAAGGAGCACCGGCCCAAGTCGCCGCTGGTCTAGCCGGCCGGTCCTTCCCGCTGGAGGCGTCGTGGCGTACGGTGCCGCCATGACCGAGCAGCAGCCGTACTCGACGGTGCGGCACTACCCAACGTTCGACCTGCGGCACTACCCGGAGCACGTGCTCGCGGAGGTCGAGGTCCACGGGTCCTTCGAGCGGGCGGGCAACGCCGCCTTCAGCGCCTTGTTCCGCTACATCAGCGGCAACAACCAGGGGCGGCGGGAGATCCCGATGACCGCTCCGGTGCTCCAGGGCGGGGCCGGGCCCCAGAAGATCGCGATGACCGCTCCCGTGTGGCAGCGGTCCGCGTCCGGCGGGTCCGAGGACACGGCCGGCGCGCACGTGGTCGCCTTCGTGCTGCCCTCGTCCGTCACGGCGGCGACGGCACCGGTGCCGTCCGACCCCGCCGTGCGGATCAGGGTGGAACCCGCGGTCCTCGCCGCCGTGCTGCGCTACCGGGGCCGGTGGACGCGCAGCTCCTACGAGAAGCACCGGCTGCGGCTCGAGCGGGCGGTCCGGGAGGCGGGGCTCGTGCCCGTCGCGGCGGCCCGCTTCGCGCGGTTCGACCCACCGTTCACCCCGGCCTTCCTGCGCCGCAACGAGGTGGTCCTGCCCGTCAGCGACCCCGCCGCCGGAGCACGGCCAGCACCGCGCTGATCAGCACCATGGCGCAGGCCGCGCCGACCGCGGCGGCGAACGCGCCCCGGTGCCCGGCGGTCTCGGCCAGGAGCCCGGCCGACGCCGCGCCCACGGCGGAGCCGAGGACCACGCCGCTCGCGAGCATCGTCATGACCGTGCCCAGCCGCTCCGGCCGGGCGACGTCCCCGCCGATGGTGTAGATCGTGACCATGGCGGGCCCCAGCGGCAGACCGGCGAGCAGCAGCACCACGAGCATCGACCCGATCCCGCTCGGCAGCAGGAACAGCAGGCTCAGGGCGGCCATGGCGCCGGAGCTGACCAGCCAGCGGGAGGCGGGCCGGAAGCGCTGCGGCCACCACGCCACCGACAGGGCCGCGGCCGCCGAGCTGATGCCGAGCACGGCGTAGAGCAGACCGGTCGCGCTCTGGATCCCGAACTCGCCGCCGAAGGCGTTGAGACCGTTCTGCACGGCGCCGAAGAACGCGCCCATGGCCACCATCCCCAGGACGGGGAGCAGCACGAGGACCCGCTCCCGGACGGGAACGGGACGGGCCGCCGCCCGGCGCCGGTCCTCCCGGGAGACGGCCGGGACCGCCAGGCGCGTGGGGTGCACGGCGAAGGTCGTGACCATGGTGAGGGTCAGGGCGGCCGCGAGGACGAAGGGGGACCAGGGGGCGACCAGGGAGGCCAGGACACCGACCAGGGCCGGGCCGAGCACGAAGGTCAGCTCGTCGGCGGTGGACTCGTAGGACAGGGCGGTGTCCAGCTCGCGCCGGTTCCCGCCGACCAGGCCGCGCCACCGCACCCGGGCCAGCGGGCCGACCTGGGGGCAGGTGGCGCCCACGAGCAGGGACGCGCCGACGAGCAGCGGCACGGCCGGCGCGTCCGGGCCCGCGGGGGCGTAGGCGGTGACCAGCAGCAGCGCGATGGCCACGGCGTGGGCGAGGGCGGAGACCAGCAGCACGGCCTGCTGGCCCAGGCGGTCGGCGAGGTGGCCCATCAGGGGCCCGCCCAGCGCCGAGCCGACCCCGACGGCGCCGGCGGCCAGCCCTCCGACGACGTAGGAGCCGCTGACGGCGGTGGCGAGGGTGAGCGCCCCGACGGTGAGCATGGCCAGGGGCAGGCGGGCCGCGAAGGCGATCGGCAGGAAGTCGCGCCCGGCGAGCTGCACGAGCCGGGCGTACCGGCCGCCGGACGAGGGCGTCGTCCGGCGGCCGGTGTCGTGCGGGGCGGCCGCGGGGTGCTCCGCGGCGGGGGCCGGGGCGGCGGGCACGCGGGCCGCGCGCTCGGCCGTGGAAGGGGTGGTCAGGGGGTTCACAGGGGTCCTCGGAGGATGTGCGCACCGTCCCCCCTCCCGGTGCGCCCGACCCGGACAACAGGGTCCAGTCTACCGCCCGGACGCCCCGCTGCCAGGGGCGGCGGACCGGCCGCCGTAGGTGATCTCCGCCGCGCCCACGGCCGAGGCCACGTACAGGCAGGGGCGGTCGTCGGGGACGGCGGCGCAGACCGTGGCCGCCGTGAGGTCCTCGGGGTCGCGGTCGTCCGCGCCGGCCACCGCGGGGGTCCACCAGTCGGCGTCCGGGACCGCGGCCTCGACGGCCCCCGCCCGGGTGGTGACGGCCACGCGCCGCGGGGCCTCGCCCACGAGCCGGACCTCGGTGGCCCCGACCTCGGTGTGCACGTCCAGGTCCTCGCGCACCCGGATCCCGTCGAGGTCCACCGCGCCGACCTCCGAGGACGCCCACAGGGTGCGGGCGCTGCCGCTCGCCTCGATCACGCCGGCCTCCGTGTCGAGCCGGACGTCGCCGAAGTCGCCCTCGACGCTCAGGGCGCCGGCGTCCCCGGAGAGCCGCAGGTCCACGGGCTCGTTCCCGGCCGGGACGGTGATCCGCACGTGCATCCCGCTGCCGGCGCCCGGCCAGGAGCGGGACGGGAGGGCGTCGATGCTCAGCCGGCCGTCCTCGACCCGGGGCTCGGGGGCGCTCTCGAGCCTGAACCCGGCGTACACGGACTCCACCCGCAGATCGGGGATGTCGGCCGTCACGACCTCGACGACCGCCGACCGGCTGTCGACCACGACCGTGTCCACGGACTCGGTCACGGTGGTGTCCACCCGGTGCTCCTGGACGGACAGGGACGCGGCGGCCGTGGCGCCGCCGGCGCCCAGCAAGAGGAGGGCGCCGATGCCGCCGAGCACGGCGGTGGGGACGAGCCAGGCCGTGCGCTCGTTGTCGCTGACGACGTCGTGGGAGGAGTCGTGGGCGGCGGGGTGCTCGGGGTGGGTGCTCATGGCCGGTGCTCCTGGTGGGACGGGTTTGCGGACGGGGTGTGGCCGGGCCCGGGGTCCGGGTAGCCGAGGTAGCGCAGGACCGCACGGACGCGGCGGTTGCCGCCGTCCTCGTGGGCGAGGCCCAGCTTGGTGAACACGGAGCGGATGTGCTTCTCCACCGAGGACTCGGTGAGGAAGAGATTCGCGGCGACCGAGGCGTTGGAGAGCCCCTGGGCCATGAGCCCGAGCACCTCGTGCTCCCGCGGGGAGAGGAGCTCCAGGTCCTGGCGGTGCCGCGAGCGCACGAGCAGCTGGGAGACGACCTCCGGGTCCAGGACGGTGCCGCCCGCGCCCACGGTCTCCACGGACTCGAGGAACTGGTCGACGTCCGCGACCCGGTCCTTGAGCAGGTACCCCAGCCCGTCCCGGCGGGACGCGATGAGCTCCGAGGCGTAGCGCTCCTCGACGTACTGCGAGAGCACGAGCACCGCGATCCGCGGGTGCTGGGAGCGGACGAGGACGGCGGCGCGGATGCCCTCGTCCGTGAACGTCGGCGGCAGCCGCACGTCCACGAGGGCGAAGTCCGGCTCGTGCTCCTCGACGGCCCGGAGCAGGTCCTCCGCGGTGTCGACGTCGGCGACCACCTCGTGGCCGGCCTCGGTGAGCAGGCGGACGAGGCCCGCGCGCAGGAGGACGGCGTCCTCGGCGATGACGATGCGCATCAGGATCCCGCCCCCCGGTCGACCGGCAGCTCGACGGTCAGCTCGGTCGGCCCGCCCGCGGGGGAGTCGAGGAAGAAGTGCCCGCCCGCGGAGCGGATCCGGTCGGCGATCCCGGACAGGCCGCCGCCGGGGACCACCACGGCGCCGCCGCGGCCGTCGTCGGCGATCCGGGCGACCACGCGGGTGCCTCCCGCGGGATCGGTCTCGAGGCCCACCCGCACCGACGCGGCGCCGGCCTGGGCGTGCTTGACGATGTTGGCGATGCCCTCGGAGACCGCGAAGTACACGGCGGCCTCGGTCTCCGGCGCCAGCCGCGGCACCCGCACGTCCACGGCGACCGGGACGGGGGACTGGGCGGCCACGGCGGAGAGGGCGGCATCGAGGCCCCGGTCCTCCAGGACCGCCGGGTGGAAGCCCCGGGCCAGGCGGCGCAGCTCGGCGATCGCGGCCTTGGTAGTGGCATGCGCCTCCCCGATGAGGTCCTTGGCCCCGGCGGGGTCGTGGTCGATCCGGCGCTGGGCCATCGACAGGTTCATGGCCACGGACACGAGCTGGGGCTGCACGCCGTCGTGCAGGTCGCGTTCGATCCGGGAGCGCTCGGTGCGGGCGCCGCGGACGGCGGTCTCGCGGGCGGCCGCGGCCTCGGCGGCCCGGCGGCGCAGCTCTGCCGCCTCGTCCACCCGGAGCAGCAGCCGGGACAGGCCCCGGTGCGCGGCCACGGCGAGGACCACGACGAGCAGCCCGAGGAGGGTCAGGGTGATCCCGGTCAGGACCACGGCCCAGTCCGGCCAGGTCCCGACCACCTCGGAGGGCCAGAGCGGGTTGTTCGGCGCCGCGTAGAGCGGCGCGAAGGCCAGTGCGACGGCGGCGCCGGTGCCGGCCAGGGCCGCCACGGCGACCCAGCCCAGGACCGTGGTGAGGAGCAGGTGCAGCAGTCCCGTCCAGAACGCGGCGTCGGAGACGTCCAGCCACCACTGGTGGACGATCCGCCAGCCGTCGGTGCGGGGCGAGCGGCGCCGGCGCGGGGCGGGCAGGTGCAGCCCGAACGCCGCCTGCGTGCGGCGGCGCTCGACCCACTCGATCCCGCGGACCGCGTAGATCGCGGCCACGAGCAGGACCACGCCCACCAGGGCGGCGAGCGAGGCGAAGCCGGCGGAGACCAGGGAGACGAGGGCCGTCAGCCACAGCGTGCCGAGCGCGGCGTCCACCACGAGGTCGGTGGTGCCGAAGAACAGGGTCCTGGGGGACCACGGTCCCCACTCCCGGGACCGGGCCCCGGCGGCGGGGCCCGCGGGCCGGGAACCGCCTGCGGGGCGGGGGGCGTCGTCCGGGGTCCCACGACCGCTGCCGGGATCGGTGCCGGGGCTGCCCCACGGTACGGGTGGAAGGGGCCGGGTCTCGTGCGGTGTGCTCATGCCTTCACGCTACGGTCGCGGGGGTCGTCGCCGCAGCGACGTTCTCCACCTGGTACGCCTGCGGTTTTCCGCACCCCGGCCCGGCGCTCCGGGCGCCGGCGCGGCTCAGCCGGCGTCCAGCAGGCCGACTCCCATGGCCGCGAGGGTGCCGAAGGCGACGCCCCACAGGACGATGGAGACGATCTGCCACCGGATGACGGCGTTGCGGTCCGCGCCGAAGGAGACCATGGCGGTGGCCGTGATCTGGCTGGGCAGGATCGTTTGGCCGAGCAGGCTCACGCCGGCCACACCGTACTTGTCGAAGGCCCGGCGCAGTCTCTGCTGCCGGGGCGAGGGCTCCCGGGGGTCGCCGGCGAACCTGCGGCGGAGGCCGTGCGCGCCCAGGACCAGCGCCAGCATGGAGGCGACGTTGCCGACGACGGCGGCCCCGACGGCGATCGCCGGGTCGAGGCCGGCCAGGACGCCGACGACGGACCCGAAGTAGGACTCGACGAACGGGATCGCTCCTGCCACCACCACCCCCAGCCACTGGAGCAGCGGCGGCAGGGAGGAGGTGAATTCCTGCAGGGCGTCGATCATCGGGGTCCTTCCGGGGGAGGTCGGCGCGGCCGGCCCGCGTCCGTCGCCGGGGCCGCTCCCAGCACGCTATCGGCGCGGCCCGCCCCGGGGCCTCCCCCGGCAGACGGAGCCTCGGCCGCTCCGGGCGAGGGAACCGTCAGCGGCCGCCGGCCGGCTCCGCCCCGGGGCGGAGGTGGCGGACCAGGAACCGGGCCTGGTCCTCGAGCACGCGCGAGCGCACGGGGTCCTCGTAGACCGCGAAGTGCCCCACCGGGTACGTCACGACCTCGCCCCGCGGCGCCGCCCGGGCGATCCGCGCGGCCCGCCGCGGATCCGTCTCGGTGTCCTGCTCCGCGACGCACACGAGCAGCGGCGCCCGCACCCGTTCGGCGGTGCCCGGCAGGTACACGGGAGGGTGTAGGAGCAGCCGGGGCGCGAACTCGTTGCGCCAGGACGGACCCGTCCTCACGGCGTGCTCCAGGTACCGGTCGCTGTCCGGGTCGATGATCGCGCCCACGTCCCCGGGGAGCGCGAACACCGGGATGCAGCGCGGGGGGAGCCCGCGCCGTCCCCGCAGCTCGTCGCGGACCGCGGCGGCCAGCAACCGGACGGTGGTCCGCAGGAGCAGCCCGAGCGGGATGTGCTCCTGCTGCTTCTTGACCCGGATCTCGCCGGCCGTGCCCTCGGAGCCCTTGCCGAACTCCGGCACCTGGGCGACCACGGCCCGGGTCCGCCGGTCCTCGGAGGCCAGCCGCAGGACGTGCCCGCCGGACAGCGAGCTGCCCCACAGCGCGGTGCGGGCCGGGTCGAGGCCGGGCAGGGAGCGGGCCAGGCGCACGGCTGCCCGCCAGTCCTCGAGCTGTTCCGCGGCGTCCACGATCTGCCGGGGTGCGCCGCCGCTGCGGCCGAACCGCCGGTAGTCGAAGGTCAGCACGGCCAGGCCGTGCTCCGCGAGGCCGGCGGCGTGCTCGGCCAGCTGGTCCTGGGTGCCGGTGAAGCCGTGGCCCATGACCACGCAGGGCACCGCGGCGCCGGCCGGCGCCGGGCGGTACAGCGCGGCGGCGCACGGGACGCCGCCCGAGTCGAACGTGAGAGCCTCTGGCATCGTGTCCTCCACCGGCCGCGGCGGACCCTGGTGCCCGCCCGTGGGGTCCATCGTGCGCGCGTTCCGGCGCCGGTGCCAGGGCCCCGGGCGGTCAGGCCGAGGTCACCAGTTCGGACCGGCGCAGCCGGTGGCCCCGGATCGAGACCAGCCGCCGGAGTCCCGTGCGGTCCTCGAGGACCCAGGCGATCCCCAGCTGCGGGACCACCTCGCTGACCGTGCCGGTGAAGCGGGGCTGCCGGTGCTCCCAGGCCTCGATCCGATCACCCGGCCGCACCCGGGCCAGGCCCAGGATCCATCTGCTGCTCGCGGTCATGGGGAGCCCCTTCCGTCTCGTGCGCCCGGTTCCCCCATCCTCGTCCCGGCATGTGGCCGCGGCGTTTCCGGCGGGTTGACGTCCCATGTCCTCTCCTCGGTCCCGGGGGCCGCCCCGGGCCCGGAGGGAGGGCCGGCGGGGTTCAGTACTTCCGCAGCGCCACGCGCGGCTGTCCCGTCCACCGCGCGCGCAGCAGCGCCGAGACGTCCAGGAGCAGGTCCGTGAGCTCCGCGGAGCCGGGGCCCAGGGCGCGGACCACGAGGCCGGGCACCGGCAGCTCGGAGACCCCGCACCGCAGCCCCGGCACCCGGGCCTCGGCCGCGGCGAGCAGGCCGTGGACCTCCTCCACCAGCTCCCGGTCCGCCCGGGGGTCCACGACCAGCAGGGAGCCGAGGTGCGTGCGTCCCTCCAGGAAGCCGAGCCCGGCCACGGCATCCTCGCCCGGGCGCAGGCGGAGGTTGTCGAGGACCACCGTGCGCCCGCCCATCAGCACCTCGGTGCGCAGCACCACGCCGCGGTAGCGGAAGACGGTGCCGTCCGGCGCCCACCCGGGGGTGACCACCTCGCCCGCCACGAGGCAGGCCGAGGGGTCCATCGTCACGGTCGTGGACTGCACGTAGTCGGCGTCCTCGTAGGCGATGAGCTGGTCCGGCAGGTACTCGAGGACCGCGCCGGGACCGAGCGCGAGACGTACGTCCTGGCGGGCGGGAGCGGCCGGGGTGCGGTAGACCTTGGTCGCGGACTGGGTGGTGACCAGAGCGGTGCCGGCGGCCCCGACCGTGACGTCCAGCTCGTAGCGGTCCCCGCCGAGGTACCCGCCGCCGGGATTGACGACGACGAAGCACGGCTGCCCCGACCCGTCCAGGTGGTGCGGGCGCAGCACGCGCAGGGCGCCGGCGTGGAACTGGTGGGCCGCCACGGTCCGGTCCCCGCGGGGCACCAGCACCAGCTCGAGCCGGCCCGTCGGCGCGGAGGCCGGCGCGGCACACCGGCCGGGTGCCGCGGCGGCGGGCGCGGCGGCGGTCACGGGACCATGTCCAGCATCAGCACGTCGTGCCGGATCCACGCGAGGATCCGCTCGAGGCCCTCGTCGGTCCGGAGGTTGGTGAAGCAGAACGGGCGGTCCTTGCGGAACACGGCGGAGTCCGCGGCCATGACGTCGAGGTCGGCGCCGACGTGCGGGGCGAGGTCGGTCTTGTTGATGACGAACAGGTCGGACTTGATCATGCCCTGCCCGGCCTTGCGGGGGATCTTCTCGCCCTGGGCCACGTCGATGATGTAGATGGAGAAGTCGACCAGCTCCGGGCTGAACGTGGCGGAGAGGTTGTCCCCGCCGGACTCGACGAACACGATCTGCAGGTCCGGGTGCTGGGCGCACAGCTTCTCGATCGCGGCCTCGTTCATCGAGGTGTCCTCGCGGATCGCGGTGTGCGGGCAGCCGCCGGTCTCGATGCCCACGATCCGGTCCAGCGGCAGCACGCCGTTGCGGGCCAGGATCCTGGCGTCCTCGATCGTGTAGATGTCGTTGGTGATCGCGGCCATCGAGACCTCGTGGATCAGCGCGCGGGTGACCCGCTCCACGAGCTGGGTCTTGCCGGCGCCCACGGGCCCGCCCACGCCGATGCGCACGGGGCCGCGGCCGGTCGGCGCGGAGGGGGCGGGGGAGACGGTGGTCATGGTGAGCTCCTGGGTCGGTGCGGTCGGTGCGGTCGGTGCGGTGGTGGGTCAGGACATGAACATGCGGGCCCGCTGCCAGGCGTGGCGCATCTGGGCGATCTCCAGGCCGGGACTGGTCGCCCCGGCCTCGTGGTCGGCCATGGACCCGATCCGCTCGACGCCGCGGGCGACGTCCTCGTGCAGGGCGCGCAGCACGCGCTGGCCCGCGTTCTGGCCGATGGGGATGCCGCGCACGGCGTTCTGGGTCAGGGAGGTCACGGTCGAGAAGAGGTACGCGCCGGCCAGCTGCTCCCAGGTCACGCCCATGCCGGCGCCCACGAGCGCGAAGGCCACCGCGGGACTGCCGCGGCTCGTCCCGGCGCGCTGGCGCTGCGCGTAGGCCAGCAGCCGGGGGGAGGGGAAGTTCTCGGCGCCGATGTCGGTCATCCGCCGGCCCATCGCGGTCGCGGCGTCCCGCACCTGGACGGGCAGGGCCTGGGCGGCCAGCAGGTCGTCGGCGCGCCACACGGCGTCGTCGTCGGCCGCCGTGGCGACCGCGCGCACCGCCCAGCCCTCCGCCGGCACCACCTGGTGGTGCAGGCAGTGCCGGACCCAGGCCAGGAAGCTCGGCTCGTCGTGGACCGTGCCGTCGTCCACGTAGGTCTCGAGCCCCAGGGAGTGGGCGAACGCGCCGGTGGGCAGGGCGGAGTCGGCCAGCTGCAGCACGGCGAGCGTCCCGGCGAGCGATCCGGCGGCGCCCGCGGGGGAGTGCTCAGTGGGTGTGCTCGGCATGGCGGAAGGGGACCTCCATCTGCCGCTCGACGCGAGCGAAGCGCACCCCGGCGCCCTGCAGGAAGGCCTCGGCCGTGTGGTCGTACTGGAGCACCATGACCCCGTCGTGGCCGGGCAGCTCGGGGACCCCGGCCGCGGGGCCGAGGAACTGGGCGGGCAGGTGCCGGTTGCCCAGGGAGTGGGCCACGAAGCCCATCTGCTCGATCGTGGCGGGCGCGACCACCAGGACGTCGGTGGGCAGGGTCGAGACGACGACGGCGCTGTGGCCGTCCCGGTGCAGGATGTCGCCGTCCCTGAGCTCCCGCCGCGAGCTCAGCCGGATCCCCACCTCGGTGCCGTGGTCGGTCACGACCCGCTGGACGCGCTTGCGCAGCTCGGGCCCGGAGAGCGCGACCCGCTCCAGGTGCAGGCCGGCGCGCTCCGGCTCGGTGAGCTCGGCCAGGTTGCCGAGGACGGCTTCGACGATCACGGGTGCGGGTCCTCTCGTGGGGCTTCGGGGTGTCTCAGGGTGTGCGGGGCCCGGGCGGCGGGCCGGTCAGAACAGGAAGTAGCGCTGGGCCATAGCCAGCTCCTCGGCGGGCTCGCACGTGGCGATCTCGCCGTCCACGCGGACCTCGTAGGTCTGCGGGTCCACCTCGATCTCCGGGGTGGCGTGGTTGTGCCGCATGTCCTGCTTGGTCAGGCCGCGGATCCCGCCCACGGGCAGCACCCGCTTGCGCAGGCCCAGGCGCTCGCCGACGCCCGCCTCGACGGCGGCGCGGGACATGAAGGTGATGGAGTTGGCGTGCGGGGCGGTGCCCTTCGCGCCGAACGCGTCCCGCATCAGCTGCGGCTGCGGGGTGGGGATCGAGGCGTTGGGGTCGCCCATGAGCGAGTGCACGATCTGCCCGCCCTTGAGCACGGCGTGCGGTTTGACCCCGAAGAACACCGGGTCCCACAGCACGAGGTCCGCGAACTTGCCCGGCTCGACCGAGCCCACGACATCGGCGATCCCGTGCGCGACCGCCGGGTTGATCGTGTACTTGGCCACGTAGCGCTTCAGTCGGGCGTTGTCCCCGCGGCCCGTCTCCTCGGGCAGGGGCCCGGTGCGCCGCTTCATCTGGTCGGCGAGCTGCCAGGTGCGCAGCACCACCTCGCCCACGCGGCCCATGGCCTGGGAGTCGGAGGAGGTCATGGAGAACACGCCCAGGTCGTGCAGCACGTCCTCGGCGGCGATCGTCTCGGGCCGGATCCGGGAGTCCGCGAACGCCACGTCCTCCGGGATGTCCGGGTTGAGGTGGTGGCAGACCATGAGCATGTCCAGGTGCTCCTCCGCCGTGTTCCGGGTGAAGGGCAGCGTGGGGTTCGTCGAGGACGGCAGCACGTGGGGCAGGGCCGCGATGCGGATGATGTCCGGGGCGTGGCCGCCGCCGGCGCCCTCGGTGTGGAACGTGTGGATGACGCGCCCGCCGATCGCGGCCACCGTGTCCTCCAGGAACCCGCACTCGTTGAGGGTGTCGGTGTGGATGGCCACCTGCACGTCGAACTCGTCGGCCACGCCCAGGGCCGTGTCGATCGCCGCCGTGGTGGCGCCCCAGTCCTCGTGGATCTTGAGCCCCACGGCGCCGGCGCGGATCTGCTCCGCGAGGGGCTCGGCGGCGCTCGCGTGGCCCTTCCCGAGCAGCCCGAAGTTCATCGGGTAGCCGTCGAGGGCCCGGAACATGCGGGCGAGGTGCCACGCGCCGGGGGTGATCGTGGTGGCGTTGGAGCCCTCGGCGGGGCCCGTGCCGCCGCCGAACATCGTGGTGATCCCGGAGGACAGGGCCGTGCCGATCTGGTCGGCGCCGATGAAGTGGATGTGGGAGTCGATCCCGCCCGCGGTGAGGATCCGGCCCTCGCCGGCGATCACCTCGGTGGAGGCGCCGATCAGGATGTCGACGCCGTCCATGATGTCCGGGTTGCCGGCCTTGCCGATCCCGCTGATGTGCCCGTCCCGGATGCCGACGTCCGCCTTGTAGATCCCGGAGGCGTCGAGCACCACGGCGTTGGTGACCACGGTGTCCACCACGCCGTCGTCCCGGGTCAGCCGCCCGTTGTGGCCCATGCCGTCCCGGATCACCTTGCCCCCGCCGAAGACCACCTCGTCCCCGGGGACCGTGCGATCGTGCTCCACCTCGAGGAACAGCTCGGTGTCCGCCAGGCGCACCAGGTCCCCGGTGGTGGGCCCGTAGAGGCTCGTGTACTGGGCGCGGGACATCTCGTGGCTCATGCCTGCTCCTTCCCGGAAGCGTCGGGGCGGGGGCCGCCGTCGGTGCCGGGGGCGTCCGTGCCGGGGGCGTCGAGGGGCCCGTTCACCCGGTTCGCGAGGCCGTGGACCTCGCGGCGCCCCGCCAGGGCGACGAGCCGGACGCGCTTGCGGTCGCCGGGCTCGAAGCGCACCGCGGTGCCGGCGGGGACGTCCAGGCGGAAGCCGCGGGCCGCCGTCCGGTCGAACTCGAGGCCGGGGTTGGCCTCGGCGAAGTGGAAGTGCGAGCCCACCTGCACGGGGCGGTCGCCGCGGTTGACCACGTCCAGCTCCATGGTGGGCCGGCCGGCGTTGATCACGACGGGCTCGGGCCGCAGGACGTACTCTCCGGGGATCACGGGCGCTCCTTCGGTGCCGGGGGCGGGCGGGTCAGCGGATGGGGTCGTGGACGGTGACGAGCTTGGTGCCGTCCGGGAAGGTCGCCTCGACCTGGACGGAGTGGACCATCTCCGGCACGCCCTCCATGACGTCCGCCCGGGCCAGGATCGTGGAGCCCCAGGACATGAGCTCGGCCACGGTCCGGCCGTCCCGGGCGCCCTCCAGCAGCTCGGCGGTGATCAGGGCGACCGCCTCCGGGTGGTTGAGCCGCAGCCCCCGGTCCCGGCGCCGCCGGGCGAGGTCGCCGGCCACGACGACCAGCAGCTTCTCCTGCTCACGGGGTGTCAGGTGCACGGCTCTCCTCGGGACGGCGGGTGCTCAGGGACAGTCGTCACCGTAGGGGCTCCGTGTTTCGGCGAGGTTCACCGGGTGTTTCCGGCACGTGCCGGGGCGCGGGCGCCCGGGCAGGCGCCCCGGCGCGTGCGCCCGCGCCGGCTCACAGGGCGAGCGCCGCCCGGGCGTGCTCCTCGGCCCGCTCCCCGGCGCGGCCGGAGGCGCTGACCCGCCCGGAGTCCAGGACGTACCAGTCCGTGGCCGAGCCCAGGGCGAAGCCGATCCGCTGCTCCACCAGCAGCACCCGGATCCCGGTGCCGGCGGCCAGCTGCAGGATCTTCTGCTCGATCTCCTGGACCACGGACGGCTGGATGCCCTCGGTGGGCTCGTCGAGGATCAGCAGGGACGGCTCGGTGATCAGGGCGCGGGCGATCGCCAGCTGCTGGCGCTGCCCGCCCGAGAGCAGCCCGGCCCGGCGCTCGAGCAGCCCCTCGAGGGCCGGGAACATCGCCAGGGACCGGTCGACGGCGGCCCGCCCGTTCCGCCGGCCGTCGGCCACCACCTGGAGGTTCTCCCGGACGCTGAGCCCGCCGAAGGAGCGCTGGCCCTGCGGGACGTAGGCCATGCCGCGGCGGACCCGGGCGTGCCCGCTGAGCCCGGTGATGTCCTCGCCGTCGAGCAGGATCCGGCCGGAGGTCACCCTGTTGAGGCCCACGACCGCCCGCAGCAGCGTGGTCTTGCCCGCCCCGTTGTGGCCGAGGAGGGCGACCACGGCGTCCCCACCGACGGTGAGGTCCACGCCGTGGACCACCTCGGTGCGGCCGTAGCCGGTGTGCACGTCCTGGAGCTCGAGCATCAGGAGTCCCCTTCCCGGGAGTCGGCTGCGGTGGCGGCGGCGGTGGCCGCGGTGCCCAGGTAGATCTCCTGGACCCGCGGGTCGGCCTGCACGTGGGCCACGGAGCCCTCGCTGATCACCCGGCCGTCGGCCATCACGGTGACGGAGGTGGCGTAGCGGCGCAGGAACTCCATGTCGTGCTCCACCACGATCGTGATCCGGTCGCCGCCGATCCGGCGCAGCAGCTCACCGGTCTGCTCCCGTTCTTCGTGGCTCATCCCGGCCACGGGCTCGTCGAGCAGCAGAACCTGCGCCTTCTGCACGAGCAGCATCCCGATCTCGAGCCACTGCTTCTGCCCGTGGGCCAGCACCCCGGCCGGGACGTCCCGCAGGGCGGAGAGGTTGATGATCTCGAGGGCCTCCTCCACCTCCCGGGACACGGACCGCCGGGCGGCGAGCAGGGACAGGGGCGGGCGGCCGGCCTCCGCGGCGATGTCGAGGTTCTGGAGGACCGTGAGCTGCTCGAAGACGCTCGCGGTCTGGAAGGTGCGGCCCACGCCCAGCCGGGTGATCCGGTGCGTCCTGCGGCCCACCAGCTGGTGGCCGTCGTGGTCGATCGACCCGCGCGCCGGGACGAGCCCGGTCACGGCGTCGATGAGGGTGGTCTTCCCGGCGCCGTTGGGGCCGATGAGGAAGCGCAGGTCGCCCTGGTTGACCACGAGGTCCACGCCGTCCACGGCCGTGAAGCTCCCGAAGGACACGGTGAGGTCCGTGATCTCGAGGTAGGAGGGGCGGCCCGTGCGCAGCCCGCCGGGCTGCGGCGGGGTGCGGCCCAGCAGGGAGCTCCTCCACTCGGGGCGGCGCGCGGACAGCATCTCGGGGCGTGCGGCGGCGTTCATCGGGCCTCCTCCGCGGCCAGGGCCGCTGCCGGGGTGGGGACGGGGTCGTCGGGGGTGGTGGCCCCTCCGGGGCCGTGGCCGTCGCCGTCGCCGGGGGCGGTCGCGGGGGTGCGGCGACGACGCCGGAGCACACCGGGCAGCGAGGCGATGCCGCCGGGCAGGAACCCGACCACCAGCACGAAGAGCAGGCCCTGGAGGTACACCCAGAAGGACGGGAACGCGGAGGCCAGGGACGTCTCGGCGAAGGACACGGCGATCGAGCCGAGCACGGGCCCGAGCAGGGTCGCGCGGCCGCCGACGGCCACGCCGATGAGGAACGCGATGGACGGGATCACCCCGACGTCGGCGGGGGAGACGATCCCCACCACCGGGACGAACAGCGCCCCGCCGATCCCGGCCATCACCGCGGCCAGGACGTAGGCGGCGGTCTTCACGAGGGCAGGGTCCCGGCCGAGGAAGCGCACGCGCTCCTCCTGGTCCCGCACCGCCACGAGCAGCTCGCCCCACCGGCTGCGGTGGAGCTGCCAGGTGAGGGCCACCATGGCCAGGAGCAGCGCCGCGGTGACGAGGTAGAGGAGCAGCTGGTTGCGCGGGTCGGCGAGGTCGTAGCCGAACAGGGAGCGGAAGCTGCTCAGCCCGTTGGAGCCGTTGGTGAGGACGGGCTGCCCGATCAGCCAGACCGCGAAGGCCGCGGCGAGGGCCTGGGACAGGATCGCGAAGTAGGCGCCCTTGACCCGCCGGGTGAAGATCGCCAGGCCCAGGGCCGCGGCCACCGCTGCCGGCACCAGGACCACGCCGAGCACGGCGGCCACCGGGTGGGCGAACACGGCCCACACGGCGGGCAGCTCGGTGACGCCGTTCTGCCGCATGAACTCGGGGACCTGCTCGCCCAGCAGCCGGGTGTCCGCGAGCTGCAGGTGCATGGCCATGATGTAGGCGCCGAGGCCGAAGAACAGGCCCTGGCCCATGGTGAGCATCCCGCCGCGACCCCAGGCCAGGCCGATGCCCACGGCCACCATGGCGATGCACAGGTACTTGCCGAGCAGGCCCAGGCCGAACCCGCCGAGGGTCAGGGGGGCCAGGACGAGCAGCAGGAGCGCGCCGAGGGCCAGCCCGGCGGCGGCTCCCCGGGGCCCGGTGAGCCGGTCGCGCCACGCGGCGGCGGGACGGGGTGCGCTGGTGGTGCTCATGCCAGACCTCTCGTTCGGACGCTGAAGATCCCCTGGGGGCGCAGCTGCAGGAAGGCGACCACGGCGACCAGCACCAGGACCTTGGCGATCGAGGCGGTCGTGGAGTACTCGACGAAGGCCTGGAGCACGCCCAGGCCCGCCGCGGCGAGCACCGCCCCGCGGATCTGGCCGATGCCGCCGGCGACGACCACGAGGAAGGCGTCCACGATGTAGGTGGTGCCGAGGGTGGGGCTGGTGGAGCCCACGAGGGTCAGCGCCACCCCGGCCACGCCGGCGAGCCCGGAGCCGATGAAGAACGTCAGCTGGTCGGTGCGCCGGGAGGAGATCCCGCTGACCTCGGCGAGGTCGCGGCTGAGCACCACGGCGCGGACCCGGCGGCCCAGGGAGGTGCGGTGGAGCACGAGCGCGAGGGCTGCGACCACAATGACGGCCAGGGCCAGCAGGAACACGCGGGACGCCGGGACCGGGACGCCCAGGACCTCCACGGGGCCCTGCAGCAGCTCGGGCAGCCGCACGTCCACGCTGGGGGCGCCGAAGACGTCCCGGGCCACCTGCTGGAGGACCAGGGACACCCCGAAGGTGACGAGCAGCGTGTCCAGCGGCCGGTGGTACATGCGCCGCAGCAGCAGCCCCTCGACCAGCAGGCCGAGGGCCCCGCCCACGAGGAACGCGATCGGGATCGACAGCAGCAGGGAGACCCCGGCGTGGCCGAGCACCTGCTGGACCGTGAACGCGGTGTACGCGCCGGCCATGATGAACTCGCCGTGGGCCATGTTGATGACGCCCATCTGCCCGAAGGTCAGGGACAGCCCCACGGCCGCGAGGAGGAGGATGGAGCCGAGGCTGAGCCCGGCGGACAACTGGCTGACGATGACTTCCATGGACGGCTCTTCTCTCGGTCTGCGGGGCGTCGGGGGGCGGTGCCGGCGGCGGCGGGGCGGCTCAGCCGGAGACGCCGTCGGCCCAGTCGTAGCCGGTCAGGAACGGGTCGGGGACCACGGGCTCGGCGGCCTCCTCGACCGTCTCGATCAGCCCGTCCTCGCGGATCCGGCCGATGCGCGGGGTCTTGGTGACGTGCTGGGTCTCCCCGTCCACCTCGACGGTGCCCTCGGGGGCCTCGACCACGGTCCCGTCGGCGGCCTCGCGCACGGCGTCGACGTCGAAGGACCCGGCCTTCTCGACCATCGCCCGCCACAGGTGCACGGACGTGTAGGCGGCCTCCATGGGGTCGCTCGTGACCCGCCCGGCGCCGTACCGGTCCTGGAACGCCCGCACGAACCGCTCGTTCTCGGGGGTGTCGACGGTCTGGTAGTAGTTCCAGGAGGTCAGCTGACCGGCGACGTTCTCCACGCCGATCCCGGGGACCTCCTCCTCCGCGACCGACACGGACACCACGGGCATCTCGCCGGCCTCGAGGCCCACGGAGGTGTACTGGCGGAAGAACGCCACGTTGGAGTCGCCGTTGAGGGTGTTGAACACCGCGTCGGCGTCCGAGGCCAGGAGCTTGTTGACGATGGTCGAGAACTCGGTCGAGCCCATCGGCACGTACTCCTCGCCCACCACCTCCATGCCGTGGGCCGCGGCGTAGGCGTTGATGATCCGGTTCGCCGTGCGGGGGAAGACGTAGTCGCTGCCCACCAGGAAGATCCGCCGGTGCCCCTGCTCCCGCAGGTGGTCGAGGGCCGGGACGATCTGCTGGTTGGTGGTGGCCCCGGTGTAGAAGATATTGGGGGAGGCCTCGAGCCCCTCGTACTGCACCGGGTAGAACAGCAGCGAGTCCTGGGCCTCGAAGACCGGGAGCATGGCCTTGCGGCTCGCGGAGGTCCAGCCGCCGAACACCGCGGCCACGCAGTCCTGCCGGATCAGCTTGGCGGCCTTCTCCGCGAACACCGTCGGCTCGCTCGCGCCGTCCTCGGTGACGGGGTCGAGCTCCTTGCCGAGCACCCCGCCGTCGGCGTTGATCTCCTCGATCGCCAGGTTCAGGGAACGGTTGACGGTCGTCTCGCTCACGGCCATCGTGCCCGAGAGGGAGTTGAGCAGCCCCACCTTCACGCTGTTCCCGGAGGTGTCCACGCACGAGCTCGAGGGCGCCTGGGCCGCCTCTGCGCTCGGCCGCGGGTCGTACTTCGCGCCGCACCCCGTGAGGAGCGTGGCGGCCACGAGGGCCGGGATCAGAGCGCGCCGTGCGGGGACCGTCATGCCGTCCTGCTTTCCGGGGGAGGAGTCGCTGGGTGCCGGGCGGTGGTCCTGCGGGCAGGACCCGGTCCGCCGGGATGGGAGCGACGCTAGCCAGCCGGGATTTCCGGGGTGCGGCGCAGAGGTTTCCCGGCGATGTCGGACGCGGCGCCCGGTTTCGGGCGTGTGTCGACCGGTCCCGCAGCGGCGCCGTCCGACGCAACTCCGTATGCTCGGGACCGATGGAGAGCGCGGTCCGCCGGGACCGCCCCGGTGCTTGGAAAGGTCGTGCGGCGATGTCCCCCTCGGTGCGCCCGCTCGCGGTGGCGGTGCTGACCGCGGCCCTGGTCACGGGGTGCGGCTCCGGGTTCCCGAAGGACCCCGAGGGCACCCTCGACCGGGTGCGAGGCGGTGAACTGCGGGCCGGGGTCTCGGAGAGCCCGCCCTGGACGGAGGTCGCCGACAGCGGCCGTCCCTCGGGGGTGGAGGTCGAGCTGGTCGAGGAGTTCGCCGAGCGGATCGACGCCGAGGTCGTCTGGACCTCCGGCGCCGAGAGCCACCTGATCCGCTCGCTCGAGGGCGGCGACCTCGACGTCGTCGTCGCAGGCCTCACCGAGACGTCCCCCTGGGAGAAGCACGCCGCGCTGACCCGCCCGCACACGGAGATCGAGACGGGAGACGGCCGCACCGAGAAGATCGTGCTGGCCACCCGGCTGGGGGAGAACGGCTTCCTCACCGAGCTCGAGACGTTCCTGGTGGAACGGGAGGAGGGGTGATGTCGCAGTCCGGGGCGAAGGCCCGGTTCGGGTCCACCGAGCTCACCGGCGCCCAGGCGCGCACCCTGGCGCGTGCGGTGCGCCTGGAGAAGATCACCCTCGGGGTGCTCGCCGTGACCGTGGCCGTCGTGGCGCTCGTGGCCGGGCAGTCCCAGGCCATGAAGGTCGCCTGGATCGAGGACTCGCTCTCGTTCCTGCCGCCCCTCGCCTTCCTCGTGGCGGTCCGCGTCGCCGGCCGGCGCCCTACGCCCCGCCACCCCTACGGCTACCACCGCTCCGTGGGCGTGGGCCACCTCGTGGCGGCGGTCGCGCTCCTGGCGATGGGCGCGTTCCTCGTGGTCGACTCCGGCTCCGGGCTCCTGCGGGGCGAGCGGCCCCCGATCGGGGTCACGAACCTGTTCGGCACGCCGGTGTGGTCCGGGTGGCTGATGGTGGCGGCGATGACGCTCACCAGCATCCCGCCCGTGATCCTGGGCCGGATGAAGATGAAGCTCGCGGAGGAGCTCCACGACAAGGTGCTCTACGCCGACGCCGACATGAACAAGGCGGACTGGATGACCGGCCTGGCCACCTCGGTCGGTGTGCTGGGCATCGGGATGGGCCTGTGGTGGGCGGACGCGGTCGCGGCGCTCGTGGTCTCCACGTCGATCCTCAAGGACGGGGCCACGAACCTCAAGGGGGCCGTCGCCGACCTCGTGGACTCCCGCCCGACCACCTACGACGACGCCGCGCCGCACCCTCTCCTCCAGGAGATGGAGACCGTGCTGCGCCAGCAGCCCTGGGTGCAGGACGTGGGCGTCCGGGTCCGCGACGAGGGCCACGTCTTCCACGTGGAGGCCTTCGTGGTCCCGGCCGAAGGGGTCGTCCCGACGCTCGAGCAGCTCGCGGCCGCCCGGAAGCGCTGCGCGGACCTGGACTGGAAGATCGAGGACGTGGTGCTCGCCCCCGTGACGGAGCTGCCGGAGGACCAGGTCCCGCGCTGACCCGCTCCCCGCCCCTGCGCGAGGGGTCTCGTCCCGAGGCCGTCCGGGCTGTGTTCCGACAGGAGGCGACCCCTCGGCAGGGATGTGGGTGGAACCGGACCCCTCGGCGGGGTCAGATCTTCAGGTGCACCAGGCTCGGCCCCTCGACCGCGAGCGCCTCGACGACCTTATCGGCCAGGTTCTCCGGGGTGGCCTCGAACCCGACCGCGCCGAAGGCCTCCGCGAGCGCGGGCCAGTCCGGCTGCCGCAGGTCCACGGCGAGCGGGTCGATGTCCCGGTCGGTCATGTTCTGCCGGATCTCGCCGTAGCCGCCGTTGTCCACGCACACGATCGGCAGGTCCACGCCGAGCTCCACGGCGGTCATCAGCTCCTGGATCGAGAACATCAGGGCGCCGTCGCCCACGAGGCACAGCACGGGCCGGTGCGGGGCGGCGAGCTTCGCCCCGATCGAGGCGGGCAGGCCGTAGCCCAGGGTCGCGTAGGTCCCCATGTAGAGCAGGGAGTGCGGGAGCTGGGCGCGGAAGAACGTGGTGGAGCCCAGGTAGGTGACCTGGGAGGAGTCGCCGCCGATGATCGTGTCCTCGGGCACCACCGCCATGATCGTCTCGTTGAGCGCCGCGAGCTCGGGCGCGGTGCGGCGGCCCTCGTCGTCGAGCCGGGCGAAGACCTCGGTGAGGTCGCGCGGGGGGCGCGGGGCGAGCGGGCCGATCGCCTCGAGGAGCTGCGGGACCACGGCCGCGGAGTGGCCGGGCAGCTCGATGTCCGGGTCCAGGTTGCACAGCATCTGGTCCCGCATGATGTCCACGCGCACGACCGGGCCCCGCGGCGTGATGTCCCCGCCCCACAGCTCGGCCTCGCCCACCTTCGAGCCGATCACCAGCAGGGCGTCGGCGGAGCGCAGGAACTCGTGCGCGGTGGACAGGCGCAGGTCGGCGCCCAGCGAGAGGCGGTGCCGCTCGGGGATCGCGCCCTTTCCGTTGGTCGTGGTGATGACCGGCGCCTCGAGCAGCTCGGCGAGCTCGAGCAGCCGCGCGCCGGCGGCCAGCGAGCCGCCGCCGGCGAGGATGACAGGGTGCTCGGCGTCCCGCAGCACCTCGGCGGCGCGGCGCACGTCGTCGACCGGCGCCGGCTGCGGGGCGCCGAGCCGGCGCGGGGCCACCTGCCGGTCGGTGTAGTCGAGCTCCGCCTCCAGGACGTCCAGCGGGATCTCGATGTGCACCGGCCGGGGGCGGGAGTGGGCGAAGTCCCGGAAGGCGTCGTGGACCATGGTCACGGCCTCGGCCCCGCTGGTGACCCGGCGGCTGCGGCCGACGATCGCGTCCACGGCCGCGGACGGGTTCTTCGTCTCGTGCAGCGAGCCGATGTCCCGGAAGTCGTGGCCCACCGGACGGCCGGGGGACAGGATGATCATCGGGCGGGACTCGGCGTAGGCCGTGGCCGCCCCGGACAGCGAGTTGAGC
This sequence comes from Kocuria rosea, assembly GCF_006094695.1. NCBI lineage: Bacteria > Bacillati > Actinomycetota > Actinomycetes > Micrococcales > Micrococcaceae > Kocuria > Kocuria rosea. The sequence continues at coordinate 3,394,624 of NZ_CP035103.1, read as the reverse complement.
AGGCCCGGCCCGGACGTGGTGATGACGACGCCCGGCAGCCCGGAGACCTGGCTCCACCCGTCGGCGCCGTACGCGGCGCCCTGCTCGTGGCGGGTGGTGACCGCCCGGATGCCCAGCTCGCGCAGCGGGCGGTAGAACTCGAGCGAGTGGGTCCCGGGGATGCCGAAGACGGTGTCGACGCCGTAGCCCCGGAGCGTCTCCAGCACGGCACGGGCGGTGGTCCTGCGGGCGGTCATGAGCGGTCCTCCAAAGGGTGGGGCGGGTGGTGCGGGGCGGGTGGAGCGGGCGGAGCAGGGCGGGACGTGCGGCGGACGCCGGCGGTCAGCCCTCCCCGGCGGGCCGGTCCTTGACGTAGAGCAGGCGCTTGTTGACGAACTCGTCCATGCCCAGCGGGCCCAGCTCCCGGCCGTAGCCGGAGCGCTTGACCCCGCCGAAGGGCATCTCGGCGCCCTCGGCCTCGGCGGCGTTGACGGCGGCCATGCCCGCGTCCAGGCCCTCGGCGAGCCGGCGCGCCCGCTCGGGGTCCGTGCTGAAGACCGCCCCGCCGAGCCCGTAGGGGGTGTCGTTGGCCAGGGCGAGCGCCTCCGCGTCGTCGGCCACCCGGTAGACCACGGCCACGGGGCCGAAGAGCTCCTCGTGGTGGGCGGCCATGTCCGGGGTGATCCCGGTGAGCACGGTGGGCTCCAGGTACGCGCCCGGGCCCTCGAGCAGCCGCCCGCCGGCGTTCAGGGTGGCGCCGGCGTCCACGGCGGCCCGGATCTGGCGGGCCAGTCCCTCGGCCGCGGCCCGGGAGGACAGGGGGGCGAAGGTCCCGGGGGCGGCCTCGGCCGGGTCGCCCGGGGTCAGCGCCTCGGCCTGGCGGGTCAGCTCGGCCACGAACTCGTCGTAGAGGTCCGCCATGACGATCATCCGCTTGTTGGAGTTGCACGCCTGGCCCGTGTTGCCCATGCGGGTGGCGAAGGCCGCGCGGGCGGACTCGCGCACGTCGTCGGTGTCCAGCACCACGTAGGGGTCGGAGCCGCCGAGCTCGAGGACGACCTTCTTCAGGTTCCGCCCGGCGATCTCGGCGACCTTCGCCCCGGCCCGCTCGGACCCGGTCAGGGACACCCCCTGGACCCGCGGGTCGGCGATGATGTCCGCGACCTGGTCGTGGCTCGCGAAGACGTTGGCGTAGGCGCCGGCCGGCACCCCGGCGTCGTCCATGAGCTGCTGGAGGGCCAGGGCCGCCCGTGGGCAGGACTCGGCGTGCTTGAGCAGGATCGTGTTGCCCAGCACCAGGTTGGGGGCCGCGAAGCGGGCCACCTGGTAGTAGGGGTAGTTCCACGGCATGATCCCCAGCAGCACCCCCACGGGCCGCTTCTGGACCACCGCCCGGCCGCCGCCGGAGGCCGTGATGGGCTGGTCCGCGGCCAGGGCCGGGCCCTGCTCGGCGAAGTAGCCGAAGATCTCGGCGCAGAACGCGACCTCGTCCCGGGCCTCGGCGAGCGGCTTGCCCATCTCCTCGGTGATGACGGCGGCCAGCTCCTCGACCCGTTCGGCGAACAGCGTCCCGACGCGGGCGGCGACGGCCGCCCGCTCCTCGATCGGCAGGGTCCGCCAGGCGCGGAACGCGGCGTCGGCGCCGGCCAGGGCCTCCTGCACCTGGGCATCGGTGGCGGTCGGGTGCTCGGCCAGGACCCGGCCGGTCGCCGGGTTGACGGACCGGTAGGCGGACGGGGCGGTGGATCGGGCGTCGGCGGTCATGGCGGGGTCTCCTCGGGAGTGATCGGATGTCGGCGTCGGCGTCGGCGGCGTCGTGGTCCCGGGGCGGGGACCGGGCAGCGGCGGCGCGGGGCTCACGGCTGCATCGCCACCGCCCGCACCGGGGAGCCGTCCAGTCCGCGCAGCCGCAGCGGCAGTACGCTCACCAGCGGGTCCCGCCAGTCGACGGCGTGCAGGTTCGTCAGGTTCTCGACGATCGCCCCGCCCGCCCCGAGGACCGCCGCGTGCACCGGCAGCTCGGGCGGGCCGGACGCGCCGGCGTCCGGGGTGCGGTCCGGGTTGAGGGTGTCCGTGCCGAGCACGTGCACGCCCGCGGCCAGCAGGCGCTCGGCGATCTCCACGTCCAGCACCGGGTGCGCCAGGTAGCGCGGGGTGCCGAAGTGCCGGGACCAGTCGGTGCGGAACAGCACGATCGTGCCGGCCCGCACGTCCTCCAGCTGTGCGCGGACGTGCGCCCAGCGGATCACCTCGTGCTCCCGGAGCTCCGGCACGTGCACGATGCGCGCCGGTCCCACCAGGCGGGCGAGGTCGAGCTCGTCCACGGGCGAGCCGCCGTCCACGGTGTGCAGCGGGGCGTCCACGTGCGTGCCGCTGTGCGTGCCCAGGTGCAGCTCGGCCACCTGGAAGCCGTCCCGCGGGACGGACGCCGCGAGCCGGGAGTCCACGGCCGGGTCCCCCGGGAAGACCTGCATGCCGGCCTCCACGGGGTGGCTCAGGTCAACGAGGCGCATCGGCGGCCTCCTCCGGCCTGCCGGCCGCGCCGACAGTGCCGACAGTGCCGACAGTGCCGACCGTGCAGGGTCCGCCGGTCCGCTCGGGCGCGGCGGCCCCGTCCCGCGCCCCGGCCCCGTCCGTCCCGGTCCTCCCCGCCTCGGCGAGGTGTCGCTGGACCGGCCGGCCCGGCACGATCCGCTTCGCCGCCAGGGCCCAGAGCAGGTAGAGCGCCGCGGAGAGGACGAACGTGGGAATGGTCGCGCCCACGGGGCTCGGCAGCACGTAGGTGAGCACCAGCGAGCAGACCGCGCCGACGGCCCACACCGCCACGGCGGCGGGGTTGACCCCGCCCCGGTACCAGTACCGGCCGCCGCGACCGCGCAGGATGTCCGCCGCGTAGGCGCCGCGCTGGACCACGTAGTAGTCCACCAGCATGATCGCGAAGACGGGGATGAACAGCGAGCCGATCAGCACCAGGAACTCGGTGAACTGGTCCAGCAGGCCCAGCCGGGTGGACCCGAGGACCGACACTGCCCCCAGCACGAGCGCCGTGGGCAGGAACCGCAGCCTCCGCGAGGGTGTCAGGTTCACCACCGAGGAGACCATGCCGTAGACGACCATGGTGTTGGTGGCCATCACCGACAGGAAGACCACCACCGCCAGGGGCGCGCCGAAGGCGGCGACGAGCACCGTCGGGTCGAACCCGACCGCCTCCCCGCCGTCGAGCACCACGTAGGCGACGGCGGTGGCCCCGAGGCTCATGGCCGCGACCGTGGACAGGACGTACCCCGCGCCGGAGCCGATCATGCCCGCGGACTGCCGGCGGGCGAGCCGGTTGAACTCCGCGGAGAGCACGGTCCAGGAGATGGCCGTGGCGATGACGACGTCGAGGACCGCGATGGGGGACCAGCCCGCCCCGGGGTCCACGGGCAGGGCGGCGAAGTCGGCCACGGGGTAGGACGTGAACGCCACCGTGAACACCCAGGCCATGATGCCCAGGATCACCACCGCCAGCCACGGCTCCACCCGGGCGATGCCCTCGTGGCCGAGGACGGCCAGCGCCACGACCAGCGCCTGGCAGAGCACCGAGAACAGCACCGGGTTCGAGTAGCCGGTCGCCTGCGCCACGAGGAAGTTCACGGTGACGCCGGCGAGCATCGCCTGCACCCAGCTCCAGCCCATGAGGATGACCACGTTCGCGGCCACCGGCAGGAAGGACCCGCGCAGGCCGAAGGAGCCCTTGGTCAGGGACATGGTGGCGAGACCGGTGCGGGTGCCCATGTTCCCCACGAGCACCAGCACCGCCCCGCCGATCAGCGTGCCCAGGACGATCATGGCCAGAGCCGTGGGCCAGGACACCCCGGGCACGAACAGCGTCCCCGTCAGCAGGGTGGTCACCACCAGGTTCGCCGCGAGCCAGATCATCCCGATCCGGCCCGCGCCCAGCGTGCCGCGCAGCGGGCCGTAGCCCTCGGAGTTCTCGTCCAGGTGGTCCGAGAGCCGGGACCAGGCGCTCACGGGCGGGCCTCCGCGCGGTCGGCGCCGGAGCCCGCGAGGCGCTCGTTCCACTGCCGCAGCACCCCGGCGTGCGTGGGGCGGGACAGCAGTGAGACCACCACGTAGACCAGTGCGGAGCTCGCCAGTCCCAGGTAGATGGGGGCGTTGGCCAGCACGCCGAAGACCGCCATGGACGCCACGGTCACCACGGACCCGACGAGCATGGACAGGGCCGCGCCGAGGCTCGTGCCGCGCCGCCACAGGAGCCCGCCGAGGATGGCGACGAGCAGGCCGCCCACCAGGATGTCGTAGGCGATGGTCAGGGCGGTGACGGTGTCCGAGACGAAGATCGAGATCACCGTGATCACCACGCCGAAGACGAGCACGTAGATCCGGTCCCCGCGCAGCGCCTCGGCGGTGCCCTCCGGGGCGGGGGCCGCGTGCCGGGTGAGCAGGGACCTCAGGGTCGGCACGACGTCGACGCGGGCCACCGTGGCCGCGGCGATGAGCGCGCCCGAGGCCGTGGACATCATGGCGGCGACCCCGGCCGCGAGCACGATCCCGCCGAGCCCGGCCGGGACGTACTGCTGCGCCATCGTGGCGAACGCGTCGTCCGGGGAGGAGAGGTCCGGGGCCACGGCGGCGGACGTCATCCCGATGACGGCCCCGGCCACGCCGTAGAGCGCCACGTAGGCCGCGGAGGCGAGCCCGCCCCAGCGGGCGACCTGCGGGGAGCGGGCGGTGAAGACGCGCTGCCAGATGTCCTGGCCGATCAGCATGCCGAAGCCGTAGACCACGAACTGGGTGACGATCGCCTGCGTGCCCATGCCGTCCCAGGTGAAGAACGTGGCGTCCAGCCGGTCCTCGAGCCCGGTCCAGCCGCCCGCCGCGGAGAGGGAGAACGGCAGCAGGACCAGGAAGATGCCGACCGTCATGAACACGAACTGCATCATGTCGGTGAGCGTGATCGACCACATCCCGCCGAGCACGGAGTACGCCACGACCACCACGCCGCCGAGCAGGATCGCCCACGACCGGTCGAGCGGGAAGAGGACCGAGAAGATCGCGGCGTACGCGGAGGTGGAGGTCACCGAGAGCATCACGGTGTAGGCCAGCATCACGAACGAGGACGCCTTGGCCCCGCCGCGCTCGCCGTAGCGCAGCTGCAGCATCTGGGAGACGGTGAACACCTTGAGGGACTGGATGCGGCCGGCGAAGAACAGGCTCAGCGCGGCCAGGCCGGTGGCGATCGCCACCACCAGCCACATCCCGGAGATGCCGTAGGTGTAGCCGAGGCCCACCCCGCCCACGGTGGACGCGCCGCCGAGGACCACCGCGGCCATCGTCCCGGTGTAGAAGCCGGGGCCCAGGCGGCGGCCGGCCACCCGGTAGTCCTCGGCGTCGTGGGCCCGGCGGCTGGCCCAGAGCCCGACCGCCACCATGGCGACCAGGTACAGCACGATGATCAGCACGTTCATGGGTGTCGCTGCTTCCTCGGGGCGCGGGCGCCCACGGGGTCGATCGGGAGCCTCCCCGGAACGGGGTTGCTCTACAAGAAACAAAAGTTGTCCCACATAGTATGATGCAGATCATGTTTTGGGAACGGGTCCGGGTCGTGACGGGCGGGTAAAACCGTCCGGGAGGAGGCGTCGTCGTCGTGAAAGCACTGCCCATCGAGAGCTCCGGGCACACCGCCGCCGTGGGGTCGCGGCTGCGCAACCACCGGCGGCGCAGCCACATGACCATCGACCAGCTCGCCTCCGCCGCGGGCCTCACCAAGGGCTTCGTCAGCCGGGTGGAGCGGGACATCACCTCCCCGCCCGTGGACTCCCTGGTGCGGATGTGCCAGGTGCTGCGGATCGACGTGGGCGCGCTCTTCGCCGGGCCCGCCGACGTGGAGCTGGTCCGGCTCGAGGACGCCCCGCACATCGACCTCGGCGGCGAGGGCATCGAGGAGCAGCTCGTCACGCCGTCGGCCCAGCGCCAGGTCCAGGTCATCCGGGCCCGCGTGGCCGCCGGGGGCCGGGGCGAGGACGCGATGTACAGCATGGACTGCGAGACCGAGGTGCTGCACCTGATCAGCGGCCGGTTCCGGCTGCACGTCCCGGACCGCACCTTCGACCTGGCGGCCGGGGACACCGTCACCTTCCCCGGCTCCGAACCGCACACCTGGGAGAACCCCGGCACCGAGGACGCCGTGCTGCTGTGGATCCTCGGCTCGTGAGCCCCCCGCCCGGCCCGTCCGCCGCCCCCGCCGGCACCCCCGTCAGCACCCCCGTCAGCATCCACCGAGAGGACCGCACACCATGAACCCCGAGCGCATCACCGGCACCACCCCGGACGGCACCCCCGTCGTCGGACCCGTCAACGCCGCACTGACCCCGCGCTGGGCGGGGCTGGGCACGTTCGCCCGCCTGCCGCGCACGGACGAGGTCGAGCACACGGACATCGCGGTGGTGGGCGTGCCGTTCGACGCCGGCGTCTCCTACCGGCCCGGCGCCCGGTTCGGGGCCAACCACGTCCGGGAGTCCTCGCGCCTGCTGCGCCCCTACAACCCCGCGCAGAACGTCTCGCCGTTCGCCGGGGCGCAGGTCGCCGACGCCGGGGACATCGTGGCCAACCCCTTCGACATCCCCGAGGCGATCGCCTCCATCGAGGCCCAGGCCAAGGAGCTCATGGGCGAGGACACCCGGCTCGTGGCGATCGGCGGCGACCACACCATCGCCCTGCCGCTGCTGCGCGCCGCCCACGCGCGCCACGGCGAGGTCGCGCTGCTGCACTTCGACGCCCACCTGGACACCTGGGACACCTACTTCGGCGCCGAGTACACCCACGGCACCCCCTTCCGCCGGGCGTTCGAGGAGGGCCTGCTCGACACGGACGCCGTGTGCCACGTCGGCACCCGCGGGCCGCTCTACGGCACCGAGGACCTCGACGACGACGCCCGCTTCGGCTTCGGCATCGTCTCCTCCGCCGACGTCATGCGGCTGGGGGTGGACGCCGTCGTCGCGCACCTGCGCGAGCGCGTCGGCGACCGCCCGCTCTACGTCTCGCTGGACATCGACGTGCTGGACCCGGCCCACGCCCCCGGCACCGGGACCCCCGAGGCCGGTGGCATGACCAGCCGGGAGGTGCTCGAGATCCTGCGCGGGCTGCGCGGGACGAACGTGGTCGGCTGCGACGTCGTCGAGGTCGCCCCGGCCTACGACCACGCCGAGATCACCGGGGTGGCGGCCGCCCACGTGGCCTACGAGCTCATCAGCCTCCTCGCGCTGGGGCCCGGCGCGGCGCCGGGCGGACCCGCCTACGGGCTGGCCGGGCACGTCTACGGGGACGCCGTCCCGGCGCAGGCCCCGGTGCAGGGCCCGGCGGGGGAGGACCGGTGACCGGGGGCGCGGCCGTGACCCCCCGGCCCGACTACACCTCGCTGTTCGCCCACCGCTCCGAGGAGTTCCGCCCCTCCCCGGTCCGGGCCGTGTTCGAGATCGCGATGCGCCCCGGGATCATCTCCCTGGCCGGCGGCAACCCGGACATGAGCGTGCTCCCGCACGACGTGGTGGCCGCGATGTCGGCGCGGATCCTCGCCGAGCGCGGCCCCGAGGTGCTCCAGTACGGCTCCGGGGCCGGGATCGGGCGCCTGCCCGGGCTGGTCGTGGAGCTCATGCGCCTGCAGGGCGCGGAGACCACGCCGGACACGATCCAGATCACCGCCGGGTCCCAGGCGGGTCTCGACCTCGTGACCAAGCTGTTCTGCGACCCGGGGGACGTGGTCGTGGCCGAGGGCCCCACCTACGTGGGGGCCCTCGGCGTCTTCGGCAGCTACGAGGTCGAGGTCGCCCACGTGGACGTCGACGACGACGGACTGGACCCCGAGGCGGTCGCCGGGCGGATCGACGGGCTGCGGGCCGCCGGCCGGAGCGTGAAGTTCGTCTACACCATCCCGAACTTCCACAACCCCACCGGGGTGACCCTCACCGAGGAGCGGCGCCGGCGGCTCGTGGAGGTCTGCGCCGAGCGCGGGGTGCTCATCCTCGAGGACGACCCGTACGCGCTGCTCGGCTTCGACCGCGCCCACCGGCTCCCGTCCCTGTACTCGCTGGACCCGGGCACCGTGATCCATCTGGGCAGCTTCTCCAAGATCTTCTCGCCCGGGCTGCGGGTCGGCTGGATCGCGGCGGCGCCGGCGGTGCGGGCCCGGCTGCAGATCGCGGCCGAGGCCGTGACCATCCACCCGTCCGTGCTCGGCCAGGAGCTCGCCGCCGAGTACGTGGCCAGCGAGCACTGGCGGCCCGCCCTGGACCGGGCGGTGGACCTGTACCGCGCGCGCTGCGCCGCCATGATGACCGCCCTCGAGCGGTTCATGCCCGAGGGGGTGCGCTGGACGCGTCCCGCCGGCGGCTTCTTCACGTGGCTGGACCTGGACCCGGCCCTCGACCACGGGGACCTCCTGGGCCGGGCCATCGGGCACGGCGTGGTGCTGGTGCCCGGCGGCGCCTGCTACGCGGACGGGCGCGCCTCCACGAGCCTGCGCCTCGCCTACTCCGCGGCCTCGCCGGAGGACATCACCGAAGGGGTCCGGCGGGTGGGGGAGATGCTGCGCGACTGACCTGCTGGGCCTCGGCGCCGCCCCCGGAGCTGGTGCGGTGTCCCCGGGAGGGGCGATACTGACCGCATGAGCGAGGAGCGGGCCGGGGGACTGTGGTTCTGCGCCCGGGGGAGCGGGCCGGAGTTCGTCCTGCTGCACCCCGGGGGCACGGACTCCCGAGCCCTGGGCCCGCTGGTCGCGGAACTGGCCGGCCGGTACCGGGTGATCACCCCCGATCAGCGCGCGCACGGCCGCACCCCCGACCGGGAGGGCCCGCTCTCCTACGCGGCGATGGCCGAGGACACGATCGCCTTCCTCGAGGAGGAGGCCGGCGCCCCGGTGCACCTGCTGGGGTACAGCGACGGCGCCGTCGTCGCCCTGACCGTGGCGCTGCGCCGTCCCGACCTGGTCCGGGACCTGGTGCTGGCGGCGGGGGTGCACCACCGCGACGGGTGGGAGCCCGGCGTCCTGGCGGGCGAGGCGGAGGTGCCGGCCTTCATGGTCGACGCCTACGCGGAGGTCTCCCCCGACGGGCGCGAGCACTACGGCGAGGTCGCGGCGAAGCTGCGGCGGATGCACGAGGAGGGACCGGTCTTCCCGGACGCGGACCTGGCGGGCCTCGACCTCCCCGTCCTGGTGCTCGTCGGCGACGACGACGAGGTGCGGCTCGAGCACGCCGTGGCCGCGTACCGCGCTCTGCCCCACGGGGAGCTGGCCGTGGTCCCGCACGCCTCCCACGGCGTGCTGGTCGAGAAGCCGCAGCTGTGCGCGCGCCTGATCACCGACTTCCACGCCGCCGACAAGCCGGCCACGTTCGCCCCGAGACGGCGCCGCTCCCTGGGGGCCGGCGCCGAGGAGGCGCAATGAGCACGCAGAGCCCCGGCGCGGGCGTCGTGATGCCGGCGGCGTTCTTCGGGCACGGCAACCCGATGAACGCCCTGGAGGTCAACCGGTACACCTCCGCCTGGCGGGCGTTCGGGGCCTCGGTGCCGCGGCCCCGGGCGATCCTGGTGGTGAGTGCCCACTGGTACATCAACGCCACCGCGGTCACCGCGATGCCGGCCCCGCGCACCATCCACGACTTCTACGGCTTCCCGCAGGAGCTCTTCGACGTGCAGTACCCCGCCCCCGGGCTGCCGGGCCTGGTCGAGGAGATCAGCGACACCGTCCACCCCACCTGGATCGGCGCCGACGTCGACAGCTGGGGGATCGACCACGGCACCTGGTCCGTGCTCACCCACGCCTTCCCGGACGCCTCGGTCCCGGTGCTGCAGATGAGCATCAACGCCGACAAGCCCCTGGGCTACCACCTGGACCTCGGGGCCCGGCTGGCGCCCCTGCGGGAGGCGGGCGTGCTGATCGTCACCAGCGGCAACATCGTGCACAACCTGGGCGGGATGGACTGGACGCGCACCGACGACGGCTACGACTGGGCGCGGCGCTTCAACGAGGACGCCAAGGAGCGCCTCCTCACCGACCCCACCGAGCTGGCAGCCCTGGACACCCACCGCGACTGGGACCTGGCCGTGCCCACCCCCGACCACTTCATCCCGTCCCTGTACCTGGCCGGGCTCGCCGGGGCCGCCGGCTCCGCGGACACCGCGGTGCTCGTCGACGGGTACTCCTACGGCTCGCTGTCGATGACCGCCTACACCCTGGGCATGGACTGCCCCCAGTCGGCCGGTGCGGGCGGGTCCTCCCGGCCGCCGGCCGACCTTCCTCCGGACGCCTCCAACATCTGAGCCCGGAGGCCCGGGGCCGGCGACCTGTCCGGTGGACGCGGGGGCTCCGCAACGGCGGCCGGCTCCTCGCGCACCGGCGCCCCACCGGGCCCGTCCGGTCGTCGGCCTGCCGATGGCTAAGCTCGGGGGGACGACGTCGAGCTGCTCCGCGGGGCAGCCTCCGAGGCCGCGGCACCACGTGCCGTGCGCTCGGGGGAGGAGGCCATGTGCAGTCACTGACCGTAGGGGTTCTCGCTGATCCGGGGCTGCCGGAGAAGGTGGCCCGCCGGGTGGCCGAGGACCTGCCGCGGGCGCTCGCGGAACGCTCCGGCCCGGAGATCTCCTGGACGGTGGAGGTCAGCCGCGAGACCTTGCCCCTGACGGCCGAGGGGAACATCCCGCTGCTGGACAAGGCCGGCCGGCTGCGCGAGGAGCACGGGTGGGACTTCGTGGTGTACCTGACGGACCTGCCGCGCGTCCACGACGGGGAACCGCTGCTCTGCGAGGTCGGCGCGGCCGACGCCGCAGCGCTGGTTTCGCTGCCGGGCCTGGGCGCCGACCACTTCTCCCGCAAGGCCTGCCGGCTGCTGGCCGCCCTGGTCGGCGCGATCCGGGACGGCGCCGAGGACGCCCCTTCGCCGTCCGCGGTGCACGGGGCCCTGGGACGGGCGGCGGCGCGCAAGGTCTCCTCGGGGGAGGCGGGAGGCGCGGCCTACGTCGTGCTGCCCGGGCGGATGAACCGGCTGCGGCTGCTGATCGGCATGATCCTGAGCAACCAGCCCGGGCGCCTGCTGCCGGCCCTGGCCAGCTGTGTGGCGGCCGCGGCTGCCACCGGCGCCTTCGGCATCTTCTACGCCTCCATCTGGAACATGTCCGATGTCCTGTCCCCGCTCCGGCTGGCCACGATCAGCGTGGTGGTCACCGCCGCGCTCAGCGGCTGGCTCATCATCCACAACGGCCTGTGGAACCGTTCCGCGGACGACGGCGAACCCTGGCGGTCCCGGTCGGACAACGCCTCCACCGTCATCACCGTGTGGCTGAGCGTGGCCCTGATGTACGTGCTCCTGTGGGCGATGCTGCTCCTCGTGGGCCTGGCGGTGATCGAGGCCGGCTACCTCGAGTCCCAGCTGGGCCATCCCGTCGATCTCCTCGACTACCTGCACCTGTCCTGGCTCGCCGCGTCGCTGGGCACCCTGGCCGGCGCCCTGGGCTCGAACTTCGACAGCGACGAGGCCATCCGCGAGGCCACCTACAGCCGCCGGGAGCACCAGCGCCGCCGGCTCGCCGACACCTACGACGACTGACCCGGCGCGGCCGGGTCACCCCCGCAACCCGCGGGCTCAGGCCAGCAGGGCCTCGGCCGCGCGGCGCCCGGAGCGCAGGGCGCCCTGGGTCGAGCCGTCGGTGCGGTGGTCGCCGCACACGTACAGGCCGTCGCCGAGGGCGGCGGGCCGGTCGGCCACGAGCCCGGGCGGCTGCTCCGGCAGCGCCCGGCGCACCTCGTGCACGGTCAGCAGGTCCCAGGCGGCGGCGTCGGCGGACCAGATCGTGCCCAGCTGCCGGCGGACGTCGGCCTCGGCGGGGAGCTCGGCGCCCCGCGGCAGGAGGGCGGTCGCCTGGATCAGCGCCCGGCCGTCCGGGGCGTAGCTGGGGGCGGCGTTGCTGACCACGGCCGTGTCGACGAGCGGGCCGGTCGACTCGCCCGGCAGGACCAGGCACCCGAGGTCGGAGGGCGCGGCGTCCGCCGCGAACCACCAGGTCGCCTCGCCCTTCATGGGGGTGTCCGGCAGGTCCAGGAGCCGGGCGGCGGCCGGGCCCTCGGTGGCCACGACCACGGAGGACGCCCGCCAGGCGGCGTCCCCGGCGCCCACGGTCCACCCGTTCCCGGTGCGCTCCACCGCTTCCACGCGGGCACCGAGGACGGCCGGGGACCGGAGCCCGTCGTGGATCCAGGCCGGGAGCGCGCCCATGCCCCCGGAGGGCAGGCCGGGGGTGCCGAGCAGGAACCAGCCGACGAGCTCGCGCACGAAGGCGGCCGAGGTGCGGCCCTCGTCCTCGAGGATCACGCCGGCCAGGAACGGCTCGAGCACCAGGTCCCGCAGCGGTCCCCGCACTCCTGCGGCGTCGAGGGACTCGTGCCAGGGCAGGTCCCGCCGCTCCCGGCGCCGTGCGCGGAGGTCCAGGCCCGGGGCGAGCCAGGCCGCCAGGGCGGGCAGCCGGCGCAGCTCCACGAGCGGGCTGCGCAGCGTCCCCGGCAGCCGGGAGGGGACGCGGCGGGGGTCGGCGAGGACGTCGATGCCGTCGCCGCGGCGGACCCCGGCGGCGGCGTCGAACTTCTGGATCCCCAGGGCCGCGACGTCCACGTTGCGCCGCAGCTCGGTGTAAGCGGGGTTGAGCACCTGGAACCCGCGGTCGCAGCGGAAGCCGTCGACCGTGTCGGTGCGGATCCGGCCCCCGACGCCGTCGGAGGCCTCCAGCACCACCACGTCCAGTCCGTGCCGTTCGAGCAGGTGGGCGCACTGCAGGCCGGCGAGCCCGGCGCCGACGACGACGACGTCGTGGTCCACGGGAACCTCCTAGCGGATCGGGACGGCCGCGGCGGGATCGAGTTCCGCGGCCGGTGCCGCGGCCCGGGCGGGGATCGTGAACAGCGCCGACTCTACGGTCAGGCCCGGCCCGAACGCCAGGGCGCAGACGGTGCGGGTCTCGTCCGCCGGGGCCGCGTCGATCACCTGGCGCAGGACGTGCAGGACGGTCACGCTGCTCATGTTGCCGCGCGTGGCGAGCACGTCGCGGGACTCCCGCAGCACCTCGGGCGGCAGCCCCAGGGTGTCCTCGAGCTTGTCGAGGATGCCGCGGCCGCCGGGGTGGAGGGCCCAGTCGGTGATGCGGTCCCGGTCGACGGGCCCCTCCGGCCCGTCCAGCAGCGCGGCGAGGGCGGTGTGGATGTTGTCCTCGAGGACCTGGGGCACCGCGGCGCCGAGGATCATCTCGAACCCGGCGTCGCCGATGGTCCAGGCCATGGCGTCCTCGCCGTCCGGGATCACGAGGGTGCGGAACCGGTCGAGCTCGAGCAGCGGGGTGACGCCCTCGGGGGCCCGCGCGCTGACCACGGCCGCCGCGGCGCCGTCGGCGAAGAGCGCGGCCCCCCGGATGGCGTCCGGGTCCCGGGCCGGGCGCAGGTGCAGCGTGCACAGCTCCACGGCCACGAGCAGGACGACGGCGTCCGGGTCCGCCGTGGCGATGGCCGCGGCCTGGCGCAGCCCGATCAGCCCGCCGTGGCAGCCCATGAAGCCGATGTGCGCACGGCGGACGGCCGGGTCGAGGCCGAGGTCCCGGACCAGCTGGTAGTCGGGGCCCGGGGCGAAGAAGCCGGTGCAGGAGACGGTCACCACGTCGGTGACGGTCGCGGGGTCGAGCCCGGGGCAGCGGGCGAGGGCGTCCCGCGCGGCCTCGGCGAAGAGCGCGGGGGCCTGCTCCACGTAGGTCCGGTTCCGGACGCCGGTGAGGGGGGTCAGGAACCGGCCGTCCTCCGTGATGTACGGGGATCCGGCGCGGGCGCCGTCCTCGACCAGCTCGGACAGCACCGTGTGCCGGCGCTGGACCCCGGAGGCGCCGAACACCGTGCGCAGCAGCCGGGCGTTGAGCCGGTCGGTGCCGGGCTGGGCCTGGTAGAGGTCCTGGGCGTCGGTCTGCTCGAGCACGTGCGGCGGGAGGGCCGTGCCGAGGGACAGGAGTGCGGGCGTCATCCCGTCCAGTATCCGTCCTCGGGCCGACAGGTGCCACGGAGGGCGCGCGGGGGCCGGGCGGACCCGCGGCCGGCGGGTCCGCCCGGGGCCGCCTCAGACAGTGCGGGTCGCGGCGTCGAAGTCCAGGCGCGGCAGCCGGTCGTGGCGCGGGGCGGCGGGGGCGCCGATGTTCACGACCATCAGCGCGCGCAGGCTCGTCCCCGCGTGGAACTCGGCGTCCACCCCGGGGGCGTCGAAACCGCCCATGGGGCCCGCGGCGAGACCGACGGCGCGCACGGCCAGCACGAAGTACCCGGCCTGCAGGTGGGCGTTGTCCCGGCCCATCTGCGCGCGCAGCTCCTCGTTGCCCGCGAACATCTCCTGGTTGCCGGCGGCGGGCGGGAAGACGACGGGCAGGTGCTCGTGCCAGTCCACGTCGTAGCTGAGCACCGCGACGGCGGGCGCCGCGGCGGTCTTCGCCCGGTTGCCCTCGGCCATGTGGGGGAGCAGGCGCTCCCGGGCCTCCGCGGAGCGGATCCACGTCACGCGCAGCGGCTGGATGTTCATGGCCGTGGGGCCCATCTTGGCGAGCTCGAAGGCCGCCCGGAGCTGCTCGTCGGCCACGGGCTCGTCGAGGAACTCCGAGGCCGTGCGGGCCTCGCGGAAGAGGAGGTCGGCGGCGAGGGCGTCGAGGGTGAGCTGGTCCTGCAGGGTCTCGGGGGCCACGGGGTGTCCTTTCGGAGGCACGGTCATCTTGATGTACACGTCAACAAAGAGCGGGGCGGGTCTATGCCGGAGACGTCGTGTGCCGTCCGTCACGTCGCGGCGCCTCCCGCTGGGTACCCTGGCCCCATGCCCCTCCGTCTCCCGCAGCTCCTGTCCGGACCGGACCGCCGCGCGGCCCGCTCCGGCGCCGAGGCGGCACGCGCCCTCCGACTGGGCGCGGCCCTGTGCGGGACGGGCGTGCTCCACCTCGTCCGGCCCGCGCTCTTCGACGGGCTGATCCCGCGGTCCCTGCCGGGCCCGCCCCGCGCCTGGACGCTGGGCTCCGGGGCGGCGGAGATCGGCGTCGGGGCGCTGCTGCTCCGTCCCGGCACCCGCCGCGCCGGCGGCTGGGCCGCGGCCGCCCTGTTCGTGGGCGTGTGGCCGGGCAACGTCACCATGGCCTGGCGGGCCCGCCGCGGCTCCCCGGTCCGGCGGGTCGTGACGCTCGTGCGGCTCCCCCTGCAGGTCCCCCTGATCGCCACAGCCCTGCGCATCGCCCGGGCGGGCTGAGGGCCCGCCGCCCGGCCCGGGGCGTCCCCCGGACCCCGGTCCACGGGGTTCGCATTCGGTCACACACGCACACCGTCCCTACGCTGGGCAGAGCACAGGAGTGGGGGCTCCGTTTCCGCAGGGGGATCGCTCTCGCTCCAGTCCATCGGGGGGTGGGCCGTGCGCACCATGCCGCCTCCCGTCCCGACGGCCGGAGGAATCCTTGACCACCACCCGCAGCACCACCGCTTCCCTCGCGCTCGCGGCCGCCCTCGCCCTCGTCCCGCTGGGCTCCGCCGCGGCGGCGACCGGGGCCGCCGCGACCGCGGGCCAGGCCGTCCAGCCGGTCCCGGCGGCCACCGGAACCGCTCCCGGTGCCGACTCGGCAACGGCGGCGGCGACCGACCGCGTCGTCGTGAAGTTCCGGGACGGCGCCGCCCTCGAGGACTCCCGCGACGTCGTGTACGCGCAGGCCGCCGGCCGGTCCGGGGGCGCCGGGCTCGTGGAGACCACGGCCACCGCGGACGGCGCCCAGGTGGTGCGGACCGACGGGATGCTGGCCGGCGCCGAGCTCGACGCGCTGACCACCGCCCTGGAGCAGGACCCCGCCGTGGAGTACGCGGAGCCGGACCTCCTGGCGACCACCACCGCCGTGCCGAACGACCCGTCCTACGCCGCGCTGCAGTGGAGCCTGTGGGACGACCCGGCCGGACTGGGCATGCCCCTCGCGTGGGACCGGGCCACCGGCGCCGGGCAGACCATCGCCGTCGTGGACACCGGCATCACCGCCCACCCCGACCTGGACGCCAACGTCCTGCCCGGCTACGACTTCGTCTCCACGGCCCAGAACGGCCGGGACGGCGACGGGTGGGACGCCGACCCGACGGACATGGGCGACTACCCCGACGCCGTGCTGTGCCCCAACAGCCCCATGCCCCCGAGCTCCACCTGGCACGGCACCCACACGGCCGGCATCGCCGCGGCCGACGCGAACAACGGACTGGGCGTCGCGGGGGTGGCCCCGGACGCGAGGATCCTGCCCGTGCGCGCCGTGGGCGCCTGCAGCCAGGGATACATCACCGACGTCGCCGCCGGCGTCCTGTGGGCCGCCGGCGCCCCGGTGGCGGGCGCCGCCGCCAACCCGAACCCCGCGACGGTCATCAACCTCAGCCTCGGCGTGCCGGGGGAGTGCCCGGCGGTGCTGCAGTCCGCGATCAGCGAGGCCGTGAACCGCGGGATCCCCGTGGTCGTGGCCGCGGGCAACCAGGCCGTGGACGCCGCGCAGTCCGCGCCGGCCAACTGCGCCGGCGTGATCTCGGTCGCCGCGACGGACGTCTCTGGCGCGCTGGCCCCCTACTCCAACTTCGGCTCGGTCACGGTCGCGGCCCCGGGCGGGGACCCCTACGCGCAGATCCTCTCGACCGGCAACGCCGGGGCGCAGGGCCTCGGCGCGCCCACGTACACGGAGCGCAACGGCACGTCCATGGCGGCCCCGGCGGTCGCCGGCACCGTGGCGCTGCTCCGGGAGCTCGCTCCGGGGCTGGGCGTGGCGGGTCTCCAGGACGCCCTGACCTCGACGGCCCGGCAGGCCCCCGGCGGGTGCGCGCCCGGCTGCGGCGCCGGCATCGTCGACCCGGTCTCCGCGCTGGTCGCGGTGCAGGGCGGCGAGCCCTTCAGCACCGCGGGCGGCATCGGGGCGCTGCACCGGAAGATCGGCGCGACCACCGGCGAGGCCCGCTCCCGGGAGCTGTGCGCCCTGGGCGGCACGCCCTGCTTCCAGGAGTTCGCCAACGGCTGGATCGTCTGGAACGCCGGCCTCGGGGCCCGCTGGCAGCAGGTCCTCCCGGCCCAGTGGTGGGCGATCCCCGCCGCCGGCTGACCCTCGCCCCGCCCGCCGGCGCCGTCCACCCGCTCGGGGTGGGCGGCGCCGTCGTCGTCCCCGGGCCGTTCCTCCGGGGCGACCTCAAAGTCCAGCGAAAAGCATGGATCTTCCCATTCGGTAACACGAGCAGACGCTCCGTACGCTGAGCGCAGCGGCGCCGACTCCCCTTCCCGTGGTCGGCGCGCCGCAGCTCCCCCGCTGCGCGCTGCACCCCCCCACCGGCTGGAGAGTCCATGACGTCCTTCCACGGCCGCGCCCTGACGGCCGCCCTGGTCCTGATCCTGGCCGGCGCCGCGGCCCCCGCCGCGGCCCGGCCCCCGGCCGAGGCCACCGTGCCCGCCGCACCGGCGCCCGCGCCCGCGCCCGCTGCGGAGGGGGCCGGGAGCCCCGGCGCGACCGACCGGGTGATCGTGAAGTTCAAGGACGGCGCGGAACCCGCCCCGCGGGCCCGCGAGCGCGTCTACGCGGAGGCCGCGGAGCGGATCGCGCCCGGGGGCGCGGCGGCGGGCGAGCCGGCGGCGGCGCCCCTGCTGGACGAGATCAGCCGGACCGTGGACTCGGCCCGGGTCGTGGCGGCGGACGGGCTCCTCGACGCGGAACAGCTCGAGACCCTGACCGGCGCCCTCGAGGAGGACCCGGCCGTCGAGTACGCCGAGCCGGACCATCTCGCGAGCATCGCCGCGGTGCCCGACGACCCGTACTACGCGACGTCGCAGTGGAACCTCCAGCCCGCCGCGGCAGGCCTCGACCTGCCCAGCGCCTGGGACCGGGCGACCGGCAGGGGCCAGACCATCGCGGTCGTGGACACCGGGATCACGTCCCACCCCGACCTGGACGCCAACGTGGCACCGGGCCACGACTTCGTCTCCCTGCACGCCGGGGGCGTGCAGCCGGGCCACTCCCGCGACGGGGACGGCTGGGACCCGGACCCACGGGACGAGGGGGACCACGCCGGTCCCGGCGAGTGCGGATCCGGCTCCGCCGCCCGCTCCTCCTCCTGGCACGGCACGCACACGGCGGGCATCGCGGCGGCGCGGGGCAACAACGGCACCGGTGTGGCCGGTGTCGCCCACGGCGCGACGCTCCTGCCGGTGCGCGCCCTCGGGGCCTGCGGGGACGGGTACGTGTCCGACATCGCCGTGGCGATCGCCTGGGCCGCCGGCGAGGACGTCGACGCCGTCCCGACGAACCCCCACCCGGCGACCGTGGTGAACCTCAGCCTGGGCTTCCTCTCCAGCACGTGCCCGGCCGCCCTGCAGGACGGGATCGACCGGGCCCTGTCCCGCGGGGCGAGCGTGGTCGTGGCGGCGGGCAACCACGATCGCGACGCCAGGATGGAGTCCCCGGCCAACTGCCGGGGGGTGATCACCGTGGCCGCCAGCACCGCCCAGGGCGCCCGCGCCGGGTACTCCAACTGGGGCCGGGTCACGCTGGCCGCCCCGGGCGGGGACCCCTCCCGGCAGATCCTGTCCACCGCCGACACCGGGAGCGCCCGGCCCGGCGGCGGCACCTACTCCTACAAGTACGGCACCTCGATGGCCAGCCCCACGGTCGCGGGGGTCGTGGCGCTGGTCCGCGAGACGGACCCGTCCCTCTCCCCGGCCCAGGTCAAGGAGGTCCTGGCCGCCACGGCCCGGCCCCTGCCCGGGTCCTGCCCGGGCGGCTGCGGCGCAGGGCTCGTGCACCCCAGGGCCGCCGTCGCCCGGGCCACGCTCCAGGAGGGCTACCGCACCCAGGGCGCCATCGGCGCCCTCCACGCCCGGATCGGCGCGTCCACCGGGGCGCCGCGCTCGCACGAACGGTGCGGCCTCGCCCAGGACGGCTGCTACCAGGAGTTCGAGCGCGGAGCCGTCTACTGGAGCGCGGACTCGGGCGCCCGGTGGGTGCACGGCGGTGTGCGCGGCGCCTGGAACCGCGCCGGCGGCGTGAACGGCCTCCTGGGCTATCCCCGGACCGGGGAGCGCGACAACGGCGCCGGCGGCGTCCACCAGCACTTCCAGCGGGGCACGGTCGTCTGGAGCGCCGGGACCGGTGCGGCCCCCGTGCACGGCGCCGTCGGCGCGCGCTGGGCGGCCCTCGGCGCGGAGACGGGTCTGCTGGGGCACCCGCTGGGCGGTGAGCACCGCGGCCCGGCCGGCGGGGCGCACCAGTCCTTCGAGCGGGGCAGGATCCTGTGGTCGCCCGCGACCGGCGCGCAGCCCGTGCGCGGGGCGATCGGCCGGGCCCACGCCGACCTCCGGGGCGAGCACGGCCGCCTGGGCTACCCGGTGACCCCGGAGCAGCGCTCCGGGGACACGGTCGTCCAGCGCTTCCAGGGCGGATCGATCGGCTACCGCCACGGCGCGATCACGGTCTCCGCCCGCTGAGCGGGCCCGGGCCGCCCGGACCCGCTTCAGGAGTTGAGCTGGTGGATGCGGGCGCTCAGGACCGTGGCGAAGCCGCACCAGCCGGCGTAGGGGAGCAGGGCGGCGCCGTGCAGGGGCCGTGCCTGCGCCGCCCGGCGCGCGAGATCGGCGGTGCTGACGGTCAGCGCCGCGGCCGTGACCGTGGCCAGGCCGGTGTCGTGCTTCGTGAAGAAGACCCAGCTCCACCCCGCGTTGAGGGCGAGGTTCAGCGCGAGCGCCCGGCGGTAGCCGCGCTCGCGCCGTGCCGCCTCGGACGGGACGCACCCCGGGCGCCGGATCGTCCGCACCCGCGGTCCGCGGCGGTGCGCGCCCGGGCGGGTCTGCCGCTGCAGCTCGGTGAGCACGGCCGCGGAGGTCACCGCGAGATCCGCGTAGAGCACGGTCCACACGACCGGGAACACGGCGGCCGGCGGCTGCAGCCCCGGCTTCCGCAGGTCCCGGTACCAGGGGCTGTCCACCCCGGCGGAGGCCGCGGTGCCGGCCGCGGCGGCCGCCCCCGTCTGCGCGCTGGTCTTGAGCAGGTTCGTCCAGAACATGGGTCAGTCCTTCGTCTCGGTGGTGTCCGGGTCCTCGGCGGCGTGCCGCCTCCCGACGGCGTCCCGGGGGCCGGTGCGGTCCGGTGGGCCGGCGGCGTCCCCGTCCGGACGGGTGCCGCCGGAGGCGTCCGCCCGATGCCGGGCCCAGGTGCCCAGGATCCCGGCGACCACCGCCCCGGCGTGGCCGGCGGCCATGTCGCCCATGGTGTCCAGGTAGCCCACGTTCACCTGGGGGTCCACGAGGTAGTAGCCGGCGAACTCGAGGTACTCCCACACGAGGGCCAGTGCCGCGCCCA
Source organism: Kocuria rosea (assembly GCF_006094695.1). NCBI lineage: Bacteria > Bacillati > Actinomycetota > Actinomycetes > Micrococcales > Micrococcaceae > Kocuria > Kocuria rosea. The sequence continues at coordinate 3,374,245 of NZ_CP035103.1, read as the reverse complement.
GGGAGCTGACCAGGACCACGTGGGAGACCGGGCCGGGGGACGAGAGCCGGGACCAGCGCTCGAGGGCGCGGAACGTCAGCTCGGCCAGCACCGCGGTGGCCGCGAAGTGGACGACCAGGTCCCAGTGGTCGTACCTCTCGTAGAGCAGGAACACGGAGCTCCAGGCCGCGACCAGCAGCGTCAGGTCCGTGGTGATCTCCAGGGCCGCGGGCAGCCGGGCCCGCCACGTGATGGTGATGGCCAGGCACACGAGCATCATCACGGAGGCGCCCACGGCGTCGAAGAACAGGGCGGTGAGCAGCACGGAGAGCGGGCCGAGCCACCGCACCGCCAGGGCGAGCCGGCTCATGCGCGGCCCCCCGGCAGCCGGTGCCCCAGGCGCGCCTGCCACCGCTCCCACGGGCGCTCGTCGGCCCAGTTGAGCCGGATCGTCCGGAAGGCGCGCGCCAGCCGGCGGACGGCGGGGCGCCCGCCCCGCAGCGCCCGCGGGGACATGCCCACGGACAGGCCGGGCCGGAAGAGGATCCGGTGCGCCGGGTCCAGCCGGAAGCTGAGGTCGAAGTCGTCGTGCAGCTCCGGGTCGTGCCGGTGGACGCCGTCCCGGACCTCGAGCCACCAGGAGCGGCGCATCGCCATGTTGGTGCCGAACAGGGGAGGGTGGGCCAGCGCGGCGGCCGTGCTGAGCACGTACAGGCCGATGTAGAGGGCGGAGAGCAGCCGGTCGAGGCCGGGCGGCAGGCCGTGGAAGCGGCCCGGGCCGGCCACGGCGACCACGTCCGGGCGGGACGCGAGGGCCGCGAGCAGCCCGGCGATCCACTCCGGGCCGGGGACGGTGTCCGCGTCGCAGCGCACCACCACCTCCCCCCGGGCGGCGTCGTAGCCGGTGGCCGCGGCGGGCGGGATGCCCGGCGCGGGCTCGTACACCACGCGGGCCCCGGCGGCGCGGGCCACGTCCGCGGTGCCGTCGCTCGAGGCGTTGTCCACCACCACGACCTCGTCCGGCGGCCGGGTCTGCGCGGCGAGCAGCCGCAGGCAGCGCGCGAGGTGCACGGCGTCGTCCCGGGCCGGCACGACCACGGACACCGTGGGGGCACCGGGCGCCCCCGGGGGCGGGAGGTCCGGTCCGGCGGGGTCTCTGCTCTCCGTCATGGCCCCATTCTCTCGCGCCCGCGCCCTAGAATCGGCACATGCAGTCCGACGAGGGCACGATCAGCACGTCCGGCGCCGCGGCGCCGGGCGGCAGCGCGCACCGGGGGCGGCGCGGATTCGACGTGCTCTTCCTGCTGCAGCAGTTCAGCACCGAGGCCGAGCGGTACGCGGACCAGGTCCGCCGCCGCTTCGGGCTGGCGCACAAGGACGTCCACGCCCTCAACGAGGTCATGCAGGCCAACCGCGCCGGCCGCCCGATCCGCGCCGGGGACATCGCCCGCCGGCTCGTGCTCAGCGGCTCGGCGACCACCACGGTGATCAAGCGCCTGGTCGCCGCGGGGCACCTGGTGCGCGCGGTCGACCCCCGCGACCGGCGGGAGGTCAGCCTGCAGGCCACCGAGCACGCCTACCGCTCCGGCCGCCAGATGTTCTCGGCCATGGGCGAGGAGGTCCTGGCGGTGCTCGACGACTGCACCGACGAGGAGATCGACGTCCTGCGGCGGCGCCTGCCCGAGCTCACCGAGGCGGTCCGCCGGGCCGGCCACCGGGCGGGGGAGGGCGCGCCCGAGGACGGGGCGGCGACCGGGGGGACCCCGCCCGCGGCGGCTCCGGAGGGTTCCGGGGCGGCTCCGCGCACGGCGTGACACGGACAATTGATTCGATTTTCGAAGGACTGTGGTGGAATGGGGGAATGGTGACGGTCTTCTCGCGCGAATCGGCCTTCTCGAGCGCTCGTCCGGGCACCGGGACGCGGACCGGGCACGGCGGGGGGCGAGAGCCTGCCCGGGTGCCCGTCCTGGAGGAGTTCCTCGCCGAGGCCACCGGCCGCGCCGAGGCCGTGGACCCCGGCTTCGCCCGGCTGTGGGGCGAGGTCGCCCGGCTCAGCTCCGGCGGCAAGCAGATCCGTCCGCACCTCGTGCGGCTCACGGCCGGCGCCTATCCCGCGCCCGAGCCGGACCCCGTGGTCGAGTCCGTCGGGGCGGCGTTCGAGCTGCTGCACACCGCCCTCATCGTGCACGACGACGTCATCGACCAGGACGAGCTGCGCCGGCACCAGCCCACCATCAACGCCGCCGCGGCCTCCCGGGCGTTCGCGTCCGGCTCGGGGCCGGACCAGGCGCGCCAGTACGGCGCGAGCGTGGGCGTCATCGCCGGGGACCTCGCCCTGGCCGGCGCGTACCGGCTCGTGGCCCGCTCCGGGCTCTCGCCCGAGCGGCTGCCCCGGGTCCTCGACCTGCTCGACGCCGCCCTGTTCTCCTCGGCCGCGGGCGAGCTGCTCGACGTCGACCACACCCTGCCCGGGGCCCGTCCCGGCCGCGAGCAGATCCTCGCGGCCACGTGCCTGAAGACCGCGGTCTACTCCTTCGAGACCCCCCTGCAGGCCGGGGGAGTGCTCGGCGGGGCCCCCGACCGGGACGTGGAGGTGCTCGGGCGCCTCGGCCGGACCGTGGGCACCGCCTACCAGCTCGTGGACGACCTGCTCGGCGTCTTCGGCGACCCGGAGGCCACGGGCAAGTCCGCGGTCAGCGACCTGCGGGAGGGCAAGCGGACCATGCTCGTGGCCGCCGCCCAGCGCACGCCCGCCGGTGAGGAGCTCGACGCGATCCTGGGCCGCCACGAGATCAGCAGCGAGCACGCCCTGCGCGCCCGCGACCTGCTCGAGCAGTGCGGGGCGCGGCAGGAGGTCGAGGACATGGTCGCCGGGTGCGCGGCCGAGGCCCGTGCCCTGCTCGACGCCGCGGGGCTGCCCCCCGCCCTCGAGGAGGACCTGCGCCGCATCGTGGCCGGGGCCACGGAGCGCATCCGGTGACCGCCGCCCAGCACACCGGGTCACCGGCCGAGGCCGCCGCCCGGTACGACGCCACCGCCCAGCAGGCCGCCGCGACCGTCATCCGCCGCTACTCCACGTCCTTCGGCCTCGCCTGCCGGCTGCTGGGCCCGGAGATCCGCCCGCACGTCTACGCCGTCTACGCCCTGGTGCGGATCGCCGACGAGATCGTCGACGGCGCCAGCGCCGGCGCCGGCGTCCCGCCCCGGGGCTCGCGGGAGCTGCTGGACGGCCTCGAGGACGAGACGTACGGGGCGATCGAGCGCGGCTTCAGCAGCAACCTCGTGGTGCACGCCTTCGCCCGCACCGCGCGCCACGCGGGGATCGGCCCCGACCTCGTGCGCCCGTTCTTCGCGTCCATGCGCGCCGACCTCAGCGAGGACCGGCACAGCGCCGACTCCCTCGACGAGTACGTGTACGGCTCGGCCGAGGTCGTGGGGCTGATGTGCCTGCAGGTCTTCCTGGCCGGCCGCACCGTGCCCGAGCGGCGCCGCGCGCAGCTCGTGGCGGGGGCCCGCCGCCTGGGCGCGGCGTTCCAGAAGGTCAACTTCCTGCGCGACCTGGCCGAGGACTACGGGGAGCTCGGCCGCGTGTACTTCCCCGGCGTGGAGCCGGGGGAGTTCTCCGAGACCGAGAAGAACCGCCTCCTCGACGACATCGACGCCGACCTCGCGGCCGCCCGCGCGGTCATCGACGACCTGCCGGGGTCCTCCCGCGCCGCCGTCCTCGCCGCCCACGACCTGTTCCGGGAGCTGTCCGTGCGGATCCGCGCCACCCCTGCCCGGGAGCTGCTGAGCTCCCGCATCCGCGTGCCGAACCCCCGCAAGGCCGCGCTCGCCGCGGCCGCCGTGGTCAGGGCGCACACCCGCCGCCGCCCCACCGGGCCCCGGGGGCGGCACGCCGTGGTGGTGGGGGCCGGAATCGCCGGGCTCGCCGCCGCGGGCCTGCTCGCGAAGGACGGGTGGGACGTGACCGTCCTGGAGCGCGGGAGCACGACGGGCGGGCGCGCCGGACGGCTCGAGCGGGACGGCTTCCGCTTCGACACCGGGCCCTCCTGGTACCTCATGCCGGAGGTCTTCGACCACTTCTTCCGGCTCATGGGCTCCAGCGCCGCCCAGGAGCTCGAGCTGCTCCGCCTGGACCCCGCCTACCGGGTCTGGGGCGAGCGCTACGAGCAGCCCATCGACATCCGCTCGGACCTCGAGGACACCGTGGCGCTGTTCGAGTCCGTGGAGCCCGGGGCGGGCGAGCGGATCCGGGCGTACCTGGCCTCCGCGAAGCGGACCTACCAGCTGGCCGTCGACCACTTCCTCTACACCTCCTACGCCTCGTTCACGCCGCTGCTCACCCGGCCGGTCGTGCGGGGCCTGCCCGAGCTCGCCCGGCACCTCACCGGCTCGCTGCACGACTTCGCCGCCGGCACCGTGCAGGACACGCGGCTGCGGCAGGTGCTCGGCTACCCCGCCGTCTTCCTGGCCAGCGCGCCCCGGATGACGCCGTCGCTCTACCACCTCATGAGCCACATGGACCTCACGGACTCCGTCCAGTACCCGCAGGGCGGGTTCCGCCGGGTCGTCGAGGCCGTCGAGCGGCTCGCCGTCGCCCACGGGGCACGGATCCGGACGGGCGCGGACGTGGTGCGGATCAGCACCTCCCCGGCCGCCGAAGGCCCCGTCCGGGCCACCGGCGTCGTGTGGCGGGACGCGGACGGGGCGGAGCACGAGCTGGCGGCGGACGTCGTCGTCTCGGCCGCGGACCTGCACCACACCGAGACCGCGCTGCTCCCGCGCGAGCTGCAGAGCTACCCGCAGCGGTACTGGGACCGGCGCCAGACCGGCCCCGGCGCGGTGCTCGTGATGCTCGGGGTCCGCGGGGAGCTGCCCGAGCTCCCGCACCACAGCCTGTTCTTCAGCGAGGACTGGGACACGAACTTCCGGGCGATCTTCGAGGAGCCCACGAGCGTCCCGGACCCCGCGTCCGTCTACGTCTGCAAGCCCTCGGCGACCGACCCCGGCGTGGCCCCGGACGGGCACGAGAACCTCTTCGTGCTGATCCCGGTCCCCGCCGACCCCGCGCTGGGCGCGGGCGGACCGGACGGCACCGGCTCCCCGCGGGTCGAGGCCGTCGCGGACCGGGTGATCGACCAGGTCGCGGCGTGGGCCGGTGTGCCGGACCTGCGGGAGCGCGTGGTGGTGCGCCACACCGTGGGCCCCGAGGACTTCCGGCGGGACTTCAACTCCTGGCGCGGCAACGTGCTCGGTCCCGCCCACGTGCTCAAGCAGTCCGCGTTCTTCCGGGGCGCCAACCGCAGCCGGAAGGTCGCCGGCCTGCACTACTGCGGGGCCTCGACGATCCCCGGCATCGGCCTGCCGATGTGCCTGATCAGCGCGGAGATCCTGCTCAAGGACCTGCGCGGGGACACCTCCACCGGGCCGCTGGCAGAACCCCTGGTGCCGCGCGGATGAGCTTCGTGTACCTCGGCTTCCTGCTCCTCAGCCTGGCCGGGATGGTGCTCCTCGACGTGCGGGAGCGGCTGTTCTTCGCCCAGGACCCCCGCCGGGCGGCCCTCGTGCTGCTCGCGGGCCTGGTGTTCTTCCTCGCCTGGGACGTCGCCGGGATCAGCCTGGGGATCTTCTTGCACAGCCGCAGTGCGTGGGCGACCGGCTGGATGGTCGCCCCGCAGATCCCCGTCGAGGAGGTCGTGTTCCTCGTGTTCCTCTGCTACCTGACGATGAACCTCGTCCGGCTCACGGAGAAGGCGCTGGCGCGCCGCTCCTCCGCGGCCGGTCCGGCCCGCGGAGGAGCGGACGCCCCGTGACCTACGCCCTCGTCATCCCCGTCTTCCTCGCGCTCGCCCTGACCCCGGCCACCCTGCTGGTCCGCCGGCCCTCCCCGGCGCCGCCGCGGCGCCGGGCCCTGGCCGTGCTCGGGATCTCCTTCGCCGTGCTCGCGCTGCTGACGGTCGTGTTCGACAACCTCATGATCGCCGCCGGGTTCTTCGACTACGGGGCCGGGCACATCACGGAGCTGCGGATCGGCCTCGTGCCGGTCGAGGACTTCGCGTACCCGCTCGCCGCGCTGCTGCTGCTGCCCTCGCTGTGGTGGGGGCTGGCCGAGCGCGGCCGGCTCACCGCCACCGTGCGCACCCTCGTGGCCACCTCCCGGCCGGTCTCCTGGGTCAACACCGCCTACCCCTTCGCGGCGGCCTATGTCCTGACCACTGGCCGGGTGGACCTGCCCCTGGTGGTGGGGACGCTGTTCTTCCTCTTCCCGTACAACCTCCTGATGTACGGGATCAACGACGTCTTCGACTACGAGTCCGACCTCCGCAACCCCCGCAAGGGCGGTGTCGAGGGCGCGCTCGTGGACCGCTCCGAGCACCGGACGGTCCTCGTGGGCTCGGTGCTGACGGCGCTGCCGTTCCTGGCGTACCTGTTCCTGGCGGGCGGGGCCGCCGCGGCGGGGGTGCTCGGGGTCAGCCTGTTCGCGGTGGCGGCCTACAGCCTGAAGGGGCTGCGCTTCAAGGAGGTCCCGTTCCTGGACTCGGCGACCTCCGCCACCCACTTCGTGTCCCCGGCGGTCTACGGCCTCGTGCTCGCCGGCGCGGCCTGGTCGGGGGGCCTCGTGGCCCTGTGCGCCGGGTTCTTCCTGTGGTCGATGGCCTCGCAGGCGTTCGGGGCCGTGCAGGACGTCCAGGCGGACCGGGAGGGCGGGCTGCGCTCGATCGCCACCGTCCTGGGCGCCCGCCCCACGGTGTGGGCCGCCGCGGCCCTCTACCTCGCCGCCGGGGTGCTCCTGCTGCTCGCCCCCTGGCCCGGGCCGGTCGGGTCCCTCCTGGTGCTGCCCTATCTCGCCAACCTCGTGCCGTTCCTGACCATCACGGACGCCGGCTGCGAGCGCGCCAACCGGGGCTGGCGGCGGTTCCTGTGGCTGAACTACCTCACCGGGTTCCTCGCGACGCTGCTGCTGCTCTGGGCGTGGGAGCTCGCCCGCTGATCGGCCGCCCGGCCCGGGGCGGGGACCTGCCGGGGGCTCCGGCCCTACCCTAGGCGCTTCAGCAGCTTGTCGGTCGAGATCATGGCGCCGCCCAGCACCGCGGGCAGCCCGCCGCCCGGGTGCACGGAGGCGCCCACCCGCCACAGCCACGGCCGCAGCGGACTCGTGTGGGCCGGGGCGTGGAACGGGCCGCTGCGCCACGCGGGGCGCACGGCGCCGTAGAGCGCCCCTCCTGCCGAGCCGTGCGCGGCGAAGTACGCGGGGTCCAGGATCTCCGCGCTCCGGAAGCGGTCCGTGATCGGCCCGGGCAGCCCGAGCACCCGCGCCGTGCGCTCGAGCTCGCGCGCGACGAACGGGTCCTCGAGGGTGTAGGACTTCCCGTTGGCCGGCGCGGTCAGCAGCAGGGCGAGCGTGGCCGCGCTGTTGGGGTGGCCCGCGTGCGCCGGGTAGTGGTTGGCGAAGGCCATGGTCTGCTCGGGCTCGGTCCCGGCCTCCAGGTCGGCGTAGAGGTCGGCGGGCCGGTCGGGCATGATCACCCCGTGCCGGGGCGTCCCCTCGGGCAGCTCGTGGTCGAGCACGGCGTAGACCGCGATCGCCGAGCAGCTGAGCCGGCGCGGGGCCCGGGGCGCGCGCCCGGCGAGCAGCCCGTCCAGCCGGTGGGCGTCGAGCCCGCTGACGACGGCGTCGGCCGGGTACGCGCCCCGGGCAGTCAGGACGCGCCGGCGGGCGACGGAGGTCACCGGCTCCCCGGTGCGGAGCTCGACCCCGGCGTCCACGGCGAGGCGCCGGAGCGCCTCGACGAGCTCGTAGACCCCGCCCCGGGGGATCCAGACGCCGTCGCGCGCCATGACGGCGGGCATGCTCGCGTAGAGGGCCGGGGTCCGTGCCGGGCCGACACCGGCGTTGAGGGTGTGGATGGCGATGACCTCGCGCAGGCCCTCCGGCATCCAGGTGAGGCTGTCGAGGTAGTCGCGGGTCGTGAGCCGGCGCCCGTACAGCGTCCCGAGCCGGCCCAGCGCGGGATAGGCCGCCCGGTCCAGCACGTCGGTGGTCAGCAGCCGGGTGATGTCCGGGCCGAGCACGCCGTGCTCGGCCTCGAATCGGGTCCAGGCCGCGTGCCAGGGGTGCCCGGGCGGGACGGGCAGCTCGCACCGGGTGCCGCGGTAGTAGTACGTGCCGACCGCGGGCAGGCGCTCCAGCTCCAGCCCGGCGGTCTCCTCGGCCCTCGGCGCTCCGGCTCCCGCGGTGCCGGCGTCCCGCAGCCGGTCCAGGCGGCGGAGGAGCTCCTCCCACACCCCCGGGAAGGTGAAGAGGGACGGTCCGGTGTCCAGGCGCTGCCCCTCGGCCTCGAGCCGGCGGCTCTTGCCGCCGAGGTGGTCGGCGGCCTCGAGGAGGGTGACGCGGTGACCGGCGTGGCCGAGCAGCACGGCCGAGGTCAGCCCCCCGATCCCCCCGCCGACGACGACGACGCGGCTCACGGGTACAGCCCGAAGAACAGCGCCACCGTCAGCTGCACGCCGGCCACGGCGCCGGCGACGTAGGGGAACGCGATCGAGTACCGGTACAGCCGGTGCCCGGTCCCCGGCCTCGGGTCCCGCAGGAGGGAGACCACGAGCCACCCGGCGATGAGCGCGTTGACCGCGGCCACCGGGAGGCTGACCAGCGCGAAGCCCAGCGTGGACACGGCCCACCAGCCGCCGCTCCACAGGGCCGTCCCGCGCGCGCCCAGCCGGACCGCCGTCGTCGTGATGGCCACCGCGCGGTCCTCCTCGATGTCCTGGACGGCGTCGAACGCGTGCTTGGCCACGCTCCAGGCCATCAGGCCGAGGGCCGCGGGCCACACGGGGGCCGCCCCGAGCGCGTGGGCGACGAAGACCAGCGGCAGCGCGTAGGCGGCGTTGCTCAGGGAGTCGAGGTATGCCCGGGCCTTGAAGCGCAGGGGAGGGGCCGAGTAGAACACGAAGACCAGGACGTACAGCGCGATCCAGCCCAGCGCGGCCGGGGGCAGGGTCACGGCGAACCAGACGACGAACGGCACATTGGTGACGAGCACCGCGGTCAGGATCGTGCGCACCTCCTCGGACCGGATGAGGGCTCCCTCGAGCGAGCCCTTGCGGGGGTTGAGGGCGTCGGTGTCCTGGTCGAAGACGTCGTTGACGCCGTAGATCAGCAGGTTGAAGGGGAGGGTGAGCCACAGCAGCAGCGGCAGCGCCTCCCACTGCCAGAGCGAGCCCGCCAGCCACATGCCCACCACGCCGGTGCCCAGGGCGTTGATCCAGAGCACCGGTCGCGAGATGTGCACGATCCGCTGGAGCGCGGGGGCGAATCCGGCCTGGGGCACGGCGGCGGACCTCCTCGGACGTCAGGTGACCCGGGGGTCCGGGTGCACCCCACACTACGTCGGTTCCGGGGCCGGTGCGGCGGCGGGCCCCGGCGGTCCCGGGGTGCTCCGCCGGTCCGTTCGTGCGCCGTCCCGCCGCGGGGCAGACTGTGGGGGTGCGCATGATGCTGCTGACCTCCGGAACCCGCGGCGACGTGGAGCCCTTCGCGGCCCTGGCCCGGCACGCCGCCGCACAGGGCCACCGGGTCCGGCTGGGGGTGCCGGAGAACTCCGGGGTGGACCTGGCCGGGATCGACACCGTCGGCCTGGACGTGGACTTCCACCGGCTGATGGACGCCCCCGGGGCCTCGCCGCGGGCGGCGGTGCACCACGTCCGCGCGGAGGTCCGCCCCGGGATGCGGCGGATGTTCTCCGCGGCGGTGCGCGAGACCCTGGCGTTCGACCCGGACCTGGTTCTGCACCACCCGCTGATCCTCAGCGCGCCGGCCGTGGCCGACGCCCTCGGCGTCCCCCGCGCGCTCGCCGAGTTCGTGCCCGTGGCGACGCCCACCCGGGAGTTCTCCGCACCGGGCGGGCCCACGGTCTCGAAGGACCTCGGGCGGTTCAACCGGGCGACCTACGCGGTGCCCCGCGGCGGCGCCCGGCTGTTCCGCCGGGACGTCGAGCACGCGTGCCGGCAGCTGCCCGGCGGCCGGGCGCCCCGGCACCCCGCACCCTCCCGCGCCACGCTGATGGGGATCAGCCCGCAGCTGCTGCCCCGGCCCGCCGACTGGCCGGCCCGGGTGCACCTGACCGGTGCCTGGCACCCCGGCGCGGCCGCCCCCGCCCCGGACCCGGCGGTGGCCGAGTTCGTCCGGGGCGGGCCGTGCCTGGTGGCGACCTTCGGGTCCATGGCGGCCGGGGACCCGTCCGCGCGGGGGAGGACGGTCGTGGACAGCGCGCGCGCCCACGGGCTGCGGACCCTCCTGGTCACGGGCTGGGGCGGTCTGTCCCTGCCGCCGGACCGCCGCGGCGAGGACGTGCTGGTGGTGCCGGCCGCCCCGCTGGGCACCCTGCTCCCGGACGCCGCGGTGGCGGTCCACCACGGCGGGGCCGGGACCGTGCACGCGGTGGCCCGTGCGGGCGTCCCGTCCGTGGTGGTGCCCTTCCTCGTCGACCAGCCCTTCTGGGGCCGGCAGCTGCACCGGCTCGGCATCGCCGCGGCCCCCATCCCGCGCCGGTCGCTGACGGCGGAGGCCCTGGTCCCCGCCGTGGGCGACGCCCTCGCCCGCCGGGAGCGGGCGCAGCGCGTGGGGCGCGCGGTCCGGGCGGAGCAGGGCCTGGACACCGCCCTCGACGTCCTCACCGGCCTCTGAGCGCGGGCCGCCTCCCGGGGCACGTCCCCGGGATCTCGCGGCCGGGCCGGCGACCCCGGGACGAATCATCAGCGGGGCTGACGGATCAGCATGGGAAAACATCGCTGTTCCGCACGGATGACGCCCCCGATACTGGAGGGACCGGGCGACGCCCCGCCCGCCGCCACCCTCCCGGAGGACTGCACCATGACCGTCGACCTGCTCCCGCCCCGTTCCCCCCGGACCTCCTCGCGCCCGGACGGCGCCGCCGGCCGCGGGTCGGCGGCACCGCTCCTCCGGGGCGGGCGGCACAGCTGGGCCGACGTCGAGCAGGACTGCCCGTACTGCGCGGGTCCCGAGACCGACTGAACGGCGCCCCGCCCAAGGCGTCGTCGGGGCCTCCGACGTAGTGTGGTCGGGAACACCCCGACCGTGAGGAGGTCCGCCGTGGAGCGGCGTCTGCCCCAGTGGTCCGAGCTGCGCCCGCTCCTGCAGTTCGAGCCCCCCGCCCTCGACCGCCGCGCGGCCCGGCTGGCCCGGGCCGCGGACCTCTGGGACCTGCGCCGGATCGCCCGCCGCCGCACCCCGCGCCCGGCCTTCGACTACGCGGACGGCGCCGCCCAGCGCGAGCTGACCCGCCGGCGCTCGCGGGAGGCGTTCGACGCGGTCGAGCTGCTGCCCCGGATCCTGCACGGCATCGCCGCTCCCGACCTGTCCACGCCGATCGCCGGGGCGCGGTCCGCGCTGCCGTTCGGGATCGCCCCGACCGGCTTCACCCGCTTCATGCACGCCGAGGGCGAGATCGGGGGAGTCCGCGCGGCGGAGCGGGCCGGGATCCCCTTCACGCTGTCCACCATGGGGACCCGCTCGCTGGAGGAGGTCGCCGCGGCCGGACCGGACGCCACCCGCTGGTTCCAGCTGTACCTGTGGAAGGACCGGGCCCGGTCCCGGGACCTGCTGGAGCGCGCCGCGGCCCACGGCTACGGCACCCTGCTCGTCACCGTGGACACCCCGGTGGCGGGCCAGCGGCTGCGGGACGTGCGCAACGGCATGGTCATCCCGCCGAGGCTGACGCTGCGGACGGTGGCCGACGCCTCCTACCGGCCCGAGTGGTGGTTCAACTTCCTCACCACGGACTCCCTGAAGTTCGCGTCCCTCTCCAGCACGAGCGCCGACCTGCCCACCATCACGAACTCGATGTTCGACCCGACCCTGTCCTACGCGGACCTCGAGTGGATCCGCTCCGTGTGGCCGGGGAAGCTCTTCGTGAAGGGGGTGCTGACCCGGGACGACGCCCGGCAGTCCCTGGCCGCGGGGGCCGACGGGCTGGTGGTCTCCAACCACGGCGGCCGCCAGCTGGACCGCGCCCCCGCCTCGCTGCACGCGCTGCCCGAGGTGCGGGACGAGGTGGGGGAGGGCGTCGAGCTGATCCTCGACTCCGGGGTGATGAGCGGCGCCGACGTGATCACCGCCCTGTGCGCCGGAGCGGACTTCGTGCTCATCGGCCGGGCCTACCTCTACGGGCTGATGGCCGGCGGGCAGCAGGGCGTGGAGCGGGCGATCGGGCTGCTGGCCGAGGAGGTGCGGATCAGCATGCAGCTGATGGGCGCCGAGACGGTCGCCGACCTGGGCCCGCACCTGCTCGGCGCCCGCCACCACCCCGCCCCCTCCCGCCGGGACACCCCGGCCGACCGGCGCTGAGCCACCGGCCCCCGCACCGAGGAGTCGCGTTCCGCCTCCGCCACCGGCCGAGGGGTCGCGTTCCGCCTCCGCCGCTGCCGAGGGGTCGCGTTCCGCCTCCGCCGCTGCCGAGGGGTCGCGTTCTGTCGACAAGTGACCGCGATACCGGCCGAACGCGACCCGTCGCGATGGGGGTGCGCCGGACGCGACCTCTCGCGGGCGGCGGCGGGCCGGCGGGCCGCTAGAGGTCCGCGAGCACCGACACCGGGTTCTCCACCGCGTCGGCCACCATGCGCAGGAAGCCGCCGGCGGCCCCGCCGTCGCACACCCGGTGGTCGAACGCGAGGGAGAGCTGGGTGACCTTGCGGACGGCCAGCTGCCCGTCGACCACCCACGGGCGGTCGATGATCCGGCCGATCCCGAGGATCGCGACCTCCGGGTGGTTGATGATCGCCGCGGCCCCGTCCGTGCCGAACACCCCGTAGTTGTTGAGGGTGAACGTGGAGCCGGACAGCTCGGCGGGCCCGGCCTTCCCGGAGCGGGCGAGCTCGGTGAGCCGCCGGAGCTCGGCGTCGAGCCCGCGGGCGCTCAGGGTGTGCGCGCCGCGGATGTTCGGCACCACGAGCCCGCGGTCGGTCTGCGCCGCGAAGCCGAGGTTCACGCCGTCGAAGCGCACGATCTCCTGGCTGCCGTCCTCGAGGGTCTCGATCCGCGTGGCGAGCTCGGGGTGGCGGGCCAGGCCGGCGAGCACGAACCGCGCGATCAGCGCCATGAGCCCCGGGGCGGTCGCGGGGTCCTGGGCTTTGAGCTCGGCGCGCAGCTCCACCAGCCTCGTGGCGTCCACGTCCACCCAGACGGTGGCCTCGGGGATCTCGGCGCGGGAACGGGTCATGGCCTGCCCGATGACCTTGCGGATCCCGGAGACCGGGACCCGCTCCGCGACCCCGAGCCCCGTGCGGGCGTCCACGGCGGACGGCGCCGCGGTGGTGGACGGCACCGGGGCGGGGGCCGACGACGTCGGGGCCGTGCTCTCCCGCGCGGCCGGTGCGGCGGGGGCGGCCGCCGCGGTCACCACGTCCCGGCGCAGGATGAGCCCGCCGGGGCCCGAGCCGCGCACGGTGGAGATGTCGACCCCGCGGTCCTTGGCGAGCTTGCGCACGATCGGCGAGACGACCGTGGGCGCCAGGCGCGGGGCCGAGGCCATCGCGTCGTGGGCGGCGCCCGCGGCCTGCGCCGCCTGGGCCGCGGCCTGCTCCGCGGCCCGCGCGGGGGCAGGCTCGGGGACCGGCCGGGCGGCGGAGGCGGCCGGGCCGGTGGCACCGGCCCGCTTCGGCCGGCGCCGGCGTCCGGCCGTGCCGCCGGCGGGCGTGCCGTAGCCGATGAGCACGCTGCCCGATCCTGCGTCGTCGTCGGAGGCCTCGGCGGCCGCCGCGGGGTCCGCCCCGGCGCGCTCCTCCTCCCGGTAGGACTGCCCGCCCTTCGGGCCGCCGCCCTGCGGGGCGGGCGTCCCGGCCCGGTCCGCGGTGTCGACGGAGATCAGCGGCGCGCCGACGTCGAGGGTCTGCCCCGAGGCGCCGTGCAGCTGGTGCACGGTCCCGGCGAAGGGGCAGGGCACCTCCACGGCGGACTTGGCGGTCTCCACCTCGGCGATCGGCTGGTCCACGGCGACGGTGTCGCCCACCTGGACGAGCCAGCTCACGAGCTCGGCCTCGGTCAGTCCCTCGCCGAGATCCGGCAGGGTGAACGTCTTCACGGTCATGGTCAGTCCTCCCACTGCAGGTCGTCCACGGCGTCGAGGATGCGGTCGACGCTCGGCAGGTAGTGCTCCTCGAGCTTGGGCGCCGGGTACGGGATGTCGAACCCGGTCACGCGGCGCACGGGCGCGGCCAGGGAGTGGAAGCAGCGCTCCTGGACGCGGGCCACGATCTCGGCGGCCACGGACGCGAAGCCCGGCGCCTCGGCCACGACCACCACGCGCCCGGTCTTCCGCACCGACGCGGCGACCGTCTCGTCGTCGAACGGGACGATGCTGCGCAGGTCCACGACCTCGAGCGAGCGACCCTCGGCGCCGGCGGCCGCGGCGGCCGCCACGGCGGTCGGCACGGACGGCCCGTAGGCCAGCAGCGTGGCGTCCTCGCCGGCGCGGGCGACGACGGCGCGGCCCTCCCGGCGCTCGGGCGCCCCGTTCTCGTAGCGGTCCCTCAGTTCGGCCAGGTCCACGGGGGCCTTGGACCAGTAGAGCTTCTTGGGCTCGAAGAACACGACGGGGTCGTCCGAGTCGATCGCCTCGCGCAGCATGAGGTAGGCGTCCTCGACCGTGGCGGGGGTGAACACCTTCAGGCCCGGGGTGTGGGCGTAGTAGGCCTCGGAGGAGTCGCAGTGGTGCTCCACGCCGCCGATGCCGCCGGCGTAGGGGATGCGGATGACGATCGGCAGGCGCACGGCGCCGCGGGTGCGGTTGTGCATCTTCGCGATGTGCGAGGCGACCTGCTCGAAGGCCGGGTAGGCGAAGGCGTCGAACTGCATCTCGATGACGGGGCGCATCCGGTTCATCGCCATGCCCACGGCCATGCCGGCGATCCCGGACTCGGCCAGCGGGGTGTCGAAGCACCGGGTGCGGCCGAAGCGCTTCGTCAGCCCGTCGGTGATGCGGAAGACGCCGCCGAGGGTGCCGACGTCCTCGCCGAAGACGACGACGGCGGGGTCGGCGGCCAGCGCGTCGGCCAGGGCGGTGTTGAGCGCCTGGGCGAAGGTGGCGGGCTTGACCGCCGGGGCCTCGCCGGCCGGGGCGGGGGCGTGCAGGGTGCTCACTGTCCGGTCTCCTCTCGGGCGAGCTCGGCGGCCAGGAACTGCTCCTGCTCGGCGAGCTGCGGGGTCTGCTCGGTGTAGACGTGGCGGAACAGCTCGAGCGGGTCGATCTCCACGTCGGCGTTCATGCCGTCGCGCAGGGCCGTGGCGACGTCCTCGGCGGCGGCGGCGATGCGCTGCTCCGCCGCGTCGTCGAGCACGCCCTCGGCGCCGAGGTAGGCGCGCATCCGGGTCACCGGGTCCTTGGCGATCCACTCCTGCACCTCGGCGTCGTCCCGGTAGCGGGTGGCGTCGTCGGCGTTGGTGTGCGCCTGCATGCGGTAGGTGTGCGCCTCCACGAGGAGGGGCTCGGACTCGGAGCGGGCCAGGTCCACGGCGCGCCGCAGGGTGGCGAGCAGCGCCACGAGGTCGTTGCCGTCCACGCGCTCGCCGGCCATGCCGTAGCCGACCGCCTTGTGGGCGAGGCTCGGGGCCGCGGACTGCTGGGACAGGGGCACGGAGATCGCGTAGCCGTTGTTCTGCACGAAGAACACGACCGGCAGCTTGAACACGGCCGCGAAGTTCAGGGCCTCGTGGAAGTCGCCCTCGCTGGTGGCGCCGTCCCCGCACATCGCCAGGACCACGGTGTCCTCGCCGCGCAGCTTGGCGGCGTGGGCCACGCCCACCGCGTGCAGCAGCTGGGTGGTGAGCGGGGTCGACTGGATGCCCACGTGGTGCTCGTGCGGGTCGTAGCCGCTGTGCCACTCACCGCGGAAGATCGCCATGACCTGCATCGGGTCCACGCCCTTGGTCATGACCGCCACGGTGTCCCGGTAGGTGGGGAACAGCCAGTCGCCCTCCTCGAGGCACAGGGCGGCCGCCACCTGGCAGGCCTCCTGGCCGTGGCTGGACGGGTAGACGGCCATCCTGCCCTGGCGGACCAGCGCGGAGTTCTGGTCGTTGACCCGCCGCCCGACCACCAGCTTCTCGTAGGCGCCCAGCAGGACGTCCGGGGCCGGCAGCGGGTACTCGTGGCCGGGGCCGGTGCCCTGCTCCTCGGGGGCGAGCAGCCGCCCGCTCGGGTCGACCATGCGGATCTCACCGCGGGCCGGGAGCATGTACTGCTCCGGTGTGATGCCGAAGCTCTGGGAGGCCCGGAGGATCGGGTCCTCGGGGGTCTCGACGGTCTGGCTCATGGTGTCCCCTCGGTCGGTCCCCGGTGCGGCCGCGGTCCGGGGAGGGCAGGAAGGTGGTGCGGCTCTGTCTCCCCAGTATGGGAACCGGGCATGGTTCGTATCCACAGAGTGGGGAAAATGCAGAAGTCTGAGACGGACAGTGCACCGCGCGTGGACGAAATGTTCTAGTGTGGCGTGGAGCACACGCATTCGTCCGACACGTTCCGGGCCCCGCGCCCGACCCGCCCCGAAGGAGCCCGCCGTGCCCTCGACCCCCGTGCCGCTGGACGAGACCGACCGGAAGATCCTCGCGGAGCTGTCCCGGGACGCGAGGCAGTCCGTGACGGCGATCGCCGCGGCCGTGCACGTCTCCCGCGCCCACGCCTACGCCCGGATCAACCGGCTCCGGGACGAGGGGGTGATCCTGCGCTTCAGCACCGTGATCGACCCGGTCCGGGCGGGCCTGCAGGCCTCCGCGTACGTGACGCTCAAGCTCCAGCAGAACACCTGGCGGGAGCTGTGCGCCCAGCTCCAGGCGATCCCCGCCGTGCACCACATCGCCCTGGTGGGCGGGAACTTCGACGTCATGCTCCTCGTGCGGGCCGTGGACACCGTGCACCTGCGGCAGGTGATCTTCGAGCACGTCCAGCAGCTGCCCGGCGTGGTGGACACCCAGACGTTCCTGATCTTCGAGGACATCGACACCCGGGCCTGACGCGCCGGCCCCGCGCCGGGCCCGGCGCGCACGGCCGGCGTCACGAACCGTCACGGTCGTCATCTTCCGACGCGGAGGGACACCCACTACCTCTGCGCATAGTGTTGTTCCAGCTTCACGAGACGTGACCGCCAAGCTCCGACTTGGTCACGCACCAACCCCATGCTCATTGGGTGGTTCGGATGAGGAAGCGGCCTGCATCTTCCGCGGCGTGCCCACCGGGCCCGCGCGGATGACCGGTGCGGGTAAGAGCAAGGCACAGGAGCAGCGCCATGTCCATCCCCGTGACCGACCACGACCTCGCGACCCGGCAGATCCACGCCGGCACCCACGACCAGGTCGTCCAGCGCACCCTGACGGTGCCGATCTACCAGACCGCGGCCTTCGAGTTCCCGGACTACGAGGCGGCCCGGCAGATGTTCGCCCAGACCCGGCCGGGCTTCACCTACACGCGCACCGGCAACCCCACGGTGGCCGTGCTCGAGCAGCGGATCAGCGACCTCGAGGGCGGCGCGGGCGCCGTGGCGACCGGTTCTGGCCAGTCCGCCGTGGCCGTGGCGCTGCTGGCCCTGCTCGGCCAGGGCGCCGGGAAGCACCTCGTGGCCTCCGAGAAGCTCTACGGGGGCACGGTGGACCTGCTCACCGACTCCTTCGCGGACTACGGCATCGAGGTCTCCTTCGTGGACCCCACCGCCCCGGGGGCGTGGGCCGCGGCCGTGCGCCCCGACACCCGCGCGTTCCTGCTCGAGTCCATCGGCAACCCGCTGGCCACCCTCCCGGACCTGCCCGGGATCGCCGACGTCGCCCGGGCCGCCGGGGTGCCCGTCGTCGTCGACAACACCCTCGCGTCCCCGGCCCTGTACCGGCCGCTGGAGAAGGGCGCGGACATCGTGGTGCACTCGGCCACCAAGTTCCTGGGCGGGCACGGCAACGCGCTCGCCGGGGCGGTCGTGGACGGCGGGACCTTCGACTGGTCCGCCCGGCCGGACAAGTGGCCGCAGTTCACCCAGGCCCGCGCCCGCTGGGGCGGACTCAGCCTCGTCGACAAGTGCGCCGCCGCCAGCCCCTACCTGCACCTGGTCCGGGCGAAGTACGTGCACGACCTCGGCACCACGCTCTCCCCGTTCAATGCCAGCCAGATCCTGCAGGGCACCGAGACCCTCGACCTGCGCGTGGCCCGCCACACGGCCTCGGCGCTGGCGGTGGCCGAGTTCCTGGCCGGGCACCCCGCCGTCGCCCGCGTCCACCACCCCGGCGTGCCCGGGGACCCCGGCGCCGGGATCGCGGCCCGGGACTTCCCGCGCGGGACCGGCTCCGTGTTCTCCTTCGACCTCGCCGCCCCGGACGGCGCCGTGGGCCCGTTCATCGACGCGCTCCGGCTGTTCAAGCTGGTCGCCAACATCGGGGACACCCGCAGCCTCGTGGCCCACCCGGCGGCCATGACGCACTGCCGCCTGACCCCCGAGCAGCGCCGGGCCGGCGGGATCGCCGAGACCACGATCCGGCTCTCGATCGGCCTCGAGTCCCCCCAGGACCTCGTGGCCGACCTCGGCCAGGCCCTCGACACCGTCGTCACCGCCGTCCAGACCACCCGGAAGTGAGCCCCGCCATGACGTCCCCCACCGAGACCCGCACCCGCCACCGGGGCTTCACGACCACCGCCGTCCACGCCGGCCAGGAGCCCGACCCGCTGACCGGGGCGGTCATCCCGCCGATCTACCAGACCTCCACGTTCGCCCAGGACGGGATCAACGTGCTGCGCGCCGGGCACGAGTACAGCCGCGGCTCCAACCCCACCCGCAGCGGCTTCGAGGAGCAGCTCGCGGCCCTGGAGCGCGGCGAGCGGGGGTTCGCGTTCGCCTCGGGGATCGCGGCAGAGGACGCCCTGCTGCGCGCCGTGCTGCGCCCGGGCGACCACATCGTGCTCGGCGCCGACGGCTACGGCGGCACCAACCGGCTGATCACCCGGGTCCTCGCCCCGTGGGACATCGGGCACACGCCCGTGGAGATCACGGACCTCGACGCCGTCCGGGCGGCCGTGCGCCCCGGCGCCACGAAGGTGCTGTGGCTCGAGACGCCGTCCAACCCGCTGCTCGGCATCGCCGACGTGGCGGCGTGGGCGCAGCTGGCCCGGGACGCCGGGGCGCTGCTCGTCGTCGACAACACCTTCGCGTCCCCGTACCTGCAGACCCCCCTCGAGCTCGGCGCGCACGCCGTGGTGCACTCCACCACGAAGTACATCGGGGGGCACTCGGACGTGCTCGGCGGCGCCGTGGTCGTGGGCGCGGCCCAGTGGCGCGGGGCCCCGCTCGCCGAGGCGGTCGGCTTCCAGCAGTTCGCCGCCGGCGCCGTGGCGGGCCCCCAGGACAGCTACCTGGCCGCCCGCGGGCTCAAGACCCTGAGCCTGCGGATGGAGCGCCACCAGGACAACGCGCAGCGGATCGCCGAGTGGCTCCTGGAGCGCCCCGAGGTCGCGCAGGTGCTCTACCCCGGGCTGCCCGGGCACCCCGGCCACGCGCTCGCCGCCGCGCAGATGCGCGGGTTCGGCGGCATGGTCTCCTTCCGGCTGACCGGCGGGGAGGCCGCGGCCCGGGCGGTGGCGGAGGGCACCCGGCTGTACTCGCTGTCGGTGAGCCTGGGCGGGGTGGAGTCCCTGGTCTGCTACCCCTCGGAGATGACGCACGCCTCCGTGAAGGGCACCGCGCTGGCCGTGCCCGTGGACCTGGTGCGGCTCTCGGTGGGCATCGAGGACGTCGAGGACCAGCTGGAGGACCTCGAGCGCGCGCTCACCGCCTGACCGGTCCTTTCCGCCCGGTCGGCTGCGCCGCCGGCGCCGCCGGTTCCGCCGGGTCAGCGGGCGGCGCCCGGTCCGCCCCCTGGGTCCGGCCTGACGGATGCGTCCGGCTCCGGCCAGGCCGGAGCCGGATCCTCCCGGCCGAGGAGCAGCCGGCGGACCAGGTGCACGAGCATGGCAGTGAACACCATCGCCCAGGCGCTCAGGGCCACCCACAGCCAGACGGCCCCGACCAGACCCACGATCGGCAGGTCGTCCGCGCGGCCCAGATAGATGCTGGCCACGGCGTACATCCCCAGCGGGAAGACCACACTCCACAGCGAGGACTCGTAGCGCAGCGGCACCCGGTGCACGCGGTGGCGCCACCACCCGGCCGCCACCAGGGCCGGGATCAACCAGGTGGCGAACGCCCAGAAGACCAGGCCCAGACCCGCCACGAGCCCGCGGACCACGGCGACCATCGGGGTGTCGGACATCTCCACGATCCGGGAGGCCGCCAGCACGGTGATGGCGCACGCGCCCATCGCCACCCAGTACGGCGGGGTCAGGTCGACCGGCCGCAGCGGATAGAGCATCATGCGCAGCGTCACGAGCACGCCCGCCGCGGCGTAGAGGAACAGCCCCACGGACCAGCCGGCGACCGCGACGACGGAGAGCACGTGCCGCCAGGCGTCGCTGCCCACCACCGGGTCCAGGGCCGCGGCGGCCACGGCCACGGACTGGCTGGCCACCACCCAGATGAACCAGGTCCCGTTGGCGGTGCTGACCACGGGGCGGGTGCGCCGGGAGAGCACCGCGCTCCACGGGACCACGTAGCCGAGGCCCAGCCACACCGCCCCCGCGAGTCCTAGGAGCGCGGCCGTGGCCCCGTGCCAGCCCGTCGTCGCGAGCCGGGACGCCAGCACGTTCGTGCCGGCCACGAAGGTGAAGAAGCCGAACGCGCGGCGAGGGTCGAGGAACTCCACGACGAACTCTCGCCGGAAGACGGCGAACCGCCAGACGGTGAGCAGGCACAGCGCCGCCCAGCTGCCCGCGCACACCGCGAGCAGGGCCGTGGACAGCGCGGCGAAGCCCTGCATCTGCAGGCCCACCGAGAGGATGCCGCTGGCCATGACGAGGGCGAAGTAACCGGGCGCCAGGCCGCGGACGCCGCCGAGGACACGTTGTCGGAGCGATTCGGCCACCTGCCCAGGCTACCGGGGCCCCGCCCGCGGCCCCGCCCCGTGCGGCTGCCGGGACGGTACTGCCCCGGCGGAACTAGCCTTGGACGCATGAGCACCGGCACCCGGAACGACGACATCAGCGCATCGCTCGAGCTCCCCGGGCCCGTGGTGAGCACCCACTGGCTGGCCGAGCACCTCCAGGACCCCCGGCTGGTGCTCGTGGACGCGAGCTCCACGCTCAACCGGACCGACGAGGCCCTCCCCGGGGCGGTGCTCCTGGACCTGGACGGGGCCTTCTCGGACCCGTCCTCGGACCTGCCGCACACGGCGCCCCCGGCGGAGCAGCTGAGCGCGGCGGCCCGGGCGCTCGGCATCTCGCACTCGAGCACGGTGGTGGCCTACGACGCCAAGGGCGTCTTCGCGTCCGCCCGCGTCTGGTGGCTGCTCCGGACCGCGGGCTTCGACCGGGTCGCCGTCCTCGACGGCGGCCTCCCGGCGTGGGCCGCGGAGGGCCGGCCCACGGGGGCGCACGCCGCGCCGCCGGCCGAGCCCGGCGACGTGGAGCTCGTGCCCCGTCCGGGCGGCTTCGTCGGGGCGGAGGACGTCGCCCGCGCCCTGGCCGACCCGGACGCCACCGTCCTGGACGCCCGCTCCGCCGGCCGGTTCGCGGGCACCGAGCCCGAGCCGCGGCCGGGCCTGCGCCCCGGGCACATGCCGGGGGCGGTCAACCTGCCCTACACCGACCTGCAGGACGGGCAGGGGCGGCTGCTGCCGCTGCCGCAGCTGCGGGAGCGGATCGCGGCGGCCGCGCCCGAGGGGCGGCGGATCGTCACCAGCTGCGGCTCGGGCCTCACGGCGTGCGTCCTGGCGCTCGGCGCCCACCTCGCCGGCCGCGAGGACGTGACGGTCTACGACGGCTCCTGGAGCGAGTGGGGCCGCCCCGGTCCCCGGCCCGTGGCGGGCCCCGAGGGGCTCAGCCGCGGGCCGGGGTCTCCCCGGCAGGACTGATCCGCGCCGCGGCCTCGTCGGCCTGGGCTGCCTGGTCCGACTGTCCCGGGGCGCCGGGGGCTGGGTCGTCCAGCGCGGCGGCGGTGGCGAGGATGTTGCGGGCCATGGACGGGAAGATGAAGCCGTGGAAGGGCCACACGCCCCACCAGTAGAGCCGGCCCGGCAGGCCCCGGGGGAAGAAGATGGCCCGCTGCGTGTACCGGCTGCCCTCGCCCTCGGGCTCCACGGACAGCTCGAGCCACGCCCGGCCGGGGGCGCGCATCTCGGCGTGCAGGAGCAGCTTGTGCCCCTCCTCCATGGCCTCGACGCGCCACCAGTCCACGTACTCGCCCACCTGCAGGTCCGTGGCGTCGCGGCGGCCGCGGTTCAGGCCGGCCCCGCCCACGAGCTTGTCCATGACGCCGCGGACCTGCCACGCCAGGGGCAGCGAGTACCAGCCGTTGCGCCCGCCGATGGACTCGACGACCCGCCACACCTGCTCGGGCCGCGCCGGGCCCGTGCGGCTGCGCTCGTCCACGAACACGGTGCGCCCCGCCCAGTCCGGGTCCGAGGGCAGCGGGTCCGCGGCCGCCTCGGAGGAGCTGTAGTGGACGTCCCACGTGGTCTCCACGGAGTTGTCCTCGATCTTCTTCAGCGCGAGCGCCACGGCGCGGCGGTAGCCGGCCAGCCCCTCGGGGGGCGGCGGGATGTGGTCGTCGATGTCGTGCTCGCCCGACACGGCGTCGTGCTGCAGCGACTGCACGAGCGGCACGGCCAGGCCCAGGGGGATCGGGGTGACCATGCCCACCCAGAACCCGGACAGCCGGGGCGCGGGGAGGGGGAAGTGGAAGACCACCCGCCGGCGCAGCCCGGCCACCCGGGCGTAGCGGCGCATGGCGTCCGCGTAGGTCATGACGTCGCGGGAGCCGATGTCGAAGGTGCGGTTGAGGCCCTCCGGCAGGTCCATGGCGTGGATCAGGTAGTACAGCACGTCACGGACGGCGATGGGCTCGATGCTGTTGGTCACCCAGGACGGCGCCGGCATGATCGGGAGGGTGTCGCCGAGGTGGCGGATCATCTCGAAGGACGCCGAGCCGGAGCCGATGACCACGCCGGCCTGGAAGACCACCGCCGGGACCGAGCTCGCGAGCAGGATCTCGCCCACCCGGACCCGGGAGCGCATGTGCTGGGACAGCTCCACGCCCTGGGGGTGCAGCCCCGAGAGGTAGACGATGCGCCGCACCCCGGCCCGCTCCGCGGCCCGGGCCACGGTCCGGGCCATCTCGGCCTCCTCCTCCTCGAACTCCCGGGAGCCGCCCATGGAGTGCACCAGGTAGTAGAGGGTGTGCACGTCCTGGCACGCGGCGGTCATCCCGTCGAGGTCGTTGAGGTCCGTCTCGGCGACCTCCACCCGGTCCCGCCACGGCACGGCGCGCAGCTTGCCGGGGGACCGGACGGCGACGCGCACGGTGTGCCCGGCCTCCAGCATCCTGGGCGCCAGGCGCCCTCCGATGTAACCGGTGGCACCGGTGATGAGGACGCGCTGGGGAGAGCTCATGGCCTGCCTTTCGTGCGGGTCCCGCGAGCCTACCAACGCCGCCCGACAGGAGCCCGGCCCGGTCCCGGCACGCGGAACGGCCGCGTGCCGGAGCATCGCGGCCGTTCGGTCCGTCGTCGTGCGGGGACGGATCAGGGCAGGGCCAGGCGGAACACCTTCGCCCACGCGGAGGCGACCTGCTTCGGCAGGGGCCCGGTGGTGTAGGGCAGCTCGTAGCGCTCGCAGATCTCGCGCACCTTGACGGCGACCTCGGCGTAGCGGTTCGAGGGCAGGTCCGGGAACAGGTGGTGCTCGATCTGGAAGGACAGGTTGCCGGTCATGAGGTGCATCAGCCTCGACCCGGAGATGTTGGCCGAGCCGATCATCTGCCGCACGTACCAGTCGCCGCGGGTCTCGCCCTCGATCTGCTCCTCGGTGAACGTGTCCGCCCCGGCGGGGAAGTGGCCGCAGAAGATCACGGCGTGCGCCCAGACGTTGCGGACGGCGTTGGCGGTCAGGGTCGCGGTCAGGGCCTGCTTCCCGGAGCCGGCCAGGGCCGCGGCGGCGGGGGTGGCCACGTAGTCCTTCGCGGCCTGCTTCAGGAACTTCGCCCCGAGGGCCTTCAGGCTGCGCCGGAGCTCCGACTTCGGCTTGCGGCCCTCGCGGTACTCGTCGAGCTCGAGGTCGTAGATGGCGATCCCCCACTCGAAGACCGGGGCGAGCAGCGCGTTGTACACCGGGTTGCCGAGGTTCCAGGGCTTCCACTCCTGGTCCTCGTCCATGCGCAGAATGGTGTACCCGACGTCCCGGTCCTTGCCGACCACGTTGGTCCAGGTGTGGTGCAGGTCGTTGTGGGTGTGCTGCCACGCCCGGGACGGGGTCACGAAGTCCCACTCCCAGGTGGTGGAGTGGATGTCGGGATCGCGCATCCAGTCCCACTGCCCGTGCAGCACGTTGTGCCCGATCTCCATGTTCTCCAGGATCTTGGCGACGGTCAGCATGCCGGTGCCGGCGAACCAGGCGGGCTTGTGCTTGGCGAACAGCAGCGTGGCGCGCCCGGCCAGCTCGAGGGAGCGCTGCGTGGCGATGACGCGGCGGATGTAGGCCGCGTCCTTCGCCCCGCGGGTGGCGATCACGGACTCGCGGAGGGCGTCGAGCTCGCGGCCCAGCTCCTCGACCTGCTCGTCGGAGAGGTGCGCGGCGGCGGAGGGCTTGGCCGACTCGGTGGGGCGGCCCGAGTCGAGCAGGAAGGGGGTGACGATCGTCATGGTGTCGGTCCTTTCGGAACGGGGTCGGGGAACGAGTGCTGGAAGCTTCGGGGTCAGGCGTCGAGGCTGACGGGACCGGCGGCCGTGGACACGCAGGTCTGGACGAGGTGGCCGGGCTCGCCGTGGACCTCGCCGGTGCGGGTGTCACGGACCTGCCCGGAGAGCAGCGGGGTCACGCACGCGTGGCAGATGCCCATGCGGCAGCCGCTGCGCATCATCAGACCGGCGTCCTCGCCGGCGGCCAGGAGGGTCGTGGCGCTGTCGGCCTCGACCTCCTTGTCGGACTTCTCGAAGGTCACGCGCCCGCCCTCCCCGCCGGAGCCGGGGGCGACCACGGCGGCGAAGCGCTCGACCCGCAGCTCGCCCTCCTCCCGCTGCCAGAGCGCCTCGGCGGCGTCGAGGAAGTCGGCGGGGCCGCACGCGTAGGCGGCGCGGTCGCGCCAGTCGGGGCACGCGGCGTCGAGGTCGGCGGTGGCCGCGAGGTCGAGGCGGCGGCCGCGCTCACCGGTGAACCACTGGACCAGGCGGAAGCCGGGGAACTGGTCGGTGAGCTCCAGCAGCTCCTCGCGGAACAGGGACTCCTCCGGGGAGCGCGAGGAGTGCACGAGCACCAGGTCGGCGTCCGGACGGCGGGGCACGAGGGTGCGGATCATGGACATGACCGGCGTCAGGCCGCTGCCGGCGGTGAGCATCAGCAGCGGGCGCGGGCTCTCGGGGAGGACGAAGTCGCCCTCGGGCGGGGCGAGGAACAGCACGTCACCGGGCCGGGTCCCCCGGACGAGGGCGGTGGAGACCTTGCCCATCGCCGTCACCGTGATCGCCGGGTCCTGGCCGGCGCCCGTGCTGAGGGAGTAGGAGCGCCAGTGCCGCACGCCGTCGATCTCCACGCCGATGCGGGCCCACTGGCCGGCCTCGTGCGCGTTCCAGCCGCGGCCGGGGCGGAAGCGGATCGTCACCGAGTCCGCGGTCTCGGGCACCACGGCGGTCACCAGGCCGCGCAGCTGGCGGGCGCTGGCCAGGGGGTCGATGAGCCGCAGGAAGTCCTCGGGGGAGCGGGGCGTGGTGAAGGCCGAGGCCAGGCGGGTGAACAGTCGCAGTTGGGGCACGTAATAACTGTGCCCCAAATCCGACGGCAGTTCTCGTCCCGTCGCGTACTCTTTCAGCAGAGAAATTGTGGTGTCGGAATGAAAGCGGGGGATCGTGGAGCGGGTGGACCACACGACGGAGCACGCGCAGCCGGGGCGGCGGGCGGACCGGGAGCTGCCGTGGACCTCCCTGCCGCCGGCGCTGACCCCCCTCCTGGTCCCGCACCTGCCGGCGGTGACGGAGGAGCTGCTGGACGCCGTGCGGCTCGACGTCCCGGTCTACGCCCGGCCGCTGGAGGGCCTGTTCGGCGACAGCATCCGGCGCGGGGTCGAGGTGGCCCTGACCCGGTTCCTGCAGCTGCCCGGCACCCAGCAGCCGGCGCTGATGGGGGACGACCGGCGGGTCTACGAGGGGCTCGGCCGCGGCGAGGTGCGCGAGGGCCGGCCGATGGACGCCCTCTTCGCGGCCTACCGCTCCGGGGCGCGCACCACGCTGCGCTCGCTCTCCCGCGTGGCCATGGACGCGGGGTTCGAGGCGTCCGTGCTGATCGGCCTCGCGGAGTCCGTGTTCGCCTACATCGAGGAGCTCTCCGCGGCCAGCGCCGAGGGCTATGCCATGGAGCAGTCCGAGCGTGCCGGGGAGCGGGACCGTCTGCTGGACGCGCTCGCGGACATGCTCGTCCGCGGCCACGTGGTGGAGGACGCGGTGCGCACGGCCGCCGCCGCCGCGGGGTGGCCGGTGCCCGACCGGGTGGTCGTGGTGACGCTGGCCGCCGACCGGCGGGTGGGGCTGCGCTCGCGCCTCGGGGAGCGGGCGCTGCTCACGTCCCGCCCCGGCGACGTGGTGGCGGTGGTCCCCGAGCCCTCCTCGCCGACCGGCCGCCGGGAGCTGGAGCGCGCGCTCACCGGCCGGGGAGCGGTGATCGGCCCGGGCCGGCCCTGGTACGCGGCCCCCGAGTCCCTGCGCCTGGCCGTGCTGACCCGGGATCTGCTGCAGCGGGAGGAACCGGCCGACGCCGGGCCGCTGTGGGTCTCGGAGCACCTCATGGAGCTCGTCCTGCACAGCGAGCGCAGTGTGGTCGCGGACCTCGCCGCGCAGTGCCTGGCCCCGCTGGACGAGCTCAAGGCCGGGCAGCGGGAGCGGCTGGTCACGACCCTGCTGTGCTGGCTCGAGCACCACGGGCAGCGCGCGGCGATGGCCGCCGAGCTGAACATCCACGAGCAGACGGTGGGCTACCGGGTGAACCAGCTCCGGGAGGTCTTCGGGGACCGCCTCAACGACCCCAGGAGCCGGTTCCAGCTCGAGCTGGTGCTGCGCGCCGGCTTCCGCTGAGACGGTGCCCCGGCCGGGCTCAGCCGGTGCGCTTGTAGGCCTCCCGCTCCCGGGCGTCGGCGTCGATCTGCTCCTGGACCGTGATCGCGCTCCCGCCCCGGTGCGCCGGCATCCACCACGCACCCGGCTCCGGGGTCACGGGGTAGCTGTCGATGCACCGGTCGATCCCCTCCTGCAGCACCGCGCGCAGCCGGGCGCTCGCGGCGCGGACGTCCTCGTCGGGGTCCACCCGCAGCACCGGGCCGACGTGCACGCGCACCGGCGTGCGCCACACGTCGCGCAGCCGGATCCGGCCGCGCCCGCGGGTGAGCATCCGGTGGCCGCCCCACACGGACACCGGGATGACGGGCGCGCCGGTCTCGGCGGCCATGCGCACGGCGCCGGTGCGCAGCGGGCGCACGGTCCAGCTGCGGCTGACCCCGCCCTCCGGGAACACCGCGAGGAACTCGCCGCGCGCCAGCTTGGCCACGGCCTCGGCGTAGGCCGGGGCGCCGTCGGCGCGGTCGACCACGACGTGGTCGCACAGCCGGCACACCGCCGTGACGAAGGCGCTGCCGGTGTGCTTGCGGGTGATGAGGAAGCGGGAGTGGGCCCGCAGCCGGCGCCAGACCACCAGCTGCGCGAAGACGAAGTCGAGGTAGCCGAAGTGGGTCACCGCCACGACGGCGCCCCGGCCGGGGCGGACCTCCCGCTGCAGGCCGCGCACCACCTGGTCGGTGGGCAGGTGCTCCTCGCCCGAGGCCAGCAGGGGCACGCGGAAGAGCTTCACCGCGGCGAGGCCGGCGAGCACGATGGCCCGGTAGGCGTACTTGTTGGGGCGCAGCTGCGGAGCCACGGGCCTCCCTCGGGAAGAGGCCCGCGGGGGCGGGCCGGGAACGGTCTGCCGAGAATCGTAGACCAGCGCGCGTCGCGTCGTCGTCGTCGGTGCCGTGCGTGACGGCGGGGATCCGCCGCCGTCATGTGCGGTCTTCCCCCATACCGGGCGCGGGCCCGGCCCCGATACGCTGGCTGCACCGCGCCGGTCCGGCGTCCGCGGCACTTGGTGCCGCGACCGGTTCCGCCACTGCCCACCAGGAGAACCCCATGTCCTACCTTCCACCGTCAGCACCCCGTCCGCAGTACCGGGCGCAGGGGGACGACCGCACCATCGCGGTCCTCACCCACCTGTCCGGACTGATCGGCGCGCTGGTCTCCGTCGGGTGGCTCGGATTCGTGGGTCCCCTCGTCGTCTGGCTCGTCCACCGGGACAAGAACGCGTTCCTGCGCGCCACCTCCGCCGGGTCGTTCAACTTCAACCTGTCCATGTGGCTGCTCAACGTGGTGGCGTGGGTGTGCCTGTTCACCGTGATCCTGATCCCCGTGGCGATCGTGCTGTGGATCCTCGCCGCGGTGCTGCTCGTGGTGTGCCACGTCCTGGCCGTGCTCAAGGCCAACAAGGGCGAGGTGTACCGCTACCCGCTCCAGCTGCCGGTGCTGCAGTGACGTCCTTCCGGACCGGCCGGCGGCATCCTCCGGACGGTCCGGAACCATTCCTTCGGCCGATGGCCGCGGCCTCCCGGCTCTCGTAGATTCTGAGCCATCACCCGGGGAACCCGCCGGATGATGCACCCCCCACAGAAACCTCGGGAACACAGGAGCTCTTCATGACCACCCCCCGCACCCCCTCCGTCCGCACGGTCCTGCCCGTCTCGGCCGCCGCCTCCATCGCCGTCCTCGGCCTCGTCCTCGGCGGTGTCGGCATCGCCTGGGTCGCTGGCTCCCTCGGCATCTCCGCCGCGTCCGCGAGCCAGATCGTGGCCGCGGTCGAGGCCGGCGGCTGGGCGCTGACCCTCGTGGCCGCGATGTTCGGCTTCGGCATCGGCGGCGCGGTCGTCGGCACCATCCGCTGGTACCTGTCCAAGAAGGCCCGCAGCCTGGCCATCGCCTGAGCCGCCGCCCGCTCCGCTGACGCTGCCTGGACCCCCGCCATGAAGACCGTGCCCACGGACCTCCGCACCGCTCCCCGCGACGCCCGCGCAGCGCGCCGCGCCCTCGGGTGGGCGGCGGCGGCCGCCACGGCGCTCTTCGTGGCGGGGTTCCTGGTGGGCTACGAGAGCATCTCCCGCGTCCCCGCGACCCTGCAGGACACGGCCGGCGCCGGTCAGGACCACGACGGGTCCTTCGGCGCCATCCTGGCCCGCAACCTCGGCGCCGCCGCCCTGCTCTACAGCGGCGTGCTCACCGGCGGCCTGCTCACGGGCACGTCCCTGGCACTGCTGTCGGTCTACGTGGGCGCCACGGCGAAGATCGGCGTGCTCAACGTCGGCGCCGCCGCGCTCGCCGGTGCGGCCGGCTGGTACGCGGGGCTCGAGTTCCTCGGCTGCCTCGTGGCCGCGGCCGCGGGCCTGCTCCCCCTCACCGCCGCCCTCACCGCCCGCCGGAACGGCCTGGTGCGCAGCTACCTCACGGCGCTGCCGGCCTCCCTCGGCGTCCTCGCCCTCGCCGCAACCCTCCTGCTCGCCGCCGCGGGGATCGAGGCGGCGCTCATCGCCCGGCGGTGAGCGCCGCCGTTCCCCCCGCTACCGGAAGGACCCCGATGTCCAGCCTCCACGTCTCCGCCCACCCCGGCGCCGGGACCCCTGCCACCCGTCCGCTGCCGGCGACCACCCGGCCCGTCCGGACCGTCCTCTGGGCGGTGGGGCTCGGGCTGCTGCTGCTGCGGCTGCCGGCGACCACCGACCAGATGCAGGACCAGGCCGCGGCGGCCGTGACCGGCGAGCTGCAGGGGGTCGACCCGTCCCTGATCGAGCTCTCGGTCAACGTCGCCGTGCTCGTCGGCGTCCTGGTCTTCGCCGTGGTCCTCGCCCTGTACCTCTGGTTCGCCGGGCTCCTCGAGAGCAGACTCCTCCCGCAGGGCCTGCCGCTCGGCGGCGGACAGCGGATCGGGCTCTACACGCTGGTGGTCGGCGGCCTCACGGTGCTGTCCCAGGGCTTGGCCCTGGCCACCGGGCGGATGGCGGAGGGACCCGTGGAGGCCGCCGCGGTGCTGGTCCTCGCCCTCGCCGCGGCGCTGCTCTACCGCGGCCGGTGGAGATCCTGCGGCGCCGGCCGCCAGGTGCTCGTGGTCGTCGTCGCCGTCGCGACCGCCGCGCTCGTCGCCATGGTGTGACCCGGCCACCGTTCCCGCCGCCGGCCCCGCCCCCCACCACTCATCAGATCCTCGACCACCAGGAGTGCCCACCGTGCCGACCCTCACCCAGAACCACGTCCGACTGGTCCTCGTCACCGTGGCCGTCCTGAGCGCCGCAGCCCTGACCGCGATCCTCCTCGAGGGCCGGGGCACCAGCACCGTCCCGGTCGGGCTGTGGTCCCTCCTCGTGGGCGGGCTGGCGGTCGCCGGGGTGCTCCTGCCGCTCGTGGCCGCCGCGACCCCGCTGTCCCGCCCGCGCTCCGTGGCACCGGCCGTGCTGCTGTTCCTGGCCATGACGGCCCACGCGACCTTCCTCGACGAGCAGCTGAGCGGGTTCCCCGTGGGCTGGCTGTGCACCATGGGCGTGGTCGTCGCCCTCGCGGGCACGGTCGTGCTCCTGTTCAACGCGCTCGGGCTGCGCCGGGAGCGGTCCGGGACGCGCAGCAGGCTCTCGTGACGACCAGCGCGACCGCGAGCCCCACGAGCGGGTCGGTGCGGCGGCGGCCGCCCGCCCCGCCGGCCCGCCGCCGTCTCCGGCTCCTGGCGGACCTGCGGATCGCGGACCTGCTGCAGGCGCTGGGCACGTCCGTGCCGGTGGACACCGCCCGCCGCATCGTGGTCGGGGCCGCGGCAGGGGCCGTGCTCCTGGCGTTCGCGGCCGGGATCCTCGCGGCGCGCGCGGCCGCGGTGCTGGCGCCGGGCGCGGACGTGGTCGGGCTCTTCGTGCTGCTCTGCGCCTACGCCGGGCTCGGCGCCCTCGCGGGCGAGACCCTCGGCCGGTTCCGCAGCTGCGTCAGCGACCACCCGCAGCGGGACTTCTTCGTGGGCCTCGACGTCCGGGCCGCGGACGTGTTCGTCGTCCACGCCCTCCCGCGCGTGGCCGTGGCGAGCGCCGTGTGGGGCGCCGCGGGCCTGGGGGTGCTCGCCGGGTCCGTCCTGGCCGGGCACGGGCCCGGGGCCGCGGGGACGGCACTGCTGCTGGGGACGCCCGTGGCCTTCGGCGCGCTGACGGCCGCCGGGGCGCTGCGCTCCGCCGCCCGCCCCGAGAACGGGCGCCGGCACTTCCCCGCGGTGCTCGCGGCGGCGTCCGTCCTGGCCGGGGCCGGGGCGCACGGGGCGGTGCTGCTGCTGACCCCCCTCGTCCCCGGCGCCCTCGCCCCGGCGGCCGGTGCGGCACCCGGTCCCGCGCCGGGGCTGCCTGAGCCCGTCCTCCTCGCCGGCCTCACGGCGGTCACGGCCGTCGGCGCGGCCGGTGCCGTCGCCGGCCGCCGCGCCCTCGCGGCGGTGTCCTTCCCGGCCCGGCGCGCCGCGCCCCCGGTGCGCCGGCCGCGCCTGAGCGGTCCCGCGGTCCTGCAGTTCGCCCGGGTGCTGGGCGTCCAGCGGGCGCACGGGTGGCGCCTGCGGGCCCAGCAGCGGATCACCGCCGCGGTCGCCGCCGCGACCGCGGCGCTGCTCGGGGCGACCTCCGCCGGTCTCCGGATGCCGCCGCTGCCCGCCGTGCCGGACGCGGCGTGGGAGGCGGCGCTGAGGCCCACCCTGGGCTTCGCCGCCCTCATGACGGGCCTCGCTCTCGCGGAGCTCGTGAGCTCGGACATCGGCGCCTTCCGCTACGGCCGCCACCTGCGCACCGCCGTGGAGTCCGGGGCGTCCCGCTCCTCCGTGGCGCTGGGGCACCTCACCGCGCTCACCCTGCCGCTGCTGCTGCCGGCCCTGCTGCTCGTCGTCGCGGCCCGGGTGCTGACGGGGACCCTGTCCGCGGCGCCCGCGGCCGTGGTGCTGGGCGCGGTGTGGGCCGCGACCGTCGCGGAGCACCTGCTGCCCCCGCCGCGCACGGTCGAGGGGACGGGCGCGGACAGCCCGCTCACGGGGGTCCTCACCGTCGTCCTCGCCGCCGCGCCCGTGGCCGTCCCGCTGACCTTCCCCGCCACCGACCCCTGGATCGTCCCCCTGCTCGCCCTGACCCTCGCCGGAGGTGCCCTCGCATGCCTGCACCGCTCCCTCACCCACCGCTGATCCACGTCGAGGCGGTGAGCGCCGGCTTCGACGCCGGGCGCCCCGTCCACCGGGGGCTCACGCTGCGGATCGACGCCCCCGGGCTGACGCTGCTGCAGGGGCCCAACGGCTCCGGCAAGTCGACGCTCGTCGAGGTCCTCAGCGGGCACCTGCCGCAGACCGCGGGCACGGTCACGCTCGCCGGCGTGGACGCACGCTCGCCGGAGGCCTCCCGGGTGCGCCGGATCTGCCGCACCGAACCGGCGCTCTACCCCACGATGACCGCACGGGACCACGTGGTGTTCGCGAGCGGCTGGTGCGGCGCCGACCCGCAGGAGGGGCTGCGCCGGGCGGAGCGCCACGGGCTCGGACCGTGGCTGGACGAGGCCGCCGAGCACCTGTCCACGGGCAACCGGCGCAAGCTGTGGACGATCGTGTGCACCAGCGGCGACTTCGACGTCGTCGTCCTGGACGAGCCGTTCAACGGACTGGACGGCGCGTCCACGACGGTGCTCTGCGAGGAGCTCACGGAGTGGGCGGCGCGGCGCGCGGTCCTGGTGGTGTCCCACCGCCCGCCGGCGCAGCTGGCGCCGGACGCGGTGCTGACCTTCCCCGGCGGCGCGGACCCGCGGGCGGCTCAGGACGAGGGGATCGTCACCAGCCCGGTGCGGTAGGCCTTGATCACCACCTGCACCCGGTCCCGCACCTCCATCTTCGTGAGGATGTGGCTGAGGTGGGACTTGACGGTCGGCTCGGACACGAAGAGCGCGGCGGCGATCTCGCGGTTGCTGAGGCCCTCGCAGAGCAGGGCCACGACCTCGCGCTCCCGCGCCGAGAGCCCCTCCACCGCGGCGACGTCCTCGGGGCGCGGCGCCGCCGGCTCCGGGTCCGCGACGACGCTGCGGACGAGGGTGGCGGCCACCCGCCGGGAAATCGCGGCCTCCCCGGCCAGCACGCTGCGCACGGCGCCCACGATCTCGTGGGGCTCGGAGTCCTTGACCACGTAGCCGCTCGCCCCGGCCCGGAGCGCGGGGGTCACCCAGTCCTCCGAGTGGAACGTGGTCACGGCCAGCACCTTCACCTCCGGGTGCTCGTGCGTGATCGCACGGGTGGCCTCGATGCCGTCCAGGACCGGCATCTGCAGGTCCATGACCACCACGTCCGGACGCAGGGCGCGGCACTGCTCCACCGCCGCCCGGCCGTTGCGGGCCTCGCCCACGACCACGAGGTCCTCCTCGGCGTCGATGAACACGCGCAGGGCGCGGAGCATGAGCTGCTGGTCGTCGACGATCAGGACCTTGACGGGGCTCGCCGCCGGCGCGTGCTCGTTCATGGCTCTCACCGTAGCGGAGAGGGGCCACGGCGCCGGCGGGACGGGGCCGCCCGGCGCGCGGGTCCGCCCAAGGGATGACCCCCGGCCATCCTCCCGGATGACCCCGCGGACCCCACCCCTCGGCGACCATGGTTCGCGACCGCACACCGATCGGGTGCGGCGCCCTGCCGGAAGGACCCCCCGTGAACACGCTCTCCGCCGCCTCGCTGCTCGCCGCACTGCTGCTGACCGCCGGCGGTGTTCCCACCGCCGCGGCCCAGGAATCGCCGGTCGCCCTGGCGCCGGTCCTGAAGGTCGACCCCGGCACCGACAGCCCGGACGGGCACACAAGCCGCGGGTGCTCGTTCCTCTTCCTGCGCTGGTGCTGATCCGGCGCGCTCCCGGACGGGCCCGGCACCCGCGGCTATCCT
Source organism: Kocuria rosea (assembly GCF_006094695.1). Lineage (NCBI taxonomy): Bacteria > Bacillati > Actinomycetota > Actinomycetes > Micrococcales > Micrococcaceae > Kocuria > Kocuria rosea. The sequence continues at coordinate 3,340,169 of NZ_CP035103.1, read as the reverse complement.
CCGAGGTGGACCGGAGCACCGGGCCACCGCACCGGAAGGACCGCATGGCACGCCGCGCAGCGCAGCAGGACCGCCGGCCCGGCCTGGGCACGCTCCTGCCGCAGGGGATCGCCCGGGCCCGCCCCCTGCACCGGTGGGTGCGGGTGGCCCTGCTGCTGTTCATCACGGTGAGCGCCCTGGACGCCGTCCGGCTCGTGCTGACCGGCCCGGGCCTGGGGTTCGGGGACCGGGACTACGAGCTGCTGCTCGTGGTCCTCGAAGCCGCCACGGTCGCCGTCCTGGCGCTGCGCTCCAGCTGGACGTGGCTGCCGCTCGCCGCGCTGCTGGTCCTGCTCCACCCACAGACCAACCCGGGCAGCTACATGGTCGTGATCCCGCTGGTCCTGGCCTTCACCGCCTACGGGGCGGCCCTGCCCGGACTCGCCGCGGCCGTCGGGGCCTTCCTCGTGTGGCAGACCTCGTGGGCCGTCAACGTCTCGGTCGTGGGCCCGCAGTTCCTCTGGAGCTACGTGCCGCTGACCCTGGTCCTCCTCCTGCCCGGTCTCGTCCTGCGGGCCCTGAGCGCGCAGCAGGAGCTGGACCGCGTCGAGATCGCCGCGGGCCAGGAGCGCACGGCCCACGCCCTCGAGCAGCAGCGCCTCGAGCTGGCCCGGGAGCTGCACGACATCGTCGCCCACGACCTCACGCTCATCGCCA